>CAZIMT010000087.1:0-14047 GCA_964540295.1 uncultured Phycisphaeraceae bacterium
CGTCTACGGCGAGCGCCTCGTGCTGCGTCTGCTGGATCAAACTTCAACCCAGCTCTCGCTCGACGAGATCGGCATGAAGAAGCCGATGCAGGCCGCACTGATGGAACTGGTCGATCGCCCCACCGGAATCATCCTGGTCACCGGCCCCACCGGCAGCGGTAAAACTACCACGCTCTACGCCGCCCTCGGCTCGATCGACCGCGCCAGCCGCAACGTTATGACCATCGAGGACCCCGTCGAGTACCATCTTGAGGGCATCAGCCAGATGCAGGTCAACGCCAAACGCGGCGTCACCTTCGCCACCGGGCTGCGCGCCCTCCTGCGTCAAGACCCCGACGTCATCCTTGTCGGCGAGATCCGCGACAACGAGACCGCGCAGCTGGCGATCCAGGCCTCGCTCACCGGGCACCTCGTGCTGGCCACGCTGCACACCAACGACGCGCCCGGCGCCATCACCCGTCTCATCGACATCGGCGTCGCGCCGTACCTCATCACCAGCTCGCTCATGGCCGTTCTCGCGCAGCGATTGCTCCGCCGCACCTGCAAAGTCTGCAACGGCTCGGGAAACTCGCACGGACCCAACTCCACCAACGGGCGCTGCGACCCCTGCTACGGCACGGGCTACAAAGGCCGGCTCGCGGTGTACGAGATCATGACCATGAACGACCCGCTGCGCAAGCTCACCGCGCAGGGCGCCGACTCGGTCACGCTCTTCGAAGCCGCCTGCGACAGCGGCTTCAAGCCCATGCGCGAAGACGCCAAAGCCAAGGCCGCTGAAGGCCTCACCGACGAGGTCGAGATCTACCGAGTCCTGCACTAGACGGTCCTGCGCTCGGCGGATTCGTGCTCATCGCCGCGTGCAACGAAACGAACCTCACCCGATCGCACGCTCACCCGCGACAGCAGTTTTCTTAGAGAGGCTCGGCCGTGAACGTCGCGCCGTCCAGAACGTCAAAGCTTACAAACTGCCCCCTCTGGAATTGCTTGGCTTTCTGGCGTTCGTCGGTGACGGTGCAGATGATCGGCACGCCAGCGTTCACGGTAATGGTGTTGGTTGATTCGTCGGTGGCGATGACACTGCCTTGGACGCGGCGCGGGCGGCCTTCGACCGGCTCCACGTAGCGACCGCCAGAGCCGACCGTGTCCACGCGGCGAGCTTTGGCGTGGATGGTGCCGACAATGCGCTTGCCAACGAGCGTCTGCGGCGCGATCGTTGGCCGAAGGTAGAGCTTGTAGCTGGTGTCTGGAATATCGAGGACGAGGTACGCGGGCTTGGTGGCGCTCTCAGCGATGACAGAATCGAGGATTCCGCGGGCCAGGTGCGGAGCGAGCTTGGAGGTTGGGGCGGGGGTAATCATGGCAAGAAGATAGGGAGGAGGACGATATCAAGAGTTCTGGGCTTCAAGACAGCGAATCAGAAGAGGATCAGGTCAGATCGGCGCGAGGTTCAGGAAGTTCTTAAGCAGCTTGGGGCCTTCGGTGGTGAGGAAGCTCTCGGGGTGAAATTGCACGCCTTCGACGGCGTGCTTCTCTGGATCAGCGAAGACTCGGCGGAGGCCCATGACAACGCGGCGCGAGCCGAGATGATCAGATTCGTCGGTCCACGCGGAGGTGAGCCAGCCGTCTTGGCCGGGCTTGGGGGGCGTGGGAATAGTTGACGAGCGGACGACGAGCGAGTGGTAGCGGGTGGCGGTGAACGGATTGGGCAGCCCGGCGAAGAGGCTGGTGTTGTCGTGATGGATGAGACTGGTTTTGCCGTGCATCTGTACAACGTGGCGTTCGACGATCATTCCGTTCGAAGCGGCCAGGCACTGGTGCCCGAGGCAGACGCCCAAGACCGGGATTCGGCCCGCAAAGTGGTTGAGCATGGCTGAGGAGACCCCGGCCTCGTTGGGTGAGCAGGGGCCGGGAGAAATGACAAGGTGAGTCGGCCCGCGGCCGTTGTCCAGCTTGGAAGCCTGCTCCGGCGTGATCTCGTCGTTGCGCACGACGAGCATGCCGATGCCGGGCTCAAGGCGTGGGTCAAGCTCGCCGAAGCGCTGGACGAGGTTCCAGGTAAAGCTGTCGTAGTTGTCGATGAGCAGAATCACGCCAGAGAATAGGGCGGTGCTCAGGCCGCTTCATCGCGTGACTGGACTTCGGCGGCGGTTCCGGCCACGCCGTCGCGAGTGACGTAGAAGAAATCGTTGGTGATCGGGTAGGGCAGGCGACGGTAGTCCTGAGTAACGCGGTGTTGGAGACGCTTGATGAACGGGTCGGGGCCGGGGGAGAGGGCGACGAACATGTCGCGGGCCGGAGTAGCGACATAGAAATCGCCGCCCATCTGCGGGGCGAGGCGATCAAACAAGCCCGAAAGTAGAAGTCGTGCGGCGTCGTAGCCGTCGTGCTCGGAGAGGATCGCGGCCTTGCCACCTTCCTTGCTCTCGACGAGCTGGATTTCGAGCTCGGGCGCATATTCATCCAAGTTTGCGCGAGAGATCTCATCGAGATCATCCACGGTGAGCCCCCAGCGGACGACCTGCTCGGTGGTGACGCTGATGGTCATGTGCGGCAGGTCGGTGACGAAGACAACGACGGTGCCGTTGACGAAGGGGACGTGGGCGACCATCTCGCGGGTGAGGTGCTCGAAGATGGATTCAGGCTGGATGCGCGGCATGATGCGCGGGCGGGCGAAATCGAGCGTCATCGTGAGCAGCTGGGCCGCGTCGCCGCTGAAGAGCTGATCAAGGTAGTGCTGGACGATCTCGTGCCCTCGGTTGGGCTCGTGGCGGACCATTCGGAAAAGGTTTTCGAGGTCGAGGCGGCGGCCGTTGACGATGAGTTCGCGGACCCCACCCTGATCGATGGCGTAGTCGGGCTGCATCTTCCGCAGCACCTTGGCGACCATGTCCGTGAACTCTTGGGGGTCGATCGGGATGCCGGCCATGGCGTGAGCTCCTCAGATCTGACTCGACGCCGGGCGGGCAGAAACGGACCCGCAAAAGTCCTCGGCGTCGCGACTGTGGCACCGGATGGAAACCGATGCCGAGGGGATCATCGTCGGGAGTGCAAGGGCGGTGGATCGCGATTGTGTTCATTCGCACAGGGTGCGACGGCCTAGGGTGGATATTCCGGCCAACCGCTGTGCCCGACGCAATTTCCGGGCGGAGAACGTGGGCAGACGCGAATTATTGAACCGCGGAGGTACGGTTCCTTGAAGGGAGCGGCTTGGCTAGGGCGGTCGGTGGTGTATAATCGCCCCTGAAATCCGCTCGCGGGTTTCATGGGCAAGCAGAGCGGTTGGGGCGCGAGGCCTCGCCGAAATTTCTTAGACCGCAGCGACGGGAGACCGACCAGTGACCGAGCAAGAGATCGAAGCGAAAGTGATTGAGATCGTGGCCGAGCAGATGGGAGCCGACAAGGCCAAGATCAGCCGGGCCACGAGCTTCGTAGACGATCTGAACGCGGACAGTCTGGATACTGTTGAATTGGTCATGGAGTTCGAAGACGAGTTCGAGACTTCCATCCCCGACGAGCAGGCCGAGAAAATCAAGACGGTTGGCGAAGCCATCGACTTCATCAAGCAGGCGCACGGCGTAGAGTAAATCTCAGCGAGGAGTCGGTTCTGACGGGTGTTCCGCCGTGTGGGGAACGTCCGAAAGTTTCTGGGCTGACACTCGCGGGGCCGATCCGTGGGCCAACCGGCAGCCCATGGGTCAGCAGCCCGTGGTTTGAGCGAGTTCCCCGATAGCCCTGCCGGCGGCGATTTCCCGCATGCCAACTCCATCAGGCCTTCCCAAGGTCGTTATCACCGGTTTCGGCGCAATTACCAATCTCGGGCACACCGCCAGGGATACTTGGGAGGGAATGCGCGAAGGCCGAAACGGCATCGGGCTGCTCGAGGGCGAGGAGTTCAAGCGTCACACCGGGCATTGGACGGTGCTGATCGCGGGCCAGGTCAAAGACTGGGACCCCGTGGCGACAGGGCTGATGGACTCACGCGACGCCAAGCGGATCGACCGGTTTGCGATTCTGGGCATGGGCGCGACGGCCGAGGCCGTGAAGCACTCGGGCATCGATTTTTCAAAAGAAGACGGCGAACGCTGCGGCGTGGTGATCGGCTCGGGCGTGGGCGGGATCCGCACGATCGAAGAAGGCATGTGGATGCTCATCGATCGCGGGCCCGATCGCATCTCGCCGTTCACGGTCCCGCGGCTCATGGTCAACGCGGCGGCTGGCAACATCTCGATCAAGTACGGCCTGCAGGGTCCAGCCTCGGCGCACGCCACGGCGTGCGCCAGCTCCGGTCACGCGATCGGCGACGCGATGCACATCATGCGTCGCGGCGAGGCTGACGTGATGATCGTCGGCGGGGCCGAGGCCGCCGTCACGCCGCTGTGCATCGGCGCGTTCTCGTCCATGAAGGCGCTGAGCACGCGGAACTCCGATCCCTCGCACGCGAGCAGGCCGTTCGACCAGCACCGCGACGGGTTCGTGCTGGCCGAAGGCGCAGCGATGTTCGTGCTGGAGACCGAGGAGCACGCCAAGAAGCGCGGGGCCACGATCTACGCCGAGCTGGTCGGCACCGGGAACAGCTGCGACGCGACGCACATCACAGCCCCCGACGCCGCGGGCGCGGGCGCGGGGCGCTCGATGCGCTGGGCCTTGCGCGATGCACACCTCAACGCGACAGATATTGAGTACGTGAACGCGCACGGCACATCAACGCCGTTGGGTGACAAGGCCGAAGTCGCCGCGGTTCTGGGCATCTTCGGCGACCACGCCCGAAAGTCCAAGGTCGGCGCGGGCGGCGGCCGGCTTTTGATGAGTTCGACCAAGTCGATGAACGGGCACAGCTTGGGCGCTTCGGGCGCGATCGAGCTCATCGCGTGCGTTCACGCCGTCCGCGATGGTGTCATCCCGCCGACGGTGAACCTGGACAACCCCGACGAGGGCTTCGACATCGACCTAGTCCCTCACCACGCACGCGAGCGGCGCACCAGGTACGCCATGAACAACACCTTCGGGTTTGGCGGGCACAACGTGACCCTGATCGTCGGTCGCTACGAGGGGTGAGCGGGCTGCAAATCTTGAGCGAGATCCGACCTCGACGATCGCCTCACGCGAGATGAACATCTCGATCTGGCCAGGAGTACCCACGGGTTGAATCGGTGCGCTGCGCGGTTCGTCCTCGCGGGACGGCTTTGAGCGGCGCGAGAATGGCACGCGTGTTGCGGGATACTCGTCACGCGGCCTCCAAATCAGGCGGCCGAACCGATCGGGGAACTCATGGGCGGCACGCTCGAAGCGATCCTGAAACTCGAAGTCCCGATCATCGTGCGCCTCGGCGAGCGAACGATGAGCATTTCCGAGGTCATGGCATTGCTGCCGGGCTCGATCATCGAGCTTCGAAAAAGTTCGGAATCGGAGCTCGACCTGATGGTGAACAACAAAGTCATCGGGTGCGGCGGGGCGATGAAGGTCGGTGAGAACTTCGGGATCCGCATTAATTACATCGGGAATCTGACGGACCGAATCATGGCGATGGGAACGCCGACGGCCCCCGAGGAACCCGCGGGTTCTTCGGTCGAAGACCTCGCGGCGGCGATGCTCTCCGGGCAGGTGTAAGTCTTCGTTTTACGAGAACGGTGCGCGAAGCTCGTTCTTCAGTTGAGGAATGAAGAGCCGGCTCGGAGAGCCGACGGACCAGTGGCATCGACCCGCGCGGGTTTGGCCGCTATTCTGCCTCGCCAAGGAAGGACATCGAGGCCAAACATGCCAAGAGATATTCCCGTCGGAAACGGCGACCTGCTCGTCACCTTTGACCGGTTCTACCGGGTGCGTGATATTTATTTCCCACACGTGGGTCGGCACAACCACACGGACGGGCATATCCAGCGCTTCGGCGTCTGGGCCGATGGAAAGTTCGCGTGGATCGAGGACCCGACCTGGACGCGAGAATTGCGCTACAAGCCCGACACGCTGGTGACCGAAGTGCGCCTCGTCAATGAGATGCTCGGGCTTGAGGTCGTCTGCAACGACGCAGTAGATTTTCACGAGACGGTGTACTTCCGGCGCGCGGTCGTCAAGGACCTGCTCAACCGGGACCGCGACGTTCGGATCTTCTTTCACTGGGACTTTTCGATCGCTGGCACCCCGGTGGGCGACACGGCCAACTACGACCCGGGCACCAGCAGCATCGTGCTCTACAAGGACGACAACTATTTTCTGTTCAACGCCTGCGACCAGAACAAATGCGGGATTGATAACTGGGCGATCGGGACCAAGCGTGTGAACGGGGCCGAGGGAACGTGGCGCGACGCCGAGGACGGAATCCTGGGGCGCAACGCGATCAGCCAGGGCTCGGTGGACGCGACGGCCGGGTTCAACCTGCAGATCCCGGCCGGGGGCGACTCGTACGTCACCGCGTGGCTGGCCTGCGGGCATTCCTACGACCGGGTCAAGCAGCTCAACCGCAAGATCAACGAGCGCGGCCCGGACGCGATGATGGCGCGGACCGAGGCGTACTGGAAGCTCTGGGCCCGCAAGGAACCGATCGATCTTTCGCCGCTCCCCGAGAAGGTCCGCGACCTTTTCTATCGCAGCGAGCTGGTGCTGCGCACGCAGATCGACAACGGCGGGGCGATCATCGCCGCCAACGACAGCGACATCACACAGTTCGCTGGCGATCACTACTCCTACTGCTGGATGCGCGACGGCGCGCTGGTCGCGTACTCGCTGGTGCTCACGGGGCAGAGCGAGCTCTCGCGCAGCTTCTTCCGGTTCTGCTCCGAGGCGATCGAGGACGACGGGTACTTCCTGCACAAGTACACGCCCACCGGCGAAATGGCCTCCAGCTGGCACCCGTGGATGATCGACGGGATCAAAATCCTGCCGATCCAGCAAGACGAGACGGCGCTCGTGGTCTGGGCGTTGCGCCAGCATTTCCAGATGTTCCGCGACGTCGAGTTCATCAAGCCCTTGTACGCCTCGCTGGTCGCCAGGCCAGCGGAATGGATGCTCAAGTACCGCGACTCGCACGGGCTGCCGCAGCCGTCGTGGGATCTCTGGGAGGAGCGGCGCGGGATCCACACGTTCACGGTGGCGGCGACGATCGGCGGGTTGATCGCGGCCGCAGAGTTCGCGCAGGATTTCGGCGAGTTCGCGCGCTCGAACGCCTTCCGCGAGGGCGCGGAGCGGATGAAGACGGCCCTCAAGAAGTACCTGTGGCACCCGGAGCAGAAGCGGTTCGCGCGACTGGCGACGCCGCTGGCGGACGGGACGTACCGGCTGGATATGACGGCCGACTCGGCCAACTACGGACTCTTCGCGTTCGGCGTGTTCGATCCGCTCGACCCGATCATGCAGTCGGAGATGGCGGGGCTGTACGAGAAGCTGTGGTGCAAGACAGAGATCGGCGGGTGCGCCCGGTACGAGCGCGACTACTACCACCAGGTCGAACGCGACCGCGTGAAGGACATCCCCGGCAACCCGTGGGTGATCTGCACGCTCTGGCAAGCCCAGTATCACATCGCCAAGGCTCGCAACGTGGACGAGCTCAAGCTCGCGGTGCCGCTGCTGGAGTGGTGCGTGAAGCGAGCCTCGGCGTCGGGCGTGCTGGCCGAGCAGTTCAACCCGCACACCGGCGACCCGATCAGCGTGAGCCCTCTCACCTGGAGCCACGCGACGGTGGTGATCGTGGTGATGGAATACTTGAACAAGCTCAAGAAGCTGACGGCGGGCTGAGGTGGGCCGCGGTGCCGTCGGGTGCCAGAGGGCTCTCGATTCAATGCGAATCTGTAACTAGCCCCGCGTCTACGCTTGGGCATGAGCGGGCGCTTTATCTTGGTTGCTCGGACAGGGATTCTCAGCGAGATTTTTTCGCTGAGTGAAGGGCGCGACGAGAGCGGGCGGACGGTGTCGCGCGGGCCGATCGACCTGAAATCTCGGTACAACATCGCGCCGGGTCAGGAGATCGCGATTGTCAGAACCAGCGCGGCGGCCCGAACCTCTGAACATCAACCACCCACCGTTCCTAGGCGTGAACTGGCCTTGGCGCGATGGGGGCTGATCCCGGTGTGGGCAAGCGCCTCGGACGTCGGCGTGCAGATCACGTCCTGCCCGATTGAGACGGCCGACTCGGCCCCGTCGGTGCGCGAATCGTTCCAAGCCCGCCGGTGCATCATCCCGGCCGACGGTTTCTATGAATGGCGGACGCTCGGCAACGGAAACAAAGCCCCGGTGCTGGTGCGGTTGCGGCCCGGCACAGAACGAGCGGGAATGTCGACGTTCGGGATCGCCGGTTTATTTGATCGCTGGTCGTCCGAGGACGGCACGTCCGCCGTCGAGTCGTGCGCGATGCTCACCGTGCCCGCCAACAGCGTGGTCAAACCGATGTGCGAGCGGATGCCCGCGATCGTTCGCCCTCAGGATTTTTCAGCCTGGCTGGGCGGCACGAACGAGAGTTCCGAGAACGACCCTCGCAAGCTCAAGGATCTTTGCCGAGCCTGGCCAGCCGAGTGGACGGCGCTGACGAACGTCAACCCGGCGGTGAACAGCCCGCGGTTCGACAATCCAAGCTGCCTGATCGCGATCGATTGATCCTGCAAGTCCGGCGGCGCGAGATCAGGTGAGCGCGTAGAAAAACCACGAGGTGAACTTTCCCTGGCCGCCCTCAGGGTGGTTACGTCGTGGCCTTGTCATTGGGACGTTTGGCGTGTTCAACCAGGCCCGCTCGGAGTTCGAACTAGGCTCACCCGAGCCTACCGGTCGGCCGTGTTCAGGCTTCGCCCGATGGCGCGTTGGCGGTTGATGAGTTTGCGGCCGCTGCGCGACTTCATGCGGACGCGGAAACCGATGGAACGCTTACGCTTGAGGCGGCTGATGCGGTGCGGGTAATGCATGGTGCAATCTCGTTCAGAAGGATCGTTGGGAACACCCGATCGGGCACCGGCTCTAGACGGCTTTGCGAGCGATCGGGAGAGGAGGATAGACCGCCCCTGGTCGTCCGACCAGTCCGCCTTCCAAGGTCTTGCCGAAGGGCTCTCGCGAGGCCCCCGGGAGCGAGCTCAATAAAAGAATTGGAAGTTGGTCGCTGATCGGGTATCGTGGTTGAGTTGACGCTCGGCCGTGGGACTGCCGGGGCGCGTCCGCTCGCCAATCGTTGTTTGGGTGCCTAGGGAGGCTTCCGGATGACGGCAGGCGAGCGCTCGCGTTTGGTCATCGAGTCGAACGGCGTGCCGAGCCTTGGAAGCTCGCGCGTCGTGTTGGTTCGTCGAGGCTCAGAGGCCTTATAGGGTAGACCATGGACGAGAGCGCACTACGACAAGCCGAAGCCGCGTTGAGGTACACGTTCAACGACCGTACGTACCTGAACCTTGCCCTCACGCACGCGTCGGTGGTGGACGCACGCATCAACTCCAACGAGCGCATGGAGTTCCTAGGCGACTCGGTGCTGGGGCTGGTCGTGTGCGCACGGATCTACGAAAAGTTCCCGCAGCTGCTCGAGGGCGAGATGACCAAGATCAAGAGCCTCGCGGTGTCGCGGCAGGTCTGCTCGGAGATCGCCACGCAACTAGGGCTCTCGCAGTTTCTGATCCTGGGCAAGGGAATGCAGACTTCGGCAGACATGCCAACGTCGCTGCCAGCGTCGGCGCTGGAGGCGGTGATCGCCGCCATCTATCTCGACGGAGGTGCGGGCGCGGCGTCAGCGTTCCTGCTCCCGCTGGTCGATCCGCACATCGATCGCGCGGCCGAGAGCGGGCACCAGCAGAACTTCAAGTCGGTCCTGCAACAGCACGCGCAGCGGCTCAACGAGAGCACGCCGATCTACCGAGTGCTCGACGAGAAAGGCCCAGACCACGCCAAGTGCTTCAAGGTGTGCGTTGAACTAAGCGGGAAAAAGTTTACGGCGAGTTGGGCCCAGTCCAAAAAACGAGCCGAACAAATGGCGGCGCTCGCGGCGTTGCGCGATCTGGGGATCATTCAGGAAACCCCGGGGGGCGAGAATCGATTTGTCGATCAGGAAGTAGAACCCTCGCGAAACGATACCTGAATAGGGACGGGAATCGAGACGGGAACCGAGGCCTGAACCGGGACGTGAATCTCAAGCCAGTCTGTGCGGGCTCGTGATCTGATCTCAGGTCCGATTATCTTGAGGCAGAGTCTTGCGCCGCAATGTGTCGCCGAGGATCGGCGAGGTCCGATAGACGACCGATGCCACCGACTGCGCCGACGATCAAGCCCATCTCGACCGACACACCGACGCACACGCTCGGCGAGGTTGTGAGTGCGCCCGCCGTCGTCTCCTCAGGAGATCGAAACGAATTGATCCGTCTCGGTCGATCCGGGAAACCATGGGCATTTCTTGCGCGAGGCACGCGGGCCGTTGAGAACGACCCAAGTGATGCGGAGATGGCGTTCCTCGTCGCGGCGAACTTCGCGCGGCTGCACCTTAAGACAGCAGCCGCCGAGTTGCTCACGCACTTGCCTGAAAAGTTTCGAAAAGAAGCGGGCGTCGGCACGCTCATCGATATGGTCGATCGCCTGCCAGCCGACGAGATCACCGCCGCGTCACGCACGCTCATCTGCGCCGCGAACCTGGAAACTCTCGCGCTGCGTGGGATCGATCTCTCGGCCGAGTTCAGGCTTTGGCACTCCAAGGTTGAGGATCGCCGCTTCTTCCGAGCCATGGACGGCAACGTCGTGAGCACGAGCCTGACCAACTCGAAGTTCGGGCGATTGGACGGCCTCGCGGATCATCGAGGTGATGCACGTGCGTTTGCCCACCGACACTTGAGCGCTGAAGAATCGCGCGGGCGGCCTCACACTCTCGAAGGGATCGACCCGCCCTGGATTCTCCAGCACGCGAGCGAGTTGCTCGCACGCCGCGGCGACGGGCATGTCGCGCGGATCAACGTGATCGAGCGCGACCCAATCAGAGCGTTAGACGGGCTTTCGTTTGTTGATCTGACGAGCGAGCTCTGCCAGCATCGGCTTCATCTGTACATCGGTGACCACGCGATCGAGCACTTGGCTCGCGACCTCCGCGCTCTCTCGCACACTGGGATCACCGGCCCGTTCATCCCGCGATTGCCCGCTCGTTCCGCGGTTGCGGATTCTGTGGAATCCCTCTTCAGCAAACTCGAACGCGAGCAGCTCGCCGATCAGGCATCGCTCTCGGCCGCGGCGCAGCGCATCTACGTATCGCGGGACAGGGCGTGGTGGAACCACAGGTTTGAAGAGGCTCACAACGAGACCGGACCCAAGCTCCGCGTGCTGGTGCCGACGTGCCGGTACACGACCTTTGTGAAACACTCCGCGAGCGACTTGGCGTCCGCGCTCGAGCGGGCCGGGTGCGCGGCGCGCGTCCTCATCGAGCCCGACGACACGTGCCATCTCAATGGGCTGGCGTACCTGAAGCAGATCGTGGAGTGGAAACCAGACCTGGTGGTCCTGATCAACTACACGCGCGCGACCCTCCGCGGCATGTTCGGGCCGATTATTCCGCTGCAACTGCCGTTCGTCTGCTGGATCCAGGACGCGATGCCCCACCTTTTCCGCGACAGCGCTGGCGCCCAGCATGGGGAGTTCGATTTCCTGATCGGACACCAGCACAAGGAGCTCTTTGAAAGATTCGGATATGCCAAAGAGCGGACGATGGCGTGCTCGGTCGTTGCGAGCGAACGCAAGTTTCACCCCGCTCCGGTTGACGCATCACTGCGTCGGCGGCACGAGTGCGAGATCGCGTACGCCAGCCGGCACGCGGAGACGGTCGAGGCCCTGCACGCGCGACTGTGCGGGGAGGTTCGTCACAACCCGCCGCTCGTGCGCGTTTTCGAGCATCTTTATCCGCAAGTCCGAGCGCTCGGCGAACACCCGACCGCACAGTTTGCGCACGCCAGCTTCGATACGCTCGCGTCAGAGGCGTTGGTCGCTACGCAACACCCCGGGCCGCAGCCCGATCTCAAGCTCGTCGCATTGATCGCCAAGCAGTACTGCGGCCCGCTCGCCGAACGAGCGGTGCGACACCAGACGCTGCACTGGGCCGCAGATATTGCGGAGAAGAACGGCTGGCGTCTCAACGTCTACGGCCACGGCTGGGAGTCACACTCGCGCTTCGCACGCTACGCCAAGGGAGAACTGAACCACGGCGAAGAACTGCGCGCGAGCTACCAAGGAGCCGCCGCACATCTGCACGCGACCGTGCACTTTCTCATGCACCAGCGAGTGGTCGAGTGTGTGCTCTCGGGCGGGTACCCGATGCTGCGGATGAACATGGAAGAAGTTTCCGCGCTCTTCTGGGCGAGTATCGGCGATCTCTTTGCCCGCGATCTTCCGCCGAACATCGTCGACCCCAGCTCGGGGCAGACAGCGTTCCAAGTCGCGGATCACCCCACGCTCATGCGGATGATGAGCCTGCGACAGAGAATGGGCTTGCAAGCCGAAAGCACGCTGACGTTCACCGAGAACCAACGCAAGCGGTTCGCCAAACGCGGCGGAGTACCACACCCGGCGGAGCAATCGCTCTGGCTTCTGGGCGACTCGGCCGAGAACTTCTTTGACTCGCCGACAGCGCTTGAACGGAACGTCCGAACTGCGATCGAACGCCCCGATCTGCGTCGCGCCACGTCACGCCTCGCCGCGGAGCGGATCACGCCGTGCCTCACCTACCACGCGCTTGTTCACGATGTACTTTCCTTGGTTCGCAAAACGTTATCCGGCACGAAGGCGTTGAGTCGGGGCACCTTCTCATGAACGCCACAACGCCGATCGGCTTCGTGGTTCCCGCCTACAACGCCGAGCGCACGATCGGCGACACCCTGCGCTCGCTGCAGTCTCAATCGTTCCAGGATTGGACCGCGGTTGTTGTTGATGATGGGTCCTCGGACACCACCTCGACGGTCACCGAGTCGTTCCACGAACCGCGCATTACGCTCTTGAAGCAGACCAACGGCGGCGTCGCGCGCGCGCGCAATGCGGGCCTTCGAGCATGCCGAGCAGATAACATCGCGTTCATCGATGCCGACGACGTAATACATCCGCGCTATGCGGAACGGATGCTGAACGGGCTGGACACTCAATCCGACGCGGTCGCGTGCTGGCATTCCATCGTCGGGCCGAGTCTTCAGGACCTCGGCTGGACCGCCCAGGTAGCTCGCGAAGAACTCGCGCTCAACCTCCTCTGCCGCTTCAATCCGCTCGCCATCGGCGCGGTGCTGATGCGCCGCGAGGCGCTGTGCCAACTTGCCGACTTGGAAGGCTTCGACGGCGCGTCTTCACAGATCGAGACTCCGTTTCGCAGCGAGGACGGTATTCTCGCAGACTGGGGCCACTGGCTGCGCACCGCTCGCTCGGGGATTCGTTGGGCTCCCGAGATCGCTGAATCTCTGTACCTCTATCGAATGATCGACGGCTCGCTCTCGCGCGACGTGCGGGCGATGTGCGATGACGGTCTGCGCATGATCGAACGCTACTCCCCGCCCCACTCGCTGGCGGTTCACACGCGCTCGTGGAGAGTCCGCTGCATCGCGCGAGCGATCGCGCAGGGCGACACCGAGGCCGTGCGCGAGTATCTCACGCAACTCGGTGCTTGGACAACGCATGACCGAGATGTTCTCGTCGGTGCCTTGCGGTGGGCGTTCCAATTCCATGCTCAGGTCGGGCCCGCCAACGCAAGCCAGTTCTCTGCCGCATGGCAAGGATCCATCGAGCGAGCGCTGCCTGATTTCCCGTGGCCCGATTCGATACGTCGGGCGATCGTCTCTCCTCGTGATCGCTGGGATCATGCGGCTCGGCGCGCGATTGCGATGCTGACTCCCGGGGACAGATTGGTGATGTACGGCACGGGTCGCAATGGTTATGAATGCGCCGCGACCTTGACTGAGATGCGTATTGAGTTTGAAGCCGTGGATGATCGGAGCGGGTCGGGTGCTCACGCGACTGTGACGCTACCGGCATCGATCGACCCTCGCTGCGTGGTGCTGATTACTCCGGACAATCACGCGGCTCTCACCGACACACTCCGGCGACGCGGCGTTACGCGTCTCGTTCATGCCGAGCCGTAACC
>CAZIMT010000088.1:0-1694 GCA_964540295.1 uncultured Phycisphaeraceae bacterium
GTAGTCGCCGTTGTAACACGCCAGGCAGAATCCGTTGGGGTTCGTTCCCACAGCGCGGACCATGCCGTCGAGGGACAGGTAACCAAGCGAGTCGGCATTCAGATAGCGCCGGATCTCGTCGACGGTGTAATTCGCCGCCATGAGCTTCTTTCGGTCAGGGAAATCGATCCCGTACACGCACGGATTCATGTGCGGGGGACAACTGACGAGGACGTGGACCTCCTTCGCGCCCGCTTCCTTGAGGCTGATGACGCGCGCCTTGCTGGTGGTGCCGCGGACGATGGAGTCGTCGACGACGATGAGTTCTTTGCCGCGAACGATATCGGCGATGACGTTGAGCTTGAGGCGGACCGCGGCGACGCGTTCGCTCTGGCTGGGCTTGATGAACGTTCGGCCCACGTAGCGGTTAGGGACGATGCCCTCGCGGTAGGGGATGCCGCTGGCGCGAGCGTAGCCGCTGGCGGCGCTGCGGCCCGAGTCGGGCATGGGCATGACGTAGTCGGCCGCGACGGGGGCCTCGCGGGAGAGCATCTCGCCCATCGCTTCGCGGACGCTTTGGACGTTCTGACCAAAGACGCGGCTGGCGGGGTTGGCGAAGTAGACGTGCTCGAAGACGCAGTGGGCGGGGCGGTCGGCGATGGGTGCGAAGCGGCGGCTGGTGACGGTGATCTTCGCCCCCGATCCAGAGATGGTGATGATCTCTCCGGGCTCGATCTCGCGTTCGTACTCGGCGCCGATGACGTCGAGCGCGACGGTCTCGCTGGCGACGAGGGGGTAGCGTGGTGAATCTTCTGTCGCAGGCATCCAGCCCAGGACCAGCGGACGCCATCCCCAGGGGTCGCGGGCGGCCTCGATACGGTCGGGGAACAAGAACAGCAGGCTGAACGCTCCCTGCAGGCGGCGGAGCGTTGCGGCGAGCGGGTCGGGAGATTTCTGTTGCTGAGGGCTCGCGAGGAGGTGGACGATGACCTCGGTGTCGCTGGTGGTGTGGAAGATGTGGCCAGCTTCTTCGAAGCGGAGGCGGAGGGCGTCGTTATTGATGAGGTTGCCGTTGTGGGCGAGGGCGACCTGGCCTCCGATGAAGGATTCGAGGAGAGGTTGAGCGTTGCAGGCGAGCGAGCCGCCAGCGGTGGAGTAGCGGTTGTGTCCGATGGCGCCGACGCCGCCTTTTTCGTCGAGGTCTTGGAGTGTGCGTGGGTCGAAGATTTCGGGGACGAGCCCCATGCCGGTGATGGCGGTGAGCTTGCGTCCGCTGGAGACAGCGATGCCAGCAGACTCTTGCCCGCGGTGCTGCTGGGCGTATAGGCCGAGGTAGCAGAGGCGTGCGGCGTGCGGGTGGCCCCAGACTCCGACTACGCCGCATTTTTCTTTTTTCTCGACTGGGGAAATGGAGCCAGCGGGCGGGCTGGCGAGGGTTTTGGCGCGCGGTCTCGGCGAGAGAAGGGGCGACAGCACCGGGAGGGAGATCGGCTGATCCATCAGGCCTCGAGAGGTACGGAGTGCGGGTGAGGTGCGGGCGGGGCGCGAGTGGTGATGATACTCACGACGAAGGTGTGCGCGGCATTGGTCACCGCGGCGCGATGGATTGGTGTGAGGTTTGGACCGGCGTGGAGAAGGTGCTGGGGAGAGCCGATCGGAGGAATCGGAAAGACGAAGAGGTAGGAAGAGGAGAGGCACGTTGATAAACCTGTCCC
>CAZIMT010000088.1:1794-13956 GCA_964540295.1 uncultured Phycisphaeraceae bacterium
AGGAGAAGGAGAAGGAGTAGACGCAGAAGAAAGCAGGCGGGACTCCTGCCTCACACTGGTCCGACTGGGGTGAGTTGTTGATTCTTAGGGGGCGATCAGTTTGAGAGGATCGCCTCGCGGACGTGCTGTTCGAGGGTGGTGACGACCTGCTCGAAGGTGAGGCCCGAGGTGTCGATGCGGGTGGCGTCCATTGGGCAGACGAGCGGGCCGACCTCGCGAGAGGAATCGCTGAGGTCGCGTTCGATAATCTCATGAAGGAGTGCGGCCTCGTCGGGGCGTTGGCCGCTGGCCCGGAGCTGCTCGGCGCGACGAGCGCAGCGGACTTTGGGGGACGCGTCAAGATAGAACTTGATGGCGGCGTGTGGGAAGACGATCGAGCCCTGGTCGCGGCCTTCGGAGACGAGGCGGGCGTGCTGGCGGGCGATCTCGCGTTGGCGAGCGACCATGAGCTCGCGGAGAAGGGCGATTCCGGCGATGGGTGAGACGATGGCGGTGACATCGGCGGCGCGGATTCGACCGTTGAGAGGGTGGTCCCAGGCGAGGATTTGTGGTGGGTCGGTGGACCAGTCGAAGTGGAGGTCGGCGTCGCGCACGGTGGCGACGATGGCCTGATGATCTTCGCGGTTGATTTTGCGGTCGATGACGATGGCGGCCGCGGCGCGGTACATGGAGCCAGTATCGAGAAAATCGAGGCCGAGGCGTGCGGCGAGAGTTCGCGCGACGGAGGACTTGCCGGTGCCCGCCGGGCCGTCGATGGTGACGATGATGGGGCGGTCGTGTGGGAGCACGGCGGGGTTGGAAGATTTAAGGGGTGAGCGTTGGCTGGAAGGATCGGCGGAAGGAGCGTCGTCAAGAGCGAGATCAACTCTCACGGGGGGCTTGCTTGAGGCACGAAACTCGAGAACCGCGGCGCCCTGTGAGAGGCCCGATGAATCTTCAGGGGCGAGGTGTTGCATGGCTGGACCCTTCCAGAGGCACCCGTGGTTCTGCGGCCGGACTTTGTCATCATACCGTCGATGCGCTCGCGCGTGAAGACCAAAAGGCGGGCGTGCCGTGAGCTTGGTTGTGAAGTAGCCCTGGGACGGGGCTCATTGGTCTGTGCCGGGCTCGGCTTCTTCGATTTCTTCGCCGATCTCGAGTTCGTCATCGAGGTCTGACGCGTCGTGGTCTACGCCGCCGATGGCGTCGAGGAGGACGTCGCGGGTGCGGGTGATGCCGGTGACGATGTCACCCTCGCCGCGGTAGTCGATGCCGATAGTGCCCTCGAAGCCGACGGAGGTGACGGCCTTGATCATGAGGTTGAGGTCGTAGGTCTCGTGGGCGTAGACGATGCGTTCGGTTTCGCCGTCGGCCAGGAGGGTCTTCTTTCCGGTGTCTTTAAACTTGACGGCGGAGGCGGAGACGACCTGAGCGTACGGGCAGAGGCGGCGGAGGTATGCGGACGGATCCTTGGCGGCGGCTGCGGCCTGGAAATCGGGGAAGGTTCCGATGCGGAACCCCCCCACTTTCTTGATGAGGTCGGTGAGTCGCTCCGGGGTGGCGGTGAGGCCGGTCATCGGAGAGATGAGGAGCGTGAGGTCGAGCTTTTCGGCTGGCTCGGAGACCTGCTTGAGGCGTTTGGAGACGACTTCCATGGCCTGATCGGAATCGGGTGCCTTGATGCGCATGGCGGCAGAGTTGCAGCCGAGGATGTTCGCGGCGGTGATGACGCGGCGCATGCGTGCGATGGCGGCCTCGGCGGACTCGGGGTCGGTGAGGGTCTGGGCCTCGGATTCCACGAGGAGCAGGCAGGAGCACGCGGCCTTGTCGGCTCGCTCGCGAAGTGTTTCAAGCTGGGCGCGGTCGAACCCGACGAGCATATCGGTGGAGAGGTTCAAGCCGTTGAGACCGAGAGTCTGCTTGGTGAAGGCGGGGAGGTCAAAGACACTCATCGCCTGGCGTCGGCCCTTGGGCGACGCCTGCAGGAGGCTTCGGAGACAGTGGGCATTGAGAGTCAACAGCATTCGTCGCGGACTGTAGCCGATTGGCGGCTAGGGAGAGGGGAGAGCGAAACAGCGAGTCAGGGGCCGGGGTGTTGCCATGAGTGCGGCTGTCGCTAGCATCAGCAGTTGCGGGCGGCGGAGAGCTGGCCGCAGTGCACCGTCCGCGCACCGTCCGCGAAACCGTTTGACCGTTCATATCGAAGGAAACTGCCATGACGTCGCCAACTGATCGCGTGTATTCCGAGAGTCACGAATGGCACAAGGTCGAGGGCGACACGCTGACGCTGGGGCTGACCCAGTTCGCGGTGAACGCGCTGACTGACGTGACGTATGTGGAGATGAAGAAGGCTGGCTTCATGTTCAAGGCCGGGGAATCGATCGGCGAGGTCGAGAGCGTGAAAACGACCAGCGACGTGTACTGCCTGGTGGGCGGAACGATCACGGAAGTGAACAAGGCGGTAGCAGACGATCCGTCGCTGCTGAACACTGATGCGTACGGCAAGGGTTGGCTGGTGAAGATCAAGTTCGCGGACACAGACAAGGCGGGGCTGGCCAAGGCCAAGGACGCGAAGGCGTACGACGCGGCACATCCGGTGTGAGAGTGTGTTCTGCTTTTCAGGGAGTCTTTCGAATCGCTGCGACGCCTCAGTCTGAATCGGCCGCCGTGCTGCGGTGCGTGAACGTTCACAAGAGCTATTCGCTCGGGGATCGGAAGGTTGTGGCGTTGAGGGGCGTAAGCCTTGAGATCGCCGAGCCGGGTTTTTATGCGATCATGGGGGCGTCGGGGAGCGGAAAATCG
This sequence comes from uncultured Phycisphaeraceae bacterium, assembly GCA_964540295.1. Taxonomy (GTDB): domain Bacteria; phylum Planctomycetota; class Phycisphaerae; order Phycisphaerales; family UBA1924; genus CAZCPB01. The sequence continues at coordinate 4,576 of CAZIMT010000088.1, forward strand.
ACGTTGCTGCATCTGCTGGCGGCGCTCGATCGGCCCGACGAGGGCGAGATTTACATCGCGGGCAAGCCGATCCACACGCTGAGCGAGCGTGACGCGACGATGTTCCGGCGGACGCAGATCGGGATTATTTTCCAGCAGTTTAATCTGATCCCGACGCTGACGGCGCGAGAGAATGTCGAATTGCCGGGGATGCTCGCTGGCACGGACGCGGCGTGGCTTCGCACGCGGAGCGAGGAGCTGTTGGGGATGCTCGGGCTGACCGGCCGCGGGGATCATCGACCCGATGCGCTGTCGGGCGGGGAGCAGCAGCGGGTGGCGATCGCACGTGCGTTGCTGTACTCGCCGCCGGTGGTGTTCGCGGACGAACCGACGGGCAATCTAGATTCGGCGAGCAGCGCCAAGCTCTGGGGATTGCTGGCGGATCTGGCGGCCAAGCAGCGGACGACCGTGGTGATGGTGACGCACGAGCCAGCGGCGGCGGCGAATTGCCGTCGTGTGATTGTGCTCAAGGACGGCGTGGTACGCGGGACGATCGAGGTCAGGCCGGGCGAGCGCGCGGAGGTTCGGTCGGGCGCGACGTCGGCGACTCATTCAGAGAATGGTCAACGAGAGAATGGAGTTCTCGATGCAGGCGGCGTGGCGGCTCGCTACCAAGAGTGTGTTCGATAGGCCAAGCCGGGCGGTGCTGCTGATCGCCACGGTCTCTTTGTCGGCTGCGCTGATCGCGGCGGTGGCGTTCGCGATGGCGTCGCTGAATCAGGCGCTCGCGGGCCGTGTCGAGGCGACGGTGGGCACGGCGGACTTGCGCGTGCAGCCCTCGGGGTCGGGGAAGACGTTTGATGAAGCGGTGCTGACGGCGGTGCGAGCGTGGCCCGAGGTGGCGTCGGCGACGGGGAATCTGCATGCGCCGTTGTCGCTGCGGTTCACGAGGCCGCAGTGGGCTCGGCCGGATGTGGCGAACGCGAAGGGCACGGCGGAGGGCACGAATGTCGAGGCGGGCGCTGACGCGGAACAGTTTGTGCGGAAATCCGCGACGTTTGCTTCGTCGTGCATCGCCAACGGGCTGGCCGTCGGGGGGGACTCGGCCAGAGCGTTGAATCTGCTGTCGGGCCGATTGCCCGAGCGCGACAACGAGATCGTGCTGGACAAGATGCTCGCGGATCGCCTGAGCGAACTACCAAAGTCGATGTTCAGCGCGTTCGGAAACACCGCGGCACCCAAGCTGTCGCGGGGCGGCGACGACACGGTGGGCTCGGTGGCACGGCAGGCTGACGCGCCAGCGTTTGTTTCGTCGGCGAGCGAGGCGGAGAAGCTGAACGAGGGCGCAAAAGTACGGGTCGGGGATTCGGTCGAGATCGCGCGGCTGCTGAGGAAGAACGATCGGCTCGAAGTTGTTGGGATCGTTGCGCAGCCCCCGCTGGGCGGACGGCCTCAGGCGTACATGACGTTTGAGGGGCTTGCCAAGCTCGCGGACCAACGCGGTAAGCTGAGCGAGATCGAGATTGTGCTGAGGCCGGGTATCGATGCGGAGAAGACGGCGACGGCGCGGCGGACGGAACTGGCCTCGGGTCTGAGCGTGCAGACGACGGCGAAGATCACGTCGGGGCTGGACCGCAACGTGCGCTCGAACGAGCTTGGCTTGCTGCTGGCTTCGGTGATGTCGTTCCTGGCTGCCGCGTTCATCATCACGACGGGCCTCACGACGAGCGTGACGGAGAAGCAGCGCGAGCTGGCGATTCTGCGGTGCATCGGCGCGGAGCGCGGGTTGCTGGGAAGATCGCAGCTTCTGGTCGGCGTCATCATCGGCGGGCTGGGCGCGGTGATCGGGCTGCCGCTGGGCATTCTAGCGGCGTGGCTGATTTTGAAGGCGATGCAGGATCAGGTGCCGGGCGGGCTGGCGATGTCATGGCTCGGGGTGGTGCTTGCGCCAGCGGGGGCGGTGATCTCGGGGCTAATCGGTGCGGCGGTGCCAGCCTGGCAAGCGTCGCGGGTCTCGCCGTTGCGGGCGCTGGCGTCGCGGTCGGTCGCTCCAAAGCGGAAGTGGCTGGTGCGGTGCGTGGTGCTGGGCGGCGTAGCGATCGCGTTTCATCTGAGTATCTCGCTGTTGCGCGACGGGCAGGTCGCGTTCTGGCTGTACGCGACGATGGGGCTGCCGGCGATGTTCTCGGGGTACTTCCTGCTGGGTGTGCCAGCCGTGCTGATTGTGGTGTGGGCGTTGGGCGTGCCGGTTTCGAAGCTGCTGGGGCTGCCGCCGTCGTTATTGGCGCGGACGATCCGCGCGACGCCGTACCGGCACGGGTTTACGGCCGGGGCGCTGATGGGCGGACTGGCGCTCATGGTCGCGATCTGGACGCAGGGTTCGTCGGTTCTGCGCGACTGGCTGGGGAAGCTGGATTTCCCCGAGGCTTTCGTGACGGGGCTGAATCTGACCAAGGACAGCCAGGCCAAGCTCGATGGCCTTCCGTTCGTGACACGCACGTGCGCGATCACGCTGCACCCGGTGCAGACCGACGCGTTCGGGGTGAAGGCGTTGCAGAGGTTCAACTCGACGTTCGTGGCGTTCGACCCCGAGCCGTTCTTCCAGATGGCGAAGCTGACGTGGGTGCAGGGGGACGAGCAGACCGCGCTCCGGCGGTTGAATGAGGGCGGCGCGATCATCGTGGCGCGTGAGTTTCTTGTCGCGCGCGGGCTTGGCGTCGGGGGTTTTTTCAAGTGTTCGTCCGACGGCAAAGAGTACAACTTCGAGATCGTCGGCGTCATCACCAGCCCCGGGCTGGACGTGGTGAGTAAGTTCTTTAACGTCGGCGACGAGTACACAGAGCAATCGATCCACGCGGTGTTCGGCAGCCGAAAAGACCTATCGAAGAAGTTCGAGTCCGACGCGATCCACATGATCCAGATCGGGTTGAAGCCCGAGGACGCCCCGGGCGGCGTGAGCGACGCCGAGGCCGTGGCGACGATCCAGCGCGAGCTGTTCGACTCGGGGATTCTCGACGTGGGCAGCGGGCGGCAGATCAAGAACGACATCACGACGCTGATCAAGGGCTCGCTGCTGGCGATGTCGCTGATCGCGATGTTCGCGATGCTCATCGCGTGCTTTGGCGTGGCGAACCTGATCATCGCGGGGATCACGGCCCGGCAGTTCGAGTTCGGCGTGCTGCGCGCGGTCGGCGCGTCGGGCGGGTTGGTGTCGAGGCTGGTGCTGGCGGAGGTCGTGGTAATTGCGCTGGCGGCGTGCGTGTTGGGGACGCTGATGGGCTTCCAGGGCGCGTACGCGGGGCGGCGGCTTAATGAGTTGCTGCTGGGGCTGGAGCTGACGTTCCAGGCACCGGTGGGTGCAATCGCGATTGGCTGGGGGATCGTGATCGTGATGGCGTTGGGTGCGGCGGCGCCAGCGGTGTGGGGGTTGTCGAGGAAGAAGCCGCGAGAGTTGCTGGCGGCCGTGAAGGGGTGAGTTCGCGAGGCGCAATGCGTACCCCGTGTTGGCTGCCGTGTTCCTAACATCTCCGCATGCTTGAGTCACGCTCGCTCGAAGTTGTCTCCCCGTTCCAGCCCACCGGCGATCAGCCAGCGGCGATCGAGCAGCTCACTCGGGATATCAAGGCCGGGAGCCCGGCGGTGTGTTTGCTCGGCGCGACGGGCACTGGCAAGACGTTCACGATGGCGAACACGATCGCGCGGCTTCAGAAGCCGACGCTGATCATCAGCCACAACAAGACGCTCGCGGCCCAGCTTTTCGAGGAACTCCGCGAGTTCTTTCCGAACAACTCGGTCAATTATTTCGTCAGCTATTACGACTTTTACCAGCCTGAGGCGTATATCCCGCAGCGCGACATTTACATCGAGAAGGACTCGTCGCGGAACGACGATCTGGACCAGCTCCGGCTGGCCGCGACGAGCAATATCTTGAGCCGGCGCGACACGGTGGTGGTCGCGTCGGTGTCGTGCATCTTTGGTCTGGGCTCGCCGGTGGCGTACGGGCAGCGGGTGCTGACGATCACGCGCGGGGCGCGGATCGATCGGCGCGAGTTCCTGCTGGCGCTCAACACGATGCAGTACCAACGGAGCGACATCGAGTTCAAGCGTTCGCAGTACCGCGTGCGCGGCGACGCGCTCGAGATCTGGCCTTCGCACGAGAAGTACGCGGTGCGCGTTGAACTTTTCGGCGACGAGGTGGACAAGGTCGAGCTCATCAACCCGACTAGCGGCGAGGTGTTGAGCGATGCACGACAGTTCTTTCTGTTCCCGGCCGTCCACTACATGATGCCCCAAGACGAACTCTCATCCACACTCGCCAAGATCCGTGGTGATCTCGACGCTCGCGTTCTTGAACTGCGTTCGCAGGGCAAGCTGCTCGAGGCGCAGCGGTTGATGGCCCGCACGAAGTACGACCTGGAGATGATCGAGGAGGTCGGGTTCTGCAACGGGATCGAAAACTACTCGCGGTACTTTGACGGGCGGATGCCGGGCGAGAGGCCGTATACGTTGATGGACTACTTTGACTTTGCGCCGCCGGCGAGCGCGACGACAGACGGTTCGGTCTCGACTCAATCCCTCACCGAGAACGGGTTTCGAGGCTATCGCACGGCGGGTTTAGAGAGCCCGGCCTCGAACACGGCCCGGCCGAACTTCCGCGATTGGCTGCTGATTATCGACGAGTCGCACGTCACGATCCCGCAGATCCGTGCGATGTTCAACGGCGACAAGGCGCGCAAGACGGTGCTGGTGGAGCACGGGTTCCGGCTTCCGGCGGCGATGGACAATCGGCCGCTGCGGTTCGAGGAGTTCGAGGCGGTGGTGCCGCAGGTGATGTTCGTGAGCGCGACGCCGGGGCCCTACGAGCTGGAGCGGTGCAAGGGCGTTGTGGCCGAGCAAGTGATCCGGCCGACAGGGCTGCTAGATCCGATCGTGGAGATCAAGCCGGCGCAGGGGCAGGTGCCTGATCTGGTGGAGCGCTGCATCGAGCGTGTGAAGCGCGGCGAGCGTGTGATCGTGACGGCGTTGACCAAGCGGTTGTGCGAGAACCTCGCCAGCTTTCTTGATGAGAAGGGGTTGCGGGTCCGGTACTTGCACAGCGAGATTGAAACGCTGGACCGCGTGCAGATCTTGGCCGACTTGCGGCAGGGAGAGTTTGACGTGCTGGTCGGCGTGAACCTGCTGCGCGAGGGGCTGGACTTGCCGGAGGTTTCGCTCGTGTGCATTTTGGACGCGGACAAGGAAGGGTTCCTGCGGTCGACGACGAGCCTGATCCAGCAGATGGGGCGTGCGGCCCGCAATGCGAACTCGCTGGTGATTATGTACGCGGACAAAATGACGCCGTCGATGCAGGCCGCGATCGGCGAGACGGAACGGCGGCGTGTGAAGCAGATGGCCTATAACGAGGCGAACGGGATCACGCCGACAACGATCCAGAAGGCAATCCGGCGCGGGATGGAGATCGAACTGCGCGGCCGGAAGGCGGCGCGTGAGCTGGTGGGCGTGAAGGAAGAGGCGTTCGAGATCGTGGAGATGATCCGGACGCTTGAGGGCGAGATGATCGCGGCCGCGGAGGCTTTGCAGTTTGAGAAGGCGGCGGCGCTGCGCGATCAGGTGCTGAAGCTGAAGAAATTGCGGTCTGAATCCGCGAAGGCTGGCGGCGACGAAACGGTAAAGGTGCGGCGCTCGGAGCTCGAGACGACTCGACGCGGGAACGACAAGAAGAAGGGGCGGGCCGGGATGCCGGGGGTTCGGCCCGAGCGGAAATCGAGGAAGAAACCGAAGAGCCCGGAATAGTGAGCTGTTTCGAGAAGGGATCCGAGTTTCAGGATTCATTTTCGCTCGTCTACGATGCACGCAATGCCCCCACTTCCTTCAAACAGGTCTGACTTTCTGCGTCGGCTGGCCTATTTCGCGATCGGGCTGGCGATCGGGCTGGTGATGCTCGGGTTCCTTCAGCACGCGCGTCGTGCGGAGATGGCACGCGAGGCGGCCGAGCGTTCCACGAGTGAGGCGGCGAACGCGCGAACGGCGCCGTCGGATGTGGCCGCGCCGGAGCGCTCGGAACAAAGAGGTTTGCCATGAGGGCGGCACGCTCAAACGCGGCCGCGGACGTGAACTCAGCGAAACAGCATCCGCCCGTTGGGACGACCGCATCGGCCACTCTCGAGAACACCACCGCCATGATTGAGCCCAAGACTCTGCCACGAGCGACGCCTCTTGCTTCTCCAACCCGCGAGTTGACCGCGCGGAACGACCGCGTGATCCGGGTGCGCGGCGCGAAGGAGCACAACCTCAAGAACGTGACGCTGGAGATCCCGCGCGACAAGCTGATCGTGATGACGGGGCTGTCTGGGTCGGGCAAGAGTTCGCTGGCATTTGACACGATCTTTGCGGAAGGCCAGCGGAAGTACATGGAGTCGCTGTCGTCGTACGCGCGGCAATTCCTAGGACAGTTGAAGAAGCCGGACGTTGAGGAGGTTGAGGGGATCCCGCCGACGATCGCGATCGAGCAGCGTTCTGCGAGCGGGAACCCGCGCTCGACGGTGGCGACAACGACGGAGATTTACGATTACTTGCGTCTGCTGTTTGCACGGTGTGGCGTGCCGTACTCGTGGGCGCCGACGAAGCTGGGGAAGGACGGCGCGGTGCTGACGCGATCGGGCAACCCGATCAGCGCGACGAGCAGCACGCAGATCGTGGACGCGGTGATGGCTCGCCCGGCGGGGTCGCGGCTGATGGTGCTGGCTCCGGTCATCCGCGGCAAGAAGGGGTTTCACCGCGAGGTGCTTGAAGAGTTTGTAGCGCAGGGTTGGGGCCGCGCGCGGGTCAACGGCATGGTGGTTGAGCTGCGAGAGGTACTCAAGGAGCCGGGAGAGAATCCTCTGAAACTCGGGCGGCACGAGAAGCACTCGATCGACGCGGTGGTGGACCGGATCGTGCTGGGGCCAGATGTTCGGCAGAGGTTGGTCGAGTCGGTTGAGGCGGCGTTGAAGCTCGCGGATGGGGCAGTCGTGGTGAGCTTTGAGACGGGGGAGGGTGAGGGGGCAGGGCAGAAGAGTCGGGCTGGCGCGCCGCGGCTCGCGAGTGGATCTGAATTTCCGGTCGCTGCTGTGTCATCGAAAGCGAAGAAGACGAACCCTGAGATTGATGAGCAGAAGCCAAGCCCCGAGGCGTACGCTGTGACGGCGAGCGTTGGGTGGAGTGACACTTCGTTCAGCACAAAGTTCGCCGACGCCGAGAGGCCGGAGTACGCGCTCGAAGAGATCAGCCCGCGGCTTTTCTCGTTCAACTCGCCGTTCGGAGCGTGCCAGGGTTGCGGAGGGCTCGGCACGATCCTGGAGTTTGACGAGGCGCTGGTGATCCCCACCGCCGAGCTGAGCATGGCTCAAGGCGCGATCGCGGCGTGGAACAAGAACGGGCCGGTGCGGGCGTGGTTCAACCGGAAACTGCGGCGTTTCTGCAAAGATTACGACACGTCGTTCAACACGCCGATCAAGGACCTTTCGCCGCAGATCCGGCACACGCTGCTGCACGGCGCGACCAAGGAGGAAGTAAAACACGGCGCGGCCAAGTGGGAGGGCGTGATACCGAATGTGACAGAATGGTGGGGGTCAACGGAGAACCCCGGCGTCAAGGAATGGCTCGGTACTTTCCTGTCACAGTCGCCGTGCAAGGTGTGCCACGGCGATCGGCTGCGCGTCGAGGCGTTGCATATACAAATCACGAGCACGCACCACGCGGACACGAAGAAGGGATTCTCAGAGAGCGTGATCGGAAGGCCAAAGTGCGACGGCACGATGCTGAACATCTCCGAGCTCTCGCGCCTGACCATCACCGACGCCGCAGCGTTTCTGGACGGACTGGTGCTGACTAAGGAGCAGAAGACGATCGCCGAGCCGATCTTGAAAGAGACGAGCAATCGGCTGCGGTTCTTGTGCGGGGTGGGCCTGGAGTATCTCTCACTGGATCGAAAAACCGCGACGCTTTCGGGCGGTGAAGCTCAGCGAATCCGGCTGGCGACGCAGGTGGGCAGCGGGCTGGTCGGCGCGTGCTACGTGTTGGACGAGCCGACGATCGGGCTGCATCAGCGCGACAACGATCGGTTGATCGCCACGCTGCGGCATCTGGCGGACATCGGCAACACGGTGCTGGTGGTCGAGCACGACGAGGACATGATCCGCGCGGCCGACCATGTGGTGGATGTTGGGCCCGGGCCGGGCGTGCACGGCGGGCGGATCGTGGCGCAGGGCACGGTGCCGGAGATCTGCGCCACACCGGGGTCGCTGACGGGCGATTATCTTTCGGGGCGCAAGCGCATCGAGATCCCGCAGACGCGCCGTGCGCTGAACGAAAAGAAGTCGGTCGTCGTCAAGGGGGCTCGGCAGAACAACCTCAAAAACGTGGATATTTCGTTCCCTATCAACGGGTTCATCTGCGTGACGGGGGTGTCGGGATCGGGGAAGTCGACGCTTGTGAACGACATCTTGCTCAACGCTGCAAAGCAGCACCTGCTGGGCTCGCGTGAGAAGCCCGGCGCGCACACGAAGATTAACGGATTGCAGAACATCGACCGCGTGATCGAGGTGGACCAGACGCCGATCGGCCGCACGCCGCGCTCGAACCCGGCGACCTACACCGGCATCTTTGACGACATCCGCAAGGTCTTTGCGCAGACCAAGGAATCGAAAGTCCGCGGATATCAGCCGGGGCGGTTCAGCTTTAACGTCAAAGCCCAGTCTGGCGGCGGGCGCTGCGAGGCGTGCGAGGGGCAGGGGCTCAAGAAGATCGAGATGCACTTCCTGCCCGACGTTTTCGTCGAGTGCGAGGTCTGCGGCGGCAAGCGTTACAACCGCGAAACGCTGGAAGTGAAGTACCGCGGCAAGTCGATCTCCGACGTGCTGGACATGACGGTCGAGCAGGCCGTGGCGTTCTTTGAGAACCACACCGGCATCCATAAGTTCATCAAGTGCCTGCACGAGGTCGGGCTCGATTACATCACGCTCGGGCAGCCGTCGACGACGCTCTCAGGCGGCGAAGCACAGCGGATCAAACTCGCTACGGAACTGGGCAAGGGCGCGGGCCAGCTCGGCAGCGGCGGGCACACGCTCTATATCCTCGACGAGCCCACCACGGGGCTGCACTTTGAGGACATCCGCAAGCTGATCGTGGTTCTGAATCGACTGGCCGACGGCGGGAACACGCTGGTCATCATCGAGCACAACCTCGACGTGATCAAGTGCGCCGACTGGCTGATCGACCTCGGCCCCGAGGGCGGCGAGGGCGGCGGGCGGGTCATCGCAACGGGAACGCCCGAGGACGTGGCGAAGGTGAAGGCGAGTCATACGGGAAGGTATTTGAAGAGTGTTTTGAAGCGGGCTTGAGCGCCTGCATGAGCCCGGCTGA
>CAZIMT010000089.1:0-2107 GCA_964540295.1 uncultured Phycisphaeraceae bacterium
ACCGCACTCCGCAGCGGCGCGGGGCTCGTCCGCCTCGTGATGCCCGAACCGCTCCTGACCGCGGGGCTCACCATCCTGCCCTCCGCCACCGGGTTCGCGTTGCCGACCGACCCGAACGGCGTGGTCATCGCGCACGTCGCCGCCGAAGTTTTCGATGCCATCCTCCCGACATGCCACGCGCTCGTGATCGGCCCCGGCCTCGGCGCCGGCCTCGCCACGCAAACACTCACCCTCCGCGCTGTTCAACAAGATTCTGTCCCTGTGGTCGTCGACGCCGACGGACTGAACGCGCTCGCCTCCGTCCCCGAGTTGCACCGCGATTTCCGAGCCTCCGCGGTCCTCACGCCACACCCCGGCGAGTTCGCACGCCTCGCCCGCGCGCTCCGGATCACGACCGATCCCACCCAACCCGCGACCAGCCCCAAGGCCGCCGCAGAACTCGCTCAGCGCCTCGGCTGCGTCGTCGTCCTCAAAGGCTCCGGCACCGTTGTCAGCGACGGCTATCGAACCTGGACCTGCAGCGCCGGCCATCACTGCCTCGCCACCGCTGGCACCGGCGACGTCCTCGCCGGCCTCATCGGCGGCCTCATCGCCCAGTTCGTCCGGCTCGCCACACCGCCAATTATGCCTAAAAAACCTGGAGTGCCCGTCACGCAGCCCACGCCGACATTCGGCCTCTTCGAAGCCGCACAAATCGCCGTGCAGGTTCACGCCCGCGCCAGCGAACTCTGGGCAGCCGCCAACCACAACGGCGGCGGGTTGCTTGCCATGGAACTCGCCGACCTCCTGCCCGCCGCGCTCAGCGAGCAAAGAACCCGCTACTGATCTCGTGTCACCACCGCGTCCGCCAACAGTTCGAGCACCCGTCGAGCGGGGCCTGGCGCGATCGTTCCAAGCGCCGCCTTCGCGGTCGCGATGTATCGCTCCGCCGTTGTGCGTGCATGGTCCAGCGACCGCGTGTCCTTGAGCGTTCGCGCCAGAGCCTGCACCGAATCCGCCGTCGCGTGCCCCTGCGTCACGCTTTCGAGCAACCGCAGCGTTCGCCCCCGCGTCCGCTCGTCCGCCGCCGCGAGGTGGTGGATGACCGGCAACGTCAGCTTGCCCTTCTCCAAATCCTTGTGCAGCGACTTCCCGACCACCGCTTCCTCGCCTGTCAGGTCCAGCACGTCGTCTTGAATCTGGAACGCGACACCGACCGCGCGCCCGAACGCCGCGAACGCCGCGGCCGTCTCGCGCCGTCGTTGTTCATCCTTCGTCGCGGAGCCCAGCGCGTGGTGCGCCCCCAACTCGCACGCCACCGCGATCAGCGCCGCCGTCTTCCGCTCGACGATCTCAAAGTACGTCGGCTCGTCCAGCGAATAGTCGTCTCGATGATGAAGCTGCAGGAGCTCGCCCGCGCACATCACCGCGCTGGCTCGCGCGACAGCCAAAGCCGTGTGCGAATCGATCCGCGAGCACAGGTGGTACGCGCTCGCAATCAGATAATCACCGAGGATCACCGCCGCCTCGTTGCCGTGCAGCCGGTTCACCGTCTCGCCACGCCGCCGCACGTCCGCGTCGTCGAGCACGTCGTCGTGCACGAGCGTCGCCATATGCACCATCTCGCACACCGCGCCGACCATCTCGTGAGCCTCGCCCACCCGCTCGCCCATCGGCACACCCGCCCGATCGTCCGCCGCCATCCCGCACAACAACGCCAGCGTCGGCCTGAGCATCTTCCCGCGGTACCGCTCCACGTGCCGACACAGGTCACGCACCGGCGGCAAGTCGCTCTCAAGCTGCCGGTCAAACCGAGCCTGCACGCCCAGCAACCGTTCCGCGAGAACAACTCCGATCGGCTCCAACTCGGGCGACAAATCAAGAATTCCCTGCATCGCCAACCATAGTCTCGCGGCGGTCTGTCCCGGAACGTCGAGATTCAATCCGCGGCCCGGACCCACCGATCAACCCACGCCCAACCGAACGCGCAGCACCCAGACCGGATAATCTTTTCTCATGTCAAACCCCAAGGCCAAGGGCGATCAACACTTTAACAAACACCCGGGGCCGGGGCCTGACCCCAAGCACGACCTCAAGCCCGACCCCAAGACTGACCTCAAGACTGACC
>CAZIMT010000089.1:2207-13879 GCA_964540295.1 uncultured Phycisphaeraceae bacterium
CAAGACTGACCTCAAGACTGACCCCAAGCCCGATACGCGACCCGACTGGAAGCACATGCGGCTCTGGCAGATCCAGCCCATCCGCGACGCCCTGATTATCTTCGGCGTCCTCGGTGTCCTCTACCTCGGGTACGAACTCAGCATCGTCACCGTCCCCATCCTCATCGCCCTCCTTCTCGCCTACCTCTTCGAGCCACTTGTCGCGAAGGCCACCAGACGAAAATGGCTCAGTCGCCCCGGCGCAGCGCTCTCCATCGTCGGGCTCTTCGCTCTCGTCGTCGTCGTGCCACTCTTTCTTGGCGTCGGCTTCGCCACGGCCCAGGGAGTCAAGTACGCGCAGGCCTTCGCGTCTGATCTCGATGTCTTCGTCCGCTCCGTCGAATCTCCCCAAGACACAGCCTTGCAACGCCAAGTCCCCGGCGGCTCCTGGCGCAAAGTCCGCGACTACGTCGTCGAGCAGAAGTCGATCCACAAGCAGAGCGTGGCGCATCGACAGGCCCGCGCCGCCGAACTCGCCGCCCCCGCGGTTTCATCGCGCACAGCACCACCAACCGATACAGCACCACCAACCGAACCGCCCGCGCCCGGCGTCACGCCCCACGTCGAGCCCGATCATTTGATCGAACTCCCCGAACCCGAAACGCTCTCCGCTGCCCAGGTCATCCAGCCCATCTACGAATGGCTCCGCGCCAACAGCGGCAAGATCGGCGGGCAGGCCTTGCAAGCCAGCGGCGGCGCGGTGTCGTTCCTCGCCAAGGGCATCGGATCCGCCTGGCTCCTGCTCTTCGGGCTCTTCCTCACCGCGTTCTTCTTTTTTTTCTTCTCAACCAGTTATGGCAAGGTGCTCGAGTTCTGGCGCGGGCTCATCCCCGAAAAACGCAAGAACCGCGTCCTCGAACTCCTCGACCAGATGGACCGCGTCATCTCCGGCTTTGTGCGTGGCCGAATCACCATCGCGTTCCTGATGATGGTGTTCTACTCCCTCGCCTACCTCTTCATCAGCGTCCCCGCCTGGCTCATCCTTGGACCCATCGTCGGACTCGCGACATTGGTGCCCTACCTCTCCAGCGTGGTCGGCGTCCCGATCGCCATGCTGCTCCTGGCCCTCGAACCCAGCCGCGGTACGTTCCAATCCGCGTGGTGGTGGATCGTCTTTGCGCCCATCGGCGTCTCGCTCATCGCTCAGGTCGCCGACGACTACATCCTCAACCCGAGAATCCAGGGCAAATCAACCGACATGGACACGCCGTCAATCCTCTTCGCGTCGCTCGCGGGCGGCGTGCTCGCCGGGTTCTACGGCCTGCTCATCGCCATCCCCGTCGCCGCGTGCACGCGGATCCTGCTCAGAGAAGTTTTCTGGCCACGCTTCCGGCAATGGGCCCAAGGAAGGGCACGCGATTTCCTGCCTATCGAGCCGGACGCCTGAGAACGTCCGCATCTTTCGCCCGCTCACGCGCGTCAGAAAACACAGGAAATCTCATGCTCGCGCGGGGGTCCGTCCCGGCAATGGTGCCGCGATTCAACGCTTCTCCTCGCGCCCCGCCGGACCCAGCCCGCTCGGACGACGCCCGGCCGCAACATCTTCGATCTGACGATCGATGGTCGAGTCACGATCGGCTTGCCGTTTCTGAATGTCCTCACGCAGCGAATCGATGCGCTTCGCAAGCCGATCCGCGTGTCGTCTCTGGATCGCCAGTTGCGCGTCGTACTGGCTCGAAAGTGCCTCGCGAAGCTCGCTCTTCTTGCTCTCGACGTCCGAAGCCTTCGCGCTCGCCGCGTCGCGATACCCGCGGGTCGCTTCCCAGATCTTCAGACCGCCCTCCATCTCTCGCACCTTCAACTCAAAGAGCTCCTGATCGTGCTGAACCGCGCGAAGCTCCGGGATCTTGGCCGAGAACCGCGACAGCATCTGATCAGCTAGCTTGGGTGAGGTCTTCGCCAGTTCCGTCACCCGTCCGCCAACCCGCGGCAAGTGCTCACGCAAGAACTGCAACGCACGCTCACGATCCTCCGCAGTTATCAGCCCCGGCGGCTTGTCCCCGCCCGCGCTAGGCCGCTCACGCCCCGCCATCTCGAGACCACCCGGCATTCCGGGCCCCGGACGACCGATGTCCGCATCACCCTCGAAGTCTGGCTCGTTGCGCGGCGGCCCCCCCGCGTCTCGTCGCCCGGTGCGGCGCGGCTCGAACTCCTCGCGGATCTTCGCCGGATCCTCGCCCGCTTCGACTCGTTTGAGCGCCGACTCAAGCATCGCCTCGCGGTCCTTTAAGTCCGTCAAACGGTTGCGAAGGAACTGAAGCACAGCTGGCTTGCCAGCACGCTCGCCCAAACGCTCAGCCCGAATGCCCTCTTTCTTGCCGCCCTCTTGGCTCGCTTTCTCAGCTTCGGACTGTGCTGGCGCGGCGTCCCCCGGCGCCGGAGGCTCGGCAACACCAGACCGGCCCAACGCCAACGAGGTCAACGCAACACAGATCAAGCCGACTCGCGACATCACCATCATCACATCGCACCCCCGGCCGCGCCCGAAGCACTCTCGTCGTACCACGATTCATCCGAACCGCCCGATTCAAAGTTCTTCACGAGGCCCGAAGCCTCCGCGTCCAGCGACGTCAACTGCGTCTGCAGATCGCCCACAAAGTTCGTGTCCGAGATCGCCAGCCATTCCGTAATCTCACGGTCGGCGGCCGCCGAGGAACTTGCCGCCAACTCTCCCGAACCGCTCAAACGAACCGGACCGGGCCCGCGACCAGCCAGCCACACCACGCCCAACGTCGCCGCCAACGCCAGTCCGGCCGCGATACGCATCGGCGCGCCAACCCGCATCGGCACCGGCCCGCCAACCCGACGCGCCGACTCGATCTTGATCGGCAGCGGCGTATGAGCCGCGATCGCGCCACGCGTCGCGTTAAAGATCCGCTGACTCAGATCAGCGCGAGACGGCCCGGCCGCCACGTCCGCCCGGGCCACCTGCCCCAGCAACGCATCGATCTCGAGCAACTCCGCAGGAATCTGGTCTCGATCCTGATCCCGATCATGGTCAATGGCTCGCTTCGTATTCATGTTCCGTTCCATCAGGCCACCTCGTTCCTTCCCACTCTGGTCGCTCCCGACCCCGCGTTCTCGATCCATTCCTTCATCTTCTTCAGCGCCCGGTGATGCCGGGCCAGCAGGGTTCCAACCGGCTCTTCCAACAACTCCGCCATCTGCTTGAAGCTCAGCTCGCCGTGGTGCCGCAACTCGATGATCTCTCGGTCCGCGTCCGTCAGTTGCCCCATCGCCTCTCGCAACGCCCCTAACCGATCGTCCGTGCCAGCCTGCCCTTCAGCCGCCGCGGCTCTTTGCTGCATCAGGCCGTCGCTGTCGTTCACCGTCGCCTGCCGCTTGATCCGACGCACATGGTCGCGGACCCGATTCATGGTCACGCGAAAGAGCCAAGACTCGAACCGCCCCTGCTCGTTGTACAACCCCTGCCCAAGCTTGGCCGCCACCGTCACGAACACCGACTGAGTTAGCTCTTCCGCTAAATCAACATCCCGGCACCGACTCTTCACCAGCGCGAAAACCCGCCTCGAATACCGCTCCACGATCTCTCGCCAAGCAAACTCCTGACCGCGCGAGGCCGCGACCAACAACCTCGCCAAGTCTGCTTGCGCGCTCAGGGCAGCCTCCGGCCCATCAAAAACCTGACTCGGACCGTGGTCAGAGCCTGAACGTACTTCATGGTCCTGGTCGTTGCCCACAGCGGTCATCCATCCTGCTTAACGAATGTTCAGGCCCGGCATTGCGTCACCAGTTTTTTTCGAGCCTCAACCCATCCCGCCCCGGCCACCCAAACCTCAAAGCCTGACCAAAAATCTTCCCAACCTCGCCAGATACCTCGCGAAATGCCCGCCTGATGCCCGCCTAGTGGATAAGGTATTCTCGGCCGATGCCATCCATCGCCTACACCGTCGTCGCCACCTTCCCAGACGGCACCCTCGCCGACGCGTATATCCACTGGCTGACCACCGGCCACATCGAGGCCGTGATCCAAGGTGGGGCGACCTCAGCCTTGGTCGTGCGCATCTTCGATCCCGCCGACCCGCCGCAAGTAGAGTCCAGGTATGTCTTTGCGGACCGCCCGGCGTTCGACCGGTACGTTTCCGAAGTCGCCCCGCCTCTTCGCGCCGACGGCCTGAAACGCTTCGGACCAGACCGCGGCGTGCGCATGGAACGTCGGATCGGGGAAATAGTCACCCTCACGACCCGCACATCTCCCACCCGACCGTCGTAAACTGCCTCTTCCAATCCGCACCCACCGCGCCGAACATCTTGCCGAATAACCCGGCCGACCGCCCCGGAACCGCTCTTTGCCACCCTCGACCGACGAAAAAATCTTCGAGCAGTACCGCAAAGGCGATAACCTTGCCCTCCGGACGCTTATCGAACGTCATCAGGACGAACTGCTCCGCTTCCTCTACCGCCTCACCGGCGACCGGGCGGCCGCGGAGGACGTTTTTCAGGAAGCGTTCCTCCAGATCCACCTGTCGATGGACTCGTTTGATACAACCCGCAGATTTCGACCTTGGCTTTTTACAATTGCCGCGAACAAAGCCCGGGACCACTTGCGTAGAAAAGGCCGAAGACCGACGCTCGATCTGTCGGCCCCAGTGTCGGGGTCGGACCGTCGGGGAGATTCGAATGGAGGGGCTAGCCCGAGCTTCGTAGACCTGCTGCAGGTGGACGTCCCCGCCCCGGACGCGTCGATGGACGATCGAGAACGCGACGAACTTGTCCAACGTGCGCTCAACGGGCTGTCGCTGCCGCTTCGTGAGATTCTTCTGTTGGCGTATTTCCAGCGGCTCAGTTACGTGCAGATCGCGGAGGATCTGGAGATCCCGCTGGGGACCGTGAAATCAAGACTACACGCCGCAGTGGCGTCATTCGCAAAGCAGTGGAAATCGCTCAGCGAGAATAAAGAAGCAGACTGACCTGTTCGAGTACCTTTTTCGATTTTTCCTGAACGCTCTGAGAATGTGGTGTCCGAAGGATTGTTTGGATCGCAGCTCCCGAAGTTTCAGTTTCCAGATTTTCGCTCGTGTTTTCTGCTCGTGGTTTTCGCTCACGTTCTTCTCGATGATGTTTCTGTCCGGTCGCGACTCTGGGCTCGCTCTTGCGCGTGCGATCTCGAGTCACGGGCACTCTGACCAACTCGTCCGCTCACGGGGCTCGAACGTATGACCGCACCGCAAGGCCAGCCGAACAATTCTGATCCAGACGTGCTGCAACCAGACTTCCAGCTCAGCGCTCCGGACGCCCAAGCGTTCGACGCCTTGGTCAATGCCGGGTACGAGCTGACCCATGTTCCTGAATCTCTTCGTCCCAGAGCCGCTCGCGTGGCGGGTTTACTCGGCCTCGCGTGCCAAGCCGCCCCTGCCAGCTCGCCGTCACTGGCGGATCGGATCATGAGTTCATTGACCGCCTCGCCCGCGACCGAGTTCGCGCTCTCCAAGGAAGACACGTCCGCGTTCGCCGATTTCGCCGACGCCGGGTACGACCTGGGACAATCTCTTCCAAAGTATCGCGTACGAGCCGAAGCGCACGACCGGCTCATGAAGCTCGTGACCGCGACGCCCCCCGGGCTGGTCGCGTCCGCGGACCTCGCCCAGCGCACGTTCGACCTCGTAATGCTCACCGCCAGCGCCGAATCGCGTTCGTTCTTGATCGCCGATCAGCCGTTGGCGCGTGGCTCGGCGCTGCGCACACGTTTCTGGGACGCCGTCAGCGTCGCGGCCGTGCTCTTGCTCTCAGCGTCGGTCCTCTGGCCGATCATGGACGCGGTCAAGCAGCGTCAGCAGAAGACCTCGTGCCAGACCAACCTTGCTTCGGTCGCTGGCGCCTTCGACCAGTACGCTGGCTCGAACCGCGATTCGCTCCCCGTCGCCACGGCCGGCTATGGCGGGTCGTGGTGGGACGTCGGCACCCCGGGCCGCTCGAACTCGGCCAATCTGTACACACTTGCTCGCACCGGCTTTGCCAAGGTCCGCGACCTAGCGTGCCCGGGAAACCTTGCCGCGTGCATCGAGCAGCCCGCCACCGGCGCGATGGATTGGCGCAACATCGGCGAAGTTTCATACAGCTACCGGATCATGTTCGGGCAGCACCAGGCTCGCTGGAAATCACCAGAGCGGACCGTGATCCTCGCCGACCGTTCGCCGGTCGTTCTGCGGGCGTTGCGCGGCGAATCAGTCCGCCCCACCGAGAACTCACCCAACCATCAGCAACGCGGTCAGGACGTCCTGTTCGCCGACGGCTCCACCACCTGGATCACCACTCCCGAGATCGCGGCCAGCGCCAACGCCGGGCCGACGAGCCGGCCAGTTGACAACATCTGGCTGCCGTGGCAGATCGAGACGATCATCGGTCAGGTCAAGAACGGCGAAGAGGTCACGCTGAAGGGCCTTGAGCTTCCGGCGTCGGAATACGACACATTTCTAGGGCCGTAAGAACTTGGTAGGTCGGCCGAGTTAGGTCGGCTCTCCGAGCCGACTCTTCCTCCTCGGTACTCACCCTCCCGCTCCACTCGGGTACCCCCCGCGCTCCGCGCAGGGCTCCTGATTCTCTCAAGCTCTCTCTTTGTTCTAACTAGGGCTGTTCACCCTGACGCTGCGCCGTGATCGGGCGCAGGGCGAAGAGTCGGCTCGGAGAGCCGACCTACCAGAAGGCAAAGAAAAAGCCTCCCGCTGCCGGGAGGCTTCTCGTGTTCGATTGAATCAAGGACTGATTACTTCGTGATATCAGGCTGACGCGTCGGCGTGGTGTTCCGCTCGGGCGTGGACTTGATGCGGGCGGTCTCGGTCGGCTCGCTCACCGAGATGCTTGAATCGCCGGTCGCACGAGCCAGGAAGATCTCGACGCGGCGGTTCTGAGGCGTGTTGCCGTTGGAGGAGTTGGCGACCAACGGGCGGAACTCGCCCCAGCCTGCGGCCATGATCTTGGTCGGGGCCACGCCCAGCTTGGTCAACTCTTCACGCACCGAAATCGCCCGGTGGCAAGAAAGGTGAACGTTCGTCGGGTGCAGCTTGGAGGTCGAAGAACTGATCCGCTGCGAGTCGGTGTGCCCCGCGATGTGGACCTCGTAGCCCGACGCGGAGCTGGTGGTCAGGATCTTGCCCAGCGCATCGATGCTGGAGCGAGCCGAGTCCTTGACGATGGCCGAGCCCGAGTCGAAGGTCAGGTCTGACGCGAACCGGAGCATGCCGCGAGCCGAGTCGTATTTGATGAGGTCGGGGTACTGGGCGGCCAACTGCTGCAAGGCTTGGTCGGTCTTCTCGTCGAGCGGGCCAAACTCGAGGGCAGCCAGTTTTTTCTGGAGATCATCGAGCGACATGCCGCTGTCGTTCATGGCCTTGCGGAGAGCCGCGTTCTGGGCCTGGAGTTCTGAAAGCCCGGACTCGCTGCGGCCGAGCTGGCCGCGGAGCTGCTCGTTGGCCAGGCGGAGCTCGTCACGCTCTTTCTCCGCGCTCAGGCGGGCGTTGAGCGCGCCGCGAGCGGTGTCGTTCGAGCGATCGAGTTCATCGATCGACGCACAGCCGCCGGTGCTGCCGGCGAACAGCGCAGCGAGAGCCAGGAGCGTGAGCGAACGGCGTGCGGACGGGAAAAACGATTTGATTTCTGCCAACATCCAGAGTCTCCAGAGAGGGATCCGGTGATCGAAATTTTCGAGGCCGGTGTTTTCGTGTGGAACGCTTCGAACCAACAAGCTTTAGCGCGACCCATTGCGCGACAGGCAATCTGCGGCGAGGAGTGCATGACCTCGGAGTGTTTCTGCCGCTCCTATCGTGCTCGCCGGGCGATTGACTGCACTTTGTGAGCCCTGACCCTCGCGAACGCCGCAAGCATAGTCAGGCCGAAGATTATCGTCCCTCCGAGCGTCGCACCATGAATCCCACGGCCCCGCTTTCCACCCCCCCGCTCTCCCCAGAACTCGTACGTTTTTTCAACAGTTCCCAACCTCGCGACGTCGTGGTCAGGATCGACGCCGGGGGAATTGTGGACGCCGCTGGCTGCGAGTTTTTCCCGGGGTCAATGCTGCTCGAAATCAAAGACGGCGGCCCGCTTCCGGGGAGAAACGGTTGGCCCCTGTGCGGGCGGGGGACGATTCTGGCGGTGGGCGCGCCCGGCGCGGTTGACGACCACCCGGCGGCGGCGTCGGCGCTGCTGGTTTCGATGCCGGGCAGCGTGGTGATCCCGGGGCTGGTGAACGCGCACACTCACTTGGATCTGACGCACATCGGGCCGAGGCCGTTTGACGCGGCGGGCGGGTTTGACGCGTGGATCGACATGGTTCGTGTGAACCGTGCGGCCAGCGACGTGGCGATCGCCGCGTCCGTGCGCACGGGGATTGAGCTCTGCTTGGCAGGCGGGACGGTGGCGGTCGGGGACATCGGCGGTGCCAACGGTGGCGGGCCGAACCTCACGCCGTGGCGGGTGCTGAGAGATTCTCCGCTCCTGGGCACTTCGTATTTGGAATTCTTCGCGATCGGCGCGCGCGAGGCGGCAGGGCTTTCGCGCATGGCCGACGTGGTTCACTCGGCGCGAGTATCGGTTGAAGATTTCGAAGACAATAGAAGCCGGGTTCGCTTCGGGCTCCAGCCGCACGCGCCGAACACGGTCTCGCTACTGGCGTATCTGAATACTGTGAAGTTCGCGCACGAACAAGGGCTTCCGCTCTGCACTCATTTGGCGGAATCGCCGCAGGAGCACGAGTTGGTGGCGCGAGGTTCTGGTTCGTTCCGAGCGTTGCTGGAGCGGTTGACGCTGTGGGACGACGCTTACTGCGCGGACTTTGGCCTTGGGCTGACGCCGATCAAGCACCTGGAACCGGCGTTCTCGGCCTCAAAGTTTTTACTCGCTCACGTCAATGACGCGAGCGATGCGGACCTCGACATTCTGACACGGACCGGGCAGGCGGTGGTCTATTGCCCGCGGGCGTCGGCGTATTTCGGGAACGATCGGCACTTCGGGTCTCATCGGTACCGAGAGATGCGCGCACGCGGCATTCCGGTGGCCTTGGGAACTGATTCGATCATCAATCTCCCGGCCGATCGCTGCGGGCAATCGGCGAGCGGGCAATCGACAGGAGGGCTGGCCGTTCTGGACGAGATGAGGGCGTTGTATCTGCGCGACGGCGTGGACGCTTATGCGTTGCTGAGGATGGCCACTTTGAGCGGGGCCGAGGTGCTCGGGTTGAACTCGGACGAGTTCCGGTTCAGGCTTTCAGGCCAACCAGCGGGCGTGGTGGCGATTTCGGCGGACGACCCTGCAAGTTTGCGAGGCGTGATGACGAGTGACTCGCACCCGCGATTGCTGTTCATCCGGAATTAGTCCTGTGAAACAGGAAGCTGGAATGATGATGGATATAATCTAGTCACGGTGATTTGGACGAGTTCCTGGCTCAACTGATTTCTTCCGCTTACCGAGGTTCCGATGAGTTTGAAGTGGCAACGAAGCCGGGCGTGGGACGACGCGAACATCCCGGCGTGGCTCTGGCCCGCGAAGGTTTTGCTGCGCGTGATGAGCTCGGTGTGGATGGGTGTCGGGCTGCTGGTATTCGTAGTGCTTTACGCGATCCTGGCGAGCGTTCCGATCGGGATGCTCGCGAAGATCCCCACGTACCTCATCTATGGCGCGTCGATCTTCTTTCCGGTGACTGTCGTGGCGGTGGTGCTGGCGATCGTGCTGGTGCGTGAGATGAGCAAGCGGAAGGTGCCGACGGCCCTGCGCTTTGTGATCGCGCTTGTGGTCGGGCTTTCGTTCAAGGTCGTGGCAACGTGGGCGTGGTACAAGTGGGCCTGGCCGAACTTGAAGTACGACCCCGACGCGCACAAGGGGCTGATGCTCTTTGCAGACTTCGTGCAGAAGTACCCGGCGACGACGGTCCGGCGCCTACCGGGCTTTGAGATGTCGGAGCTGGAGTTTTACGCATGGTGGCCGCTGCGGATCGTGCTGCTGGCGTTCGTCGCGAACATGATCGTGGCGACGCTTCGGCGGATCGAGTTCACGTTCCGCAACATCGGCGTGTTGACGGTGCACACGGGGATCGTGACGATCGCGCTGGGGAGCATTTATTACAGCGGGCTTAAGCTTGAAGGGGACACGGTGCTGTTCGCCGGTCGGGCCGGTTCTGATGGCGTGCCGGTGGTTGGGCCAGCGCAGGATCGGTTCTATGACAACACTCGAGTGGCGCTGTATGTGAGTTCGGGGCTGAACCGCGAGCAGAGGCCGATGCGGGGCGTGCCGAGGTACAACGATTATGGCCTGGATCGCGTGGGCCCGGCGGGCGCGAAGACGGCGTGGGACGCGAGTTTTCGCCGGCAGCCCGAGGTGGATGTTCGGCGTTCGCTGGACGTGCCGGTGATGGTCCCGCCGCAGAGCCAGATCGATCCGGCGATCCAGTTCCGCGTGGTCGGGTACGCGTCGTACGCGACGGGGGTCGAGGATTGGATCGAGGCGGACCCCGCGACGGGCGGCGGCCGTGCATCGGTCGCGGCGGGCGAAGGGTTGAACGCGCTGCGCGTGGTCTACTTGCATAGCGAGGTGCCCGACGCGACGGGAAAGACAACGGATCGGCCGGTGCTGGCCTATACGCTGCTGCCGTCGATCCCCGCTCGGCGTGTGGCGGCGTCCGCGGAACTTGGTGTTGAGTACACGATGGGTTCTTCGGCGGGCATGAGCGAGAGCAGGTGGCGAGATTTGAGCGAGGAACTGCTGCCGCAGACGGAGCACGCGCTCGTGGTCGAGGTGCCGGGCAAGGCTGGTGGTGAGGTCGCCGGGTTCCGGGCTGTTTACGCGGTGAAAACCGGGACGGAGATCGCGATCGGGCAGACCGGGTATCGGTTGAGCGTGAAGGAGCTGGCGGCTCAGCCGCCGTTCCCGATTATCACGAAGGGGTACGCGAACGCGACGAGCAGCGTGGCGATCGTGCGGGTGACGGACCCGGACGGGAAGTCCTTTGATCGCTGGGTGTACCACCGCTTCGGCGAGATCAACCAAGACATGCTCGACGAGCAGAACGCCAGCGGCATGCCCAAGAGGCGCGACGCCGACCCGGCGATCCGGATCTCGTACGTCGATTCGAGCCCGCTTTTGCAGGTGTATTTCGACGAACCCAAAGCGGGCGTGACGCGGGCCATCGTGCGCTCGCGAGGCGGCGCGGTGCGGGTTGTGGACGCGGTGACGGCCGACGAGCTGGCGCTGGTGCCCAAGCTGACGATGAAGATTGGTGCGCGTTGGGTGAACGCGACGGCGATCCAACGGCCGATGCCGGTGCCCGAGGCCGAACGCGACAAGTCGATGATCGGAACGCACGACCAGGGGATGCTTGGCGTTGAGGTTTCTTCGTTGGCTCCGGATTATGCTCAGGGTGCGTCGCCGCGGCCTTGGAGCACGGTGGTGTGGCTGCCGTTCATGAAGTATGTGGGGACGAGTCAGGGCGCGGAGACCGAGGTCACACTGCCCGACGGCCGACAGATCGGGCTGGCGTTCGGGCGTCAGCAGCACCGGCTGCCGTCGTTCGCGGTGCAGCTGGTGGATTTCAAGATGATCTCCTACGACCATCGCGGCGCGCCGCGCGATTATCAATCGACGCTGCGGGTGACTTCGATGGAGGACTTTACCGGGTGGGGCGGGGG
>CAZIMT010000090.1:0-11219 GCA_964540295.1 uncultured Phycisphaeraceae bacterium
ATGGCTTCCGCAACAAAATCTCTGTCTGCCCACCATCAACACACTTCGGTGTAATCTCCACCACATCAAACGCGAACGACCAGCAGCGGTGGACGCCGTCGGTGTTCCAGAACGCTTGCGTGGCGGCACGACGCAGTAGACAAGGTCACGACGGCCAACATTTTTAACGAGATCGTGACGCGCACGTGGACGGCGTTGAAGCCGTGCGTATCGCCGCCGCGTTGATGCGAGGCGAAGCCGATGCCTGACTCGTGCTCAACCGGTGCAAAACCTATACTCGCGCGAGCTTAGCTCACCATCGCTCGCTTCTTCTCGATGAACCGCAGGTGATGTTCTAGGTGATCGATGTACGTCACCACCAGATCTCCTAACGTGCGCTTGCCAGTGAGATTGTGAACGCCGTAGCGATCAAACGCCGCCATCGGCAGCGGCCGGAGCACCGCGGCCGTGAACTCGCGGTGCTTCTCGAACAAATCGCACGCCAGCCGCACGCTCAGCTCGGGGTGGTAGAGCTTGCTGACATACGCCGACTCGTCGTAGTTCATAAGCAGCGGCACGTCCATCGCGGCTACTCGCTTCATCCGGTCGCCCGCGACAAGGTCGCTGTCCAGCGTGTGAACCACGATCTGCCGGATCGACCAAGTGCCCGGGATCGGGAACGCATCGAGCTGCGCGTCGCTCAGCCCCTGGACCGACTTCCAAAGCTTCACCGCCCCGGCCGCGAACTTTTCAACGTTGTCGTGGTGCTTGCACATGCCGGATCATACGGCCTGAACACGCGTTGAATGTCCCCTGCTTTGGTGGGACAGATTTCCAAGCTGTCTTCTTCTTTGGCGGGACAGATTTCCAAGTTATCTTTCCAAAGATAACCGCAAGGCCTTCAGGTTTCTTCTGAGCAGCTTGAGAACTAGCTTCACAAAATCATCTCACCGCTTGCGCCGCCCGAGAAGCAACACCCCGCCGAGCCCCGCGAGCCCCATCGCTCCTGGCGCGGGCACGACCTTGTACGAGACCTGCACGTTGTCCATCCCCCACGACTCGTCGGTGATCCCCTGCAAGGCCGTGCCGCGGAACTCGAGCTTGATCGGCGCGTTGTCGAGCACCGTGAAATCGATAGCAACCTTGCGATAGATCGAATCGTTGTAGCGGCCGTCGAACCCGAGCTGGGTCGGCCCGACATCGGCTCGGCGGTACGACTGCGTCGTGCCCACGTTCGAGAACGTCTCGTTGAACTTCTCGACCGTGTTGGCGTTGACGATGAACCGGTCCGGGCCGTGGACCGGGTCGAGCCCGTCCCATGAATCGAGGATAAGGAGATCGAGCGTGAGCGTGAAGAGGTTGAAATCTCCGCCGCCGTTGGTGCTATCACCGCTCTTGGGGGGTGGCGGGACGCTCGAGAGCGAAAGAACGATAGTCTGGTTCGTATACCGGCCGTTGAACCACGAGAAGGTCTGCTCGGCCTCGCGGTTGAGCGTGCTATTGCTCGACCATTGCGTCTTGAGGTATGAGCTTTGGAAGTCGTCGCTGAAAAGGATTCCTGCCTGAGCCGCGATCGGACCGAGCTGCGAGAGGCCTTCAGTCCCGAGCCCCGACCGAGCGGCCAGAGCGAGCCCGAGCGTGGAAACAGCGATCGCCAGTGACTTGTTCGACATGGTTCATCCTCTCTCGTGTTGTGTTCACGGCACCGTTCGCGGCCCGTGCGGCGAGCCCCTGCCAAGGGCCTTGCCGTCTGTCGGTACTCAACCATGCCACGAGATAAGGCCTGCAGCCACTCTTCACAGGCCTCTACACACGATTGAGCGTCGGGCACAACACCAGCACCGACCCGGCGAACTGGAGAAGTGCTCTGGGCAAGCTGTAAGGCCTGCGGCGACCAGCAGCGCACGACAGCCCGTTCCGCCCTCATCGCGCCTACTATCCACGTCACATTCGGATCTGGATCGGGAGTTCGGCCAATGCACGGGTCGAGCCCGAACGGACCGAGAACCTTGTTGATCCGAACGCGGGAAGGCTCGCGAATCTCGACCGAGCCATTTTCCACAGGCCCGACGTCATCGCCCCGGTCTGAAGATCGACCCTCCTGAACCAAGACCTGATCGAAGCCCCGTTCGAAGACCCGTTCCCCGAGACTATTTATGAGCACCATGAGCACCGGCCGCGCCGCCACGACTTTCTCAACCTCCGTCAAACTTCTCCGCAACGTAGCGATCATCGCGCACGTTGACCATGGCAAGACCACCATGGTCGATCAGTTGCTCAAGCAATCGGGGATGTTTCGCGAGGGCGAACTGGAAAAACTCGCTGGCGGGCAGCACGACCTCATCATGGACTCTAACCCGCTCGAACGCGAGCGCGGCATCACGATTCTCTCCAAGAACTGCGCCGTCAGTTACACCGCCGAGGACGGCGAGACCTACCGCATCAACATCATTGACACCCCGGGCCACGCCGACTTCGGCGGCGAGGTCGAGCGCGTGCTGCGTTTGGCCGACGGCTGCCTGCTGCTCGTCGACGCTTTCGACGGCCCCATGCCCCAGACCAAGTTCGTACTCGGCAAGGCTCTTGAACTCGGGCTCAAGCCCGTTGTGGTCGTGAACAAGATTGATCGCCCCGACGCTCGCGCTCAGGAAGTAGTCCATGAGGTCTTCGACCTGCTCGTCGAACTTGGCGCTGAAGACCACGCCCTGAGCTTCCCCGTCGTCTATTGCTCGGGGCGCGAGGGCTGGGCCACGCGCGACATCAACATCAAGACCACCGACATGCGGGCGATCTTCGAATCGATCGTCCGCGAGGTCTCGCCCCCCGAGGCCGACCCCACCAAGCCGCTCCAGGCCTTGGTCACCAGCCTCGATTACAACGAGTACGTCGGGCGCATCGGCATCGGGCGCGTGTTCGCTGGCGTCATGAAGACCGGACAGCAGGTCACCATCATCAAACGCGACGGGACCACCGTCAACTCCAAGGTCCAGCAAATCCTTCAGTTCGCGGGCCTCAAACGCGTCCCCGTCGAGCAGGTCTCGGCTGGCGATCTCTGCGCCTTGGTGGGGCTCACCTCCGTCGACATCGGCGACACCGTCGCGTCACCGGAAAGCCCTGTCGCGCTCCCGACCGTCCACGTCGACGAGCCGACCATGACCATGCTCTTCAAGATCAACGACTCTCCCTTCTGCGGCCAGGAGGGCGAGTTCGTCACCAGCCGCCAGATCAAAGAACGCCTCGAACGCGAGCTCGAGCACAACGTCGCCATGCGCGTCGCACCTGGCAAGACCAGCGACGAGTTCATGGTCTCGGGCCGCGGCGTCCTCAGCCTGGGCATCCTGATCGAGACCATGCGCCGCGAGGGCTTCGAGCTGGCGATCGGCAAGCCCGAGGTCATCATTCGCGAGATCGACGGCCACCCGCACGAGCCCGTCGAAGAACTCGTCATCGACGTCCCTAACAACGCCGTCGGCTCCGCCATGGAACTCGTCGGAAGCCGCAAGGGTGAACTCAAAAAGATGGAGCCTCGCGGCGACAAGATCACCCACCTTCTCTTCGAGATCCCCTCGCGCTCCCTCATCGGCCTGCGCGGCAAGCTGCTCACCGCCACCCAGGGCGAAGCGATCATGCACCACTCGTTCCTCCGCTTCTCCCCCGTCACGGGCCAGATCCCTCACCGCCTGCAGGGCGTGCTGGTCTCGCTCGAAACCGGCGCGGTGACAACCTATGCGCTCGAAATGCTGGCCGACCGCGGCGTGATGTTCGTCACGCCGCAAGAGAAGGTCTATGTCGGGCAGGTCATCGGCGAGCACAACCGCGATAACGACCTCACGGTAAACATCACTCGCTTCAAGCACCTCACCAACATGCGCGTGAGTAATAAAGAAGCAACCGTCACGCTCAAGGCCCCACGCAAAATGAGCCTCGAACAGGCTCTCGAATATATCGAGGATGACGAGCTGGTCGAGCTCACACCCAAGAGCATCCGCGTGCGTAAGAAGATTCTTGACGAGTCGATGCGCAAACGCGCCGACCGCCAGGCACGGGACACGGCGGCGTCGTAAGCAAGAAGACGAGATAATAAAGATTAGTGCCCTCGCGTTCAGACGGGGTAGTTTATCGCTTGTTGAAGGCGCGGCTCTGAGACAACTATCACGGCGTGGGGCAAGCTCGCATGCTCGGCGCAGGCATCGTCATTTCACGCTTGCCAACCCATGCCCGCTCAAGGTAGGGTGGCACTGACATCCTCAGGCGGTATTAGTTTGTCTCATCGTGCCGCTGAGGTCGCGGGCGTTTATTCCCAAACTTCTGAACGCGTCGAAGCGACCTCGGCGTGCCTTTGATTTGGCTTGGGCGGGTTGAGTCACAGGAACGCCTAACCGCTGAAGGCATACGGCACTCTTCGAATGTTTTGTCTCAACCGCGCAGCGACTTCGGTCACGCATGATCACGGGCAGGGTCGGAACCCCCGCCTCACCGGCCGTTCTCTACCCCCGCTTCTGCCCGCTCACCGCCTTCAACTCTCTCATCGCCTTGCTCAACTGCTCGCGCACCAGGCTTAGCTTGATCAGCGTCCGGGCCCGGGTGAGCAGTTCTAACTTGTTCACCGGCTTGGTCAGAAAATCATCTGCGCCCGACTCCACGGCCCGCTCGACATCCCCCACCTCGTTCAAGGCCGTCACCATCACGATCGGGATATCGCGCGTTTCGGGGTCCTTCTTCAGTTTCGCGCACACTTGGAACCCGCTCATCCGCGGCATCATCACGTCTAGCAAGATCAGGTTGGGGCGGTTTGCCCGCACGGCCGCCAACGCTTCCAGCCCGTCCCGGGCTGTCTCGATCCGGCCTGGCAGCTCCTCCAGGTACGCGTGCAGCAGCTCCAGATTCTGTTCGTTGTCGTCCACCAGCAGCACGCAACTCGACGCCAAGTCCGCGTCTGGGTTCATGGCCTGATTCACGGCCGGGTTGGCCGCGGGGTTGGCCGCGAGGTTGGAAAGAGGCGTGGTCGGGTTGAGGGCCGATTGGCCGGTGTTGTTCATGCGATCCTCATGCGCTCAGCCGGGGCAGCGGCGCGTTCAGGTACGTTCAAGTACGTACAGGTGGGTCCAAGTCCAGAAACGGTCGGTCGTCGAGCTTGTTTCGCCGAGAACTCGACCGCCACCGGTGCAGTGTACGCGAGAACGACCGACGCGACGCCGGAGCGATGGACTTGGAGCAGGTGCTGGGCTACAAATGACTTACGTCATGCGTTGGGGGAGATAGATCGATGCGTTCTCGGGCGTCGCCTCGCGCCGCCCAGACAGTTTGGTGGTCCATCTCGCTACGGAGCCCTCGGCCATGTCCAGCGCCACTCTCAAACCTCGCTCCGCTTGGAACGACCGTTTCCGCACGCCCACGCTCGACGACCTCCTCGAACCTTTCAACCGCCAGCTCACCGGCCTGATTGATGCGACCCGCGAGCAGCTCGTCGAGTTTCCCGACGTCTCTGAAGAGCTCTCCTGGCAAGGGATCCCGTGGCGCTGGACGCTGGTTTATCGCTGGAAGAGCGAACCAGACCGCGCTTGGGCCTATGTCGTCCTCGACCCCGAGCGCCTTCGCCTCGCGCTCCCGATGACCACCGAGCTCATCGCCAAACTGCCCGCCAAGAAACTCTCAAGAACAACTCGCGACGGCATCGTGCAGGCTAGCGAGGTGGCGGGCGTGCACTGGGCTCAGTGGGAGCTGGTCAACAAGCCGCAGCTCGAGGAGCTGATGAGCATCGCCCGCACCAAGCACGAACTGCTGGTGGCGAGCCTGTGATAGGGAGCGGGCCCGAAGCGCATGCGAGCACCGAACAACAACCCTCGGCACGCGTTTCCGATCTCTTCTTCGCGCTCGGATGCGGACCATGTTCAGGCTGCCGCTCCGAGGCTCGTCCGAGATCGCGGCGAGATGATTTCAGATTGCGTCGGGATTGCAGGTCTACACCACCGATCGCCGATGACTGAGCACGCGCCGATCTTCGCGTACGGCACAACTCTATCTCACGAGGAAGCGCAGGGATGATCCACAATCGGTCAATTCGCGAGGCCTGCGGTGACGCCGCGGTTTGGGCCGCGTGCTCGGTGATCCTCACCCTCGCCCCCCTTGCCAACGCTCAACCGCTCAACGCTGAGGTCCAGCGTCTCATCAACAACGCCAAGCTGGGCGAGAACGCCAAGATCGGCGTGTACGCCATCGACTCGGCCAGCAAGAACGTGCTGGTCTCCATCCGCGCTGGCGAGACCTACACCCCCGCGTCCAACCAAAAACTTCTCACCAGCGGGGCCGCCCTGCTGGTCCTGGGCCCCGACTTCCAGTTCTCCACCGAGCTCATCCGCGACGGCGAAACCTTGTTCATCAAAGGCTCGGGCGACCCTGCCCTAGCTGACCCCGACGTGCTCTCGACCATGGAACCCAAGCTGACCGTAGACGACGTGCTCGACGTGCTCACCAAGGCGGTGCCCAAGGCGGGAATGGACCGCGTCAAGGAAATCGTCATCGACGACCGCGCGTTTGACCGCGACTATGTCCACCCTTCCTGGCCCACCAAACAACTGGGCGACTGGTACTGCGCCGAGGTCGGCGGCCTGAACTTTCACACCAACGTCCTCTCAGTCTACCCGCGCCCTTCTCCAGATGGCTTGGGCAACCGCCCCACCATCACCATCCAGCCCTTCGCCGCGTGGTTGAGCGTTGAGAACCTCGCCAAAACCGTCGGCGACGGCAAGAACGCCGTCTCGCTCAACCGTGTCAACAACCAGAACCAGTTTCGCATGCGCGGCGAAGTGCGCACACCCATGACCGTGGCCGTCGAGACCACCGTCCACGAGAACGGGCTCTTTTTCGGGCAGATCCTCGCCGACCGCCTGCAGAAATCCGGCGTCCCCGTCGGCGGCGAGATCGACGCGAGCAAGGGCCCCAGCCCGGCCGTTCGATTGATCGGCGCGGACGAGCCTTACAACGCCCAGCGGACGGTCGCGAAGGTTACCACGCCGCTCTCTGACGTACTCCGCCGCTGCAACCGCGATTCGCACAATCTTTACGCCGAAGCGCTCATCAAGGCTGTCGGGCACCAGACCACCGGCGAGAGCGGGTCGTGGACCAACGGCTCGGCCGTGATCCGCATGATGATCAGCCAGAAGGTCAGCCCTGACGCCTCGGCCCACACGGTGATCGCCGACGGATCGGGGATGAGCCGCAACAACAAGGTCGCGCCGTCCACGCTGGCTGGCTGGTTGGACATGCTGGCCCGCGAATCACCAGCAATCCGCGACGCCTTCACCGATTCGCTGGCGGTCCCCGGGCAGGGCACGCTCAAGGAACGCTTTCAGTCGTCGAAACTCAAGAACGAGGTCCGCGGCAAGAGCGGGTACATCAAGGGCGTGCGCACGCTGTCGGGGTATCTCATCGACCCGAACACGGGCCGCCGGATCTCGTGGAGTGTGATGGTCAACACGCCCAACGACGAGTTCGGCGCTCAGTCCAAGCGGCTGCACGAGGACGTCGTCGCGTCGCTGGACCGCTGGCTCGCGCGGCAGACGCCCAGCGTGCAGCCAGCGCTGGGCGGGTGATTCTCAGAGCCCCATCGCCCGCTCGATGAGAGCGTAAAACTTTTCAATACTCTCCAACGCGCGAACGCACTCGGTCGACGCGGCATCGAGCGCGGCCGCGTCCTTGGATTCGATCGCCGCACGGAGCCCGGGCAACATCCACGGCGCATACCCCGAATCACGGTCGGGCGCGGCGTACAGGTTCTTGTACCAAGGCCGACCGACGAGACCTTCATTGCTGAGCCACGCCCGATCGGCCGCCAACAGTTGCTGCGAGATGCCGTCACGCATGAGCTGGTTCGTCAGGGCAGCGCCCCCCAATGCCTCGCTTGTGAAACTCGACGGCCCGGCATTGAGAAGCGCTCGCACCGCCGTCGTGCGCTCTTGGAGTCGCTCTGCGGCCTTGGCGACACGCTGCAGAGCCGGGTGCATCGTCTCGATCGCGTTCGGACCCGCCGGGACGGTGTATCCCGCGATCAACCCCAGTTCTCCCGCTCGCGCGTTGAGATCCTTGAGCAGCCGTAGCGTCTCCGTCGCCGCGTGGGCCGGGTCCAGCGGCAGCACGGGCCGGTTCGCCAGCAGGTCCGCGACCCGGGCCGCCATGCGCGTGACCATCAAGGCTGGCTCGTAGTCCTCGCCGACGACCTTGCGATACCACGTGAGCGTGTCGTAGATCGAGTGGTACGACGTTCCTTGTGCGCCGCCCGCGCCCAGCGAGAGCGACGGCACGCCCGCGTGGCACAAGAACCCGACGTGGTCCGAACCACCGCCCAGATCGCCGAAGATTGGCCAGCTCGCGCGAGCCGGGTTTGGTGCGCGCGCCAGCCACGCCTGCAGCACCTTTGACCCGTCGGTCTTCCGGGCCTGCGGGACTTCGGAGGCCGCGATCATCACCACTTGTTGCAAAGACGGCGACGCGGAACTCCCAAAGTCAACTCCCATCGACGCCATATCCAAGTTGATGTACGCCGCGGCGTTGGCTTTGAGATCCTGATAGTGCGCCTCGACCCATTCGGTCGAGCCGATGATGCCCATCTCTTCTGCGCCCCAGGCGGCGAAGACGATCGTCCGCCGCGGGCGATGCCCTTGGGCCGCGAGCTTCGCAAAGACGCGAGCCGATTCGATCATGGTGATCGTCCCGCAGGTCGGGTCGGCCGCCCCGTTGCCCCAGGCGTCGTGGTGGCAGCCCATGACGATCTTCGTCTCGGGCGATTCGGTGCCCTTGAGCGTCGCCGTCACGTTCGAGGTTTGCACGATGCTGCGGTCTTGCTTGACCATCAGCCGCACGGTCATTTCGTCGCCGCCCTCGACGCGGTACGGCAGCGGCAATCCGCCCTGCCACCCGCCGGGCACCGCGGCGCCCTTCATGCGTTTCATGATCTCCACCGCGACCGACCAGCCGACGGGCTGGACCGGGATCTTCGGCAGATCGACGGTCGCCGGATCGAGGCGTTTGGCGTCTTTCGTGGCCTCGATTCCGGGCGTGAGCGGATCGCCTTGGTAGTCCAGCGTGTGCAGGCTGCCGCGTTCGATGCAGGTTTCGTTGGCCCATCCGCCCTCGGGATACATCAGGCCTTTGGCAAAGCCGCTGTCGGCGGGGTCTGTATAGATGATGAGCCCGGCCGCACCCGCCGCCTGCGCGAACTTGGCCTTGAACCCGCGGTAGTTCCCGCCGTAGCGGGCGATCACGATCTTGCCCGCGCAATCGACGCCGAGTTCCTTGAGTTTGGCGAAGTCGGACTTGGTGCCGTAGTTGGCGTAGACGACGTGAGCTGTCACGTCGCCGCTGCCGCTGTAGCCGTTCCAGCCGAAGGTGTGGGCCGCGTTCTGGCTGTACTCGTCCGCGGCGAGCGGGGTTTCTTTCAACGAGAACGTGCGCTTTTCGGGCGTGACAAGTTCCAGCTCGGCCGCGATCGGCGTGGGCAGGTACGCCCAGAACTTGTGCTCCTCGACCTCCAGCCCCATGCCCTTGAACGCGGCCACGAGCTTTTCGATGACGCGCGCATCCCCGGGCGAACCGGCGACGTGCGGCTCGCTGGCCAGCATCTCGTGCCACTGGCGGAGGTGCTCGACGTCGGGGAGCGAGATGACCGACGGCGCGTCGCCCTCGAGCGGCGGCTGAGTGGCGTACTGGGCGCGAAGATTTGATGTGGAGAAGATCGCGAGCACACTCGCGGACAGGACCGCCGGGGCTACGCTGCCGAGCGAACGAAGAGTTGTTCGAGTGAAAAGGATGTTCGGCACGGGTTGTTCCTGTTGTGTTGGGATCGATCCAGAAAAACGACGCACCATGGCCCGGCACGCCCGCCCGGGATCGCGCAGAATAACGACTATGACGAACTCGAGCGCGACCAATACCACCGATACCAACCCGGGCGATACCAACCCGGGCGATACCAAGCCGGGCGAGCCTGCCCCGAGCATTGAATTGGTGAACCGGGCGGGGCTCAGCGCGGTTGCTCTGGAGACGACGTTGCTGCTGCACGGCGTGCCGCGGGCGGATGCGCTGGCGCTGTGCGAGGAGCTGGCGTCGATCGTGAGCGCGCAGGGAGCGCGCCCCGCGTATGTCGGGGTCTTTCAAGGCCGGCCCACCGTGGGGCTCAATGCCCAAGAGTTGAGCGAATTGCTCCGCACCAGCGACGTGCTCAAGGCCAACACCGCGAACCTTGGCGTGCTGATGCACCGGAAATCTCACGCGGCGACGACCGTGAGCACGACGATGGAGCTTGCATCACGGGCCGGTGTGCGCGTGTTCGCGACAGGCGGGTTGGGCGGTGTTCATCGCGGGTACGCGCAGCACCCGGACATCAGCGTCGATCTCGCGGCGTTCACGCGCTTCCCGATCGCGGTCGTGGCCAGCGGCGTGAAGTCGATCTTGGACGTCGTCGCGACGCGCGAGGCCTTGGAAACGCTGGGCGTGCCCGTGATCGGCTTCCGCACAGATCGGTTCCCGGCGTTCTATCGGCGCGAAACTGATGCCGGAGCGGCGTGCGGCGTGGACGCGCGGTTTGATGACGCGGCGGAGCTGGCGAGGTTTGTGCGCACGGAACTGGCCCGGACCGCGCGCGGCGTGCTGATTGTGAACCCGATCCCCGAGGAGGCCGAGCTGAGTGGGCCGGACTGGAATCGCTGGTTGAGCGAGGCGAGCAAGCGAGCGGAGGCGGCCGGGGTGACGGGTCGAGGCGTGACGCCCTTCATACTGGGCGCTTTGCATGAGGTTTCTGATCGAGCGACGCTGCGCGCGAACATCGCGTTGATCCGATCGAACTGCGAACTGGCGGGTCGGATCGCGCGTGCGATGCGGTGAATCACGGGTTCAAGGGCATTCTGGGCCGGACTTTGCGCAAACTTATCACTGCGGTCGGGTGGGTTTTCTGTTCCTAGAGAGATCCCGGAGATATAGTCTGACCCTTCGAGTTCGGTCGCGCCGCGGTGGGTGGGCTGGCTTCTCTTCGAGCTTTTATTTGACCCTTGTGGAGCTGGAAATCTGAACCCGGCCGCGCCGTGTTCAACGGCATCGCGGGGTCCCTAGGCGTGAGATCTGGCGATCGTGTGAGCTGACCGGGCGAGCCAGTTGAGCGCGGTGGTTCTTTCGCGGGGTGGGCGGATTAAGAGCGGGTGTTGGACGGGTGGTGTGAGTGATGGAGCGTGTGAGTCAACGTTGAAGTC
>CAZIMT010000090.1:11319-13565 GCA_964540295.1 uncultured Phycisphaeraceae bacterium
AGTTTTCGGTAGCGGTTTCTAAACCACGTATAGGAGTTCTTGAGATGACGAAGAATCGGATTGCACTTTTGATGATCGTGGCCTCGGCGGGCATGGCCTGTCCGGCGCTGGCGCAGGACAGCACGTCGCGGAACAGCGACGCGGGCAACGGCTTGCCGGGTGACGCTTTGTCGCCCTGGACGGTCGGCGCCCCGTTCCAGAAGTCCTCGTACGTCGTGGACATGGCTCAGTTCTTCACCACGGGCGGCACGAGGTTCGGCATCGCGCCGATCATCAAGGCCTCGAAATCCAACACGGCCAACTTCAGCAGCCTGCTGAGCGCCAACGGCATCAGCCAGACCCTCCGCAGCAACGCGGCCTACCCGGCCGCGAACTATCGCGCGTGGGCGGTCGCCACGGCGGGCGTGAACCCCACCGAGAACAACACCACTCTGGCTTCGAACGTGAACGTGTCGGGCACCAGCACCCGCTTTGGCGCGGTGATGGCCGAGTTCGCGACCAGCACGGGCGGGTTCAACGTGAACAACGTGCTTGGCGCGGTGGTGAACTATGACGCGAGCACGCCCGATCGCCTGTTTGTTCAGCGCACGGTTGCCTCGGTGAACATGCCCAACGGCACGACGGGCGACAGCTCGCAGGTCGGTCTGGGCTCGATCGACACGGACGGGAACGTCCACATTCGCATGGATGGATTCAACGCGGTCGGACCGCTGCCGCTCACGGGCGCGAACTACTTCCGCACCAACCTGATCAGCCGCAACGTGGGCTCCATCAACTTCTTCGACAACACCGGCGGGTCTGACGCGGGCGCGGCGAACGTTCGCCTCCTCACCAACTCCGCCACCGCCCACAACACTCCTTCGGGCATTCCCGCCAATCTGGCTGGCCGCCCGGTGCTGCTTGGCTCGAACTTCCTGACCACCTTCCTGCATGAGAAGGTGGCTGGCTCGCTCTTCACCGAGACGGCTGCCACGTTCCTGGCCGCGCCCGCCACGGACATCCGCGGTGGCGTGTCGTTCTCGAAGCAGGTTCTGTTTGGCGGCGTGGGCACTTCGGGCCTGCTGGGCAAGACCGGCGCGGACACCGACGCGCTGAGCCTCTGGGGCGTGGCCGCGAACGGCGACGTGACGGGCCGGACGACGCTGGTTCGCCCGGCGGCTGGCGTGGTCGATCCGTGCGAGGCGTTCACCTTCCAGGGTGTGTTCGACGGGTATCGCAGCCAGGTCGCCGCTCGCGGCGGCAACGGCATCGTGGCCATCGGTCAGGATCGTCAGGGCCGCGGGCTGGCTGCGGGCGTGATGTACAACACGGCCTCTGCTCAGAACCCGTGGAACGGCATCGCGGTCGTTCGCTTCGACCCCTCGAACCCCGCTGGCACGGCCGAGTGGACGCTCGCGGCGTGGAACGATCCGGCCAACCTGACCGGCAAGCCTCTTCGCGGCGACTACGGCGCGGACGGGTTCGCATTCACCGGCGACGCGGGCGAGTTTGACGGCGTGATCGACGCCACAGACGCGCCGATCGGGCGTCTCGCCTCGGCGTTCGAAGTCTCCGGCAGCCTGATCGGTCCCTCGATGTCGGCACCGGCGTTTGACTCGGCGGGCAACGTCTACTTCATGGCCTCGTTCGTGCAGAACAAGCGGGCGGCCAACGGCTCGACGTTCCAGGACTTTGACATCGGTCTGGTCCGCGGCATCTATGACGAGGTCAACTTCTGCTACACGCTCGAAGTCGTTCTTGAGCCGGGCGATACCTTCGTCGGCAAGAACTCGAACGTGCGGTACCAGGTTCAGTTTCTCGACCTGCTCGACTCCAACTCGGTCTCCTCGGGCACGGTCTTCTCGGGCAGCGTGAACCAGGCGTCGTGGAACAACGGCGCTCGCCCCAGAGGCATCCTCAACCGCGAAGCCCAGAACCTCGGCGGGCTCGTGGTCGGCGCCAAGATTGTGTACGACGTCAACGGCGACGGGCTCTACGAGGATCCGACCTCGACGGGCGGCAACGCGGCCAGCGTGGACGAGGCGTACAACACCCTGCTCTACATCGGCAACGCCAACCCTCCTCGCTGCCCTGTTGACTTTGACGGCGACGGCTTCCCCACGGGCGATGACTTCGACGCCTATGTCGCGGCCTTCGAGCTCGGCGATATTTCCGCCGACTACGACGGCGACGGGTTCGTGACGGGCGACGACTTCGACGCCTTCGTCGCGGACTTCGAGGCTGGGTGCTAATTTGATCTGAGTTTG
>CAZIMT010000091.1:0-13527 GCA_964540295.1 uncultured Phycisphaeraceae bacterium
CTGGTCTCGGGTGGCGGTTCGGCGCATTTGGCGGCGGCTTGGGAAGGCCTAGAGCTCGAAGACCTGCGGGCATCGAATGCACTGCTGCAACGAAGCGGCGCGACGATCGGCGAATTGAACGCGGTGCGGAAACACACGGAGCGGTTCAAGGGCGGGCGGCTGGCGCGACTGGCGTGGCCGGCTCGGGTCGAGGCCATGGTGCTGAGCGATGTCGTGGGCGATCGTTTGGACGTGATCGCATCGGGGCCGTTCGCGGCGGATTCGACGACGTTCGCGGACGCATTGGAGGTGCTGCGATCGCGTGATCTTGTGCGGCGCTTGCCAAATATCGCGGGGCATCTTGAGCGAGGCGTTCGGGGCGAGATCGAGGAGACGCCCAAGGCCGGTGAAGAATGCTTCGCACGCGTGCGGCATCGCGTGATCGGAAATCACGAGGCGGCGGTGAGAGCGGCCTCGGGAGCGCTGAGAGCGTGTGGGATCGAGGTTCTCGAGGAGCGTTACGGTGTAGTCGGTGAATCGGCGAATGTCGGGCGAGCTCTGGCGCGACGGGCGATTGATTTCGAGGCGGGCTCTGGGCGACTTGGCGGCCAAGTCTCGCGGTCTGCGGCTCGCGCGTGGGTGTGGGGCGGGGAGACGAGCGTGACGGTCGGGGTCGCCACGGGAGTAGGCGGGCCGAGCCAGGAGTTGGCGCTGGCGGCGCTTGATGAGATTCGTATGGCGAGCGATGGAGGAGGTCGGCTTGCGCGACCGGGCGACCGCGTGGGAATTGTGACATTTTCGACGGATGGGGTTGATGGTCCGACTTCAGCCGCAGGGGCGATCATCCTGCCCGGTGCGCTCCGACAAACAGAGAAAGCAGGGATCGATATTTCAGCGGCTCTTCAAGGCCATGACAGCAACACGGCGTTGAAAGCGATGAGGGCGCTGCTGGTGACCGGGCCGACGGGGACGAACGTGAATCATGTGGTGGCTTTGGTGGTGTATCCAAACGCGGCGGAAAACCCGTGAAACTGATTGAAGAGACGGCCCGAGTGGGAGATGGAGAAAAACACGGAGCCCCACGCGGAGCGGTGGGGGTACTTAAACGAAGGCCGGTCACCCATCCGTCTCTGTTCATCGAGCGTTTTTGTAGACCGTTCCAGATTTCATAACGAAGCGGACTCTTTCAAGTTCTGTGACGTCTTTGGTTGGGTCTGCGGCGACGGCGATGATGTCGGCGAACTTGCCAGCTTCCAAGGTGCCGATCTGCGCGCTTAAGCCGCAGAGGTCCGAGGCCGTGATCGTGGCGGCGATGATGGCCTCGCTGGGAGTCATGCCACCTTTCACCATCAGCGCGAACTCCTGGGCGTTCTCGCCGTGAGGTGAGACGCCGGTGTCGGTTCCGAAGGCGATCTTCACGCCGCCTTCGTGGGCGCGCTTGAACATATCGAGCATTTTCGGCCCGACGATCTTGGCCTTATTGGCGACCATCGGGAGGTAGTAGCCTGGAATTTCGGCGTTTTTGGCGACGGTGAAGCCAGCGAGGAGGGTGGGAACGAGGAAGGCCTTGTGTTCTTTGAAGAGCGCGACGGAGGTGTCGTCGAGATATGTGCCGTGTTCGATAGAATCGACGCCAGCGCGAAGTGCGGCGTTGATGCCGTCGAGCCCGTGGGCGTGCGCGGCGACCTTTCGGCCCATGCTGTGGGCGGTGTCGATGACGGCTTTGAGTTCGTCGTCGAAGAAGTGCTGGCGCAGACCGGCGGTGCTGGCCGAGAGCACGCCACCGGTCGCGGTGAGCTTGATGCAGTCGGCTCCGAGCTTGATCTGGTAGCGCACGGCCTTGCGGCATTCGTCCGGGCCGTCAGCGACTCCCTTCTCAGCTCCGGGAACGCCGAAAAGGTCGGGACGGTATCCGTTGCTCCCGTCGCCATGCCCGCCAGTGACGCTGATGGCCTCGCCCGCGGCGAGGATGCGCGGGCCAACGACATCGCGGCGTTCGATGGCGTCGCGCAGAGCGAAGCAGACCTCTCCGGAAGAGCCGACATCTCGCACGGTGGTGAAGCCAGCTTCGATGGTTTTACGCGCGAAGGCGACGCCGCGGAGTGCGGCGGTGGCGTCGGACTCGGTGACGGCGCGGAGGCGAGCGTCGGCGGTGAACTCGAACGTGATGTGGACGTGGCAATCGATCAGGCCGGGCAGGACATAGCTGGACTTCAGATCGATCTCGTCCACGGTCGCGCCAGCTTGTTTGGCGGCGGAGAGGTCGGGCCCCGTGAGCCCGTCGGTAATGCGATCAATGAGGCCGTTGCGCACGATGATGGTGGCGTTGTCCTGCGCGGGTTTGCCGGGGACGGCGAGGATGTGCCCGCAGCGGATGATGGTGTAACGGTCGGCGCTGGCTTTGGAAGCTGCGGGCTGGTGAGCGTTTGCGGGTTGCAGCGCGAACGCGGCAATCCCGGCAAGACACGCGGCGGCGATCGTGTGTGCGATTCGGATGATGGCGAGAGCGAGCATGAGGGGCTTTCGTGAAAGAGACGATTCAATTTAGATTCGTGCGGCGATTGTTTCCGTCGTAGATCGTACAGAAAACTGTCGCGTGCAACCATCGGGCGGAGTGGGAATACAAACTGTTTCGATCTAGACTTGCGGCCCGCCTTGTCGCGGAGTTTGTCGCGTTGGCAGCGACTTTTCATTCGATCGGCATTTTTCGTCAGACTGCGGCGTGGCCCAATTCACAGGGTATCGTCGCGGGCATTCTCGAAGGAACTTCTCGTGAGCACAAGCGTTTCTCGTCGTGGTCGGTTGGGTCGTTCGGGGTTCATCGGGCACGCGGCCGTCGGGCTGGTGGGGCTCGCGGGGTTGGCGGCGGGTGCACGCGCCGACGTGACGCCGCAGGCGACCATGCTGCGGTACCCGGATGTGAGCGCGGACAAGATCTGCTTTGTGTACGCCAACAACATCTGGGTCGTGCCGCGTGGCGGCGGGGCGGCGTCACCGATCGCCAGCCCGCCCGGCGCGGAGAGTTTCCCCAAGTTCAGCCCGGACGGGCAGGCCATCGGGTTCGTGGGCAACTATGACGGCAACCGTGATCTTTACACGATCTCGGTCGCGGGCGGCATCCCCAATCGCGTGACGCACCACCCGGCTGGCGAGACGCTCTCGGATTGGACACCGGACGGAAAGCTGCTGTTTCTTTCCAACGGCCTCGCGGGCTTGCAGCGGCAGACGCAGCTCTTCACGGTGAGCCCCAAGGGCGGTATGCCCGACAAGCTGCCGGTGCCGTACGGAGCGTTCGCGTCGATCAGCCCCAACGGTGAATGGCTGGCGTACACGCCGCACACGACCGACAACCGGACGTGGAAGCGGTACCGCGGCGGGATGGCGACGGACGTGTGGCTGTTCAACTTGAAAACGAATCAATCGCGTCAGGCGACTGACTGGGAAGGGACAGACTCGATCCCGATGTGGGTGCCGGGCGGCGATGGGAAAGTGCTGTACTACCTGTCAGACAACGGGCCGGAGCACCGGCTGAACATCTGGTCGTTCAACGTCGAATCTGGCGCGCGAAAGCAGATCACGGCTCACAAGGACAACGACGTGCGCTGGCCTTCGGTCGGGCCGGGCGCGGGCGGGAAGGGCGAAATTGTTTTTCAGTTGGGCTCGGAGCTGAGGCTGCTGGACCTGGCGACTGAGAAGGACGTAGTTGTGAAGGTGACGATCCCGGGTGATCGCCCGACGCTGCGGACCAAGGCGGTCGAGGTGGGCGGCGTCAGCTCGTACTCGATCTCTCCGAGCGGGAAGCGCGTGGTGATCGAAGGTCGCGGCGATATCTGGTCGGCCCCGGCCAAAGAAGGCGTGATCCGAAATCTGACACGGACCGATGGCGAGTTCGAGCGTGATCCTTCCTGGTCGCCAGACGGGAAATGGATCGCGTACTTCTCGGACAAGTCGGGGGAGTACGAGCTGTGGGTGCGGGCATCGGACAGCAAGCCAGCTGAGGAGGAGAAGAAGGCCGACGACAAGAAGGACAAGGACGGTAAGGACGCGGAGAAGAAGAGCGACGCCGACGTGAAAGCGGCGGAGGCGAAGGATGCCGCGAAGAAAGAAGCTGAGAAGAAAGAAGCGGAGAAGAAGGACGAGAAGAAGCCCGAGCCGCGCAAGCTGACGAATCTCGGGGCTGGTTTCCGGTACAACCCGACGTGGTCGCCAGATTCGAAGATGATCTCGTTCACGGACCAGGCGGGGCGGCTGCAACTCACGACGGTGGAGACGGGCGAGACCAAGCTCGTCGACACCGACCCGTACTCGAACCAACTGAACGTCTCGTGGTCGAGCGATTCGCAGTGGATGACCTATGGGCGGAGCGACGAGGACAACGGGCAAGGCTGCGTGTGGCTGTACAACGTGAAGACGGCGATCAGGACGCGGGTGACGGACCCGATGTTCTCGTCGAGCGCCCCGGCGTTTGATCGCAAGGGCGAGTTCCTGTACTTCACATCGAACCGTGCGGTGAACGGGCCGACGTACTCGGACATCGATTCGACGTACGCGTATACGGGCACGGGGCAGATGTTCATGCTGCCGCTTCGCAAGGACGTGAAGAACCCGTTCGCGGCCGTCAGCGATGAAGAGCAGCTCAAGAAGGAAGAACCCAAGAAGGACGAGAAGAAAGACGACAAGGACAAGAAGGACGAAGAGAAAGACGCGGACAAGCCCGGCGACAAACCGGCTGAAAAGAGCGACAAGCCAGCGGGCGAAGAGGCCAAGGCCGACGATGGTGTGAGCGGGACGTGGGCGTGCGAGGCGACGGGGATCGCCGGTGAGAACGTGCCCGCAGCGGTGCCGTTCACGGTGAATCTCAAGCTCAACGGCACAGCGCTGAGCGGCTCGATCGTGAGCATGATGGGCGGCGGGTCGATCTCGTCGGGCAGCTACAACGCGAGCGACGGATCGTTCACGATCGCGATGAGCCTCGGGAAGAACGACGTCACGCTGACGGGGACGATCAAGGGCGGCGAGGTTAGCGGGAGCTGGGCTTCGGGCGGTCAGACCGGTCCGTTCAAGGGCAAGCGGACAGTTGTGGGCTCGGGCGGCAAGCCCGACGACAAGGCCGAGCCCGCGTCGGACAAGCCGTCCGAGGACGTCAAGATCGATCTGGAGAACATGGAACGCCGCGTTATTCAACTGCCAATGGCGGCGGGCGCGTTCGGCGGGATGGCGGTGAACGACAGCGGGCAACTCGTGTTCGCGCGGTTCTCGACGCGCGGCGCGGCGGGCGGACCCGATATCAAGATCTTCGACCCCAAGGACGAGGCCAAGGAAGAGAAGCTCGTGACGGCGGGCGCGGGCGGCTTTGCGATGTCGGCCGACGGCAAGAAGCTTGCGGTCCCTCGTGGCAGCACGGTGAGCGTGCTGGATGCTTCGGCGGGCGGCGGGAAGCCGACAACGGTGTCGACGGGGGGGTTGACGGTCACGGTCAATCCGCGCAACGAGTGGCGTCAGATCTTCAACGATGTCTGGCGTCTGAACCGCGATTTCTTTTACGA
This sequence comes from uncultured Phycisphaeraceae bacterium, assembly GCA_964540295.1. Taxonomy (GTDB): domain Bacteria; phylum Planctomycetota; class Phycisphaerae; order Phycisphaerales; family UBA1924; genus CAZCPB01. Next base: position 5,526 of record CAZIMT010000091.1, read on the forward strand.
GCCCACGATGCACGGCGTGAACTGGCCGAAGATGCGCGAGCATTACGGCACGATGATCGAGGATTGCGTGAACCGCGAGGATGTCGCGTTTGTGTACGGCGAGATGATCAGCGAGCTCAACATCGGGCACGCGTATGTCAGCAACCCGGGCGACACCGAGGGCGGCGGGAAGTCCGTGTCTGTCGGGCTGCTCGGGTGCGACTTCGAGCTGGTCAAGGTGGGTGACGTGACGGGTTACAAGGTCTCGCGGATCATTGAGGGCGGGCCTTGGGACGTGGACGCACGCGGGCCGCTCAGCCAGCCGGGGATTGACGTGAAGGTCGGCGATTTCATCCTCGCAGTGAACGGTGCCCCGGTTGACGTGACGCAGGATCCGTGGGCGGCGTTTGTGGATACGGCGGGCAAGACGATCAGCCTGACGTACGGGCCTAGCCCGGTTATCGACAACAAGAGCAAAGAAGTGCTGGTCAAGCCGATCGGCAGCGAGGCCTCGCTTCGGTACCGAGCCTGGGTGCAGCGCAACCGCGAATACGTGCAACAAAAGTCCGACGGCAAGATCGGCTACTGCCACGTGCCGAGCACGGGCGTGGACGGGCAGGACGAGCTGTACCGCCAGTTCTTCGGCGAGCGCGGTAGGCCTGCGCTGCTGATCGATGAGCGCTGGAACGCTGGCGGGCAGATCCCGAATCGGTTCATCGAGCTGCTGAATCGCCCGGTCAGCAACTACTGGGCAAAACGCGACGGGAAAGACTGGGTCTGGCCTCAGGACGGGCACAATGGGCCCAAGGCCATGCTCATCAACGGGCTGGCTGGCTCGGGCGGCGACTGCTTCCCGTGGATGTTCCGTCAGAGCAAGCTCGGCAAGCTGATCGGGACGCGCACGTGGGGCGGGCTGGTCGGGATCTCCGGGAACCCGGGGTTGATCGACGGCGGTGTGATCACCGTGCCAACTTTCGGTTTCTACAAGCGCGACGGAACCTGGGCGGTCGAGGGCCACGGCGTAGACCCGGACATGCCGGTGATCGATGACCCGGCCAAGATGGTCGACGGCGGGGACCCGCAGCTCGACGCGGCGATCGAGTACCTGCTGGGCGAGCTGAAGACTAACTCGTTCGTGCCCGTCAAGCGGCCAGCGAGCCCGGACCGCAGCGGGATGGGTATCCCGCCCGAGCAACGTTGATCTCGCGCTGAGGTAGATCGGCTCTCCGGGCCGACTCTTCTTCGATTCTTGGTTGAGAGAACAGCGCTTGAGCTAAATGAAGAAGGACGCGGGCATTCACCCCCGCGTCCCTTTTTCATTGGCTCGCGAATTCATGGACTTTGAGAGTGGTTTTTCGTGAGCGGCGTTCGGGAAGGCCGCGACGGCAATAGGCGAGGAGAACGGAAGAAAAGTCAGCTCGGCGAGCCGACCTACTGAAGGCATTGGGCGAAGAGAGTCAGGCCGCGCCTTCGATGTGCTTAGGGTCAGCGGCCTTCGCACGTCCGTGCGGCTTGGCCGGTTCTGACTGGGCCGATTCCTTCGTCGCCTTCTTCGCGAGTTGGCGTTGGCTGTGGACCATCCAGATGGTGTGGATCACACGGGTGCAAAGGATGCCCGAGGAGAGCCCGGCCACGGCCGCCCATTCGCGCGGAACGTCTTGTTTCAGCAGGTACAGCTGCAGGCCTAGGAAGATCGAGTAAAGAATCGGCGAGAGAACGGCACGCTGGGCCTGGATGATGGTGGCGTCGCGGAAGAAGACCGCCGGTCGCGAGACCTCCGGGTTCTCGAGCCCGAAGGTGTGACGCCACCGCGTGTGGTTGGCCAGCCAGTGGAGCGCGTAATAGATTAGAACATCGAAGAACAGGTCGGAGATGAACGTGATCCCGAGGATCGCCCAGTGGTCGTGGGTGAAGTTGTGTGAGAGATGCACGGGGATCAGCGTCAGCATCATCGCGAGCAGACCCGCGACGATGATGTTGACGTTGACGTTGACGATTCGCTTGGCGTACAACCGCGCTAGGAAGTCCATGCTCGGGAATAGTATCGGCCGGGGAGCGACCGGGCTTGGAGAAGTTCGAAGCCTTCTCAAGATCGAGATTTCTCTGTGCGGGTCGTGGTCGGTTGTTTGGTTTCGATGCTCGTATCGACGATGGCCGAGGGTCGTGGTGGCGCTCGGATTCGTTCAACGGCGTGGAGTCGAGTCTTGGTCAGTTGCACCGCGTCTGCGCTCACATCGCCGCCGATGAAGCCGCGTCCGAGCGTCGCCGCGGCCACAAGCGTAGTGCCGCTGCCGCAGCACGGATCCAGAACCGTCCCGTCGGGCGGGCAGAAGGCGTTGACCAGGAGCGTGAGCAGTTCGAGCGGCTTTTGCGTCGGGTAGCCCGTGCGTTCGCGAGCCATGTTGTTGAGCGACGGGATATCGAGCACGTCGGTTGATTTTTTGAGCTTGCCCTTGAGGCGGGCGCTGGTGGCGGGGACCAAGGGCGGGTTAAAGTAATAGAGGTCGGGGTTCAGGCAGTACACGAGCAGATCGTCGTGCTTGCGGGCGAAGCGACGGTTGGATGAACCTCCCAGGCCGTAGGACCAGACGAGGTGGTTCACGAAGCGGTCCGGGCCGAGCAAGCGATCGAGCAGAAGACGGGCGTGGTGGCTGGTGCGCCAGTCGAGATGGAGGATGACGACCGCGGAAGGTTTCAAGGCCGGGAGGGTTGCCCGAAGGCGATCTTCGAGCCACGCAACGTAGAGGTCGGTGGTCGGCCAGCGGTCGGCGAAGGAGCCAGCGCGGTCGGTCTGGGCCAGGCCGGTGTTGAAGGGCGGGTCGGTGTATAAGAAGTCGATGGAATGTGGAGGCAGGGTTACGGCGAGATGGATCCAATCGGCGCGGTACACCGTGGTCGCAAAAGCGCTGGCCTGATGATCGTTCGTCGCGGCGTTGGCGGGTCGTGGGTGTGCCATGGACAGGTGTTCAAACATGCCGGAGAACCGAGAAAGAGTAGAGGCGGAGAGACAGGTTGAAAACCTGTCCCACAAGAGTGTGCAGAGAAGGCAAAGAAGAAGGCAGGCGGGACGCCCGCCCCACAAAGCGATGGAAACAAAGCGAGGAACCCACTTTGTGAACACGGCACTCAGTCGGGCTTCACAGGAGCTCGACCGACGCTGTAATAGGTGAACCCCTGTTCTTTCATCGTCCTTCGGCGGTAAAGGTTCCGTCCGTCGAAGATCAGCGGCTGCTTCAGGAGCGACTTGAGTCTGGCGAAGTCCGGGCTTTTGAAGTCGTTCCAGTCGGTGCAGATGACAAGAGCATCGGCTCCCTTAAGCGTGTCGTACAGGTCGTCAAACGTCTGAAGACCCGGTCCGATCTCCGCCTTTGCGTTGGCCGCCGCGACGGGGTCGAATCCGCGCACGATCACCCCGGCCGCGATCGCCTTCTCGATGAGCGAGAGCGCCGGGGCTTCACGAACGTCGTCGGTCTGGGGCTTGAACGCCAGCCCCCAGAACGCGAGGGTCTTGCCCTTGAGCCCGCCGGACTCCGCGAAGTGCTTCTCGATGTGCGAGAAGAACCGGGTGCGCTGGTTCTGGTTGACCTGATGCACAGCTTGCGAGAGCAGCATCGGGTGCCCCGACGCGTCGCCCATCATTACGCACGCGAGCGTGTCCTTGGGGAAGCACGACCCGCCATAGCCCAGCCCCGGGTAGAGGAACTCCGACCCGATCCGGCGGTCGGCGATCATGCCCTCGCGGACTTTGCCGATGTCGGCCCCGTAGACCTCGCACAGCATCGCCATCTCGTTGATGAACGAGATTTTGGTGGCAAGAAAGTTGTTGCTGGCGTACTTGACCATCTCGCTCGACAAGACGTCCATGATGTGGATCGGGTGCCCGTTCCGAACGAAAGGGTCGTAGAGGTCGCGGAAAGCCTGGGCGGTGGGCTCGTCCTCGACGCCGCAGACAACGCGGTCTGGGCGCATGAAGTCGTTGATCGCCGAGCCCTCCTTCAGAAACTCGGGGTTGTCGGCCACGGTGAAGGGGATGGTGGGACCGACCTTGCTGAGGATTCTTGCTTTGACCGCCAGCGTGGTGCCGACTGGCACGGTGCTCTTCAGGACGACGACCTTTGGCCTCTGCGTGGGGCCGAGGGTCTTGATGAGGTCGCCGATGTCGTCGGCCGCGCCCATGACGTACTTCAGATCGGCGTGGCCCTTTTCGTCGCTCGGGGTTCCGACGCAGATGAAGACCATCTCGGCGTCGGCGTAGGCCTCGCGCTTGTCGAGGGTGAACTTGAGGCGCCCGGCCGCGATGTTTCGCTTAAGGACGTCGGTCAGCCCGGGCTCGTAGATCGGGCAGCCGCCGTCTTTCAGGAGCTTGATCTTTTCGGGGTTGACATCGAGGCAGGTGACCATGTTGCCGGTGTCGGCAAGGCACGCGCCGGTGACCAATCCCACGTACCCGGTACCCACCATCGTCAATCGCATCGGTCCCATCCCTCTCACGGTAAACGCGCTCGAACTACCGCAAACACCGCCCGGCCCGGCATAGGGCGACGTTGGGGCACATCTCCGAACCGTCCGCTCGCGAGTCGATCAGGGTAGGTTCCGTCCGACCCCCATGCCTACGCTGGCCCGCATGTCAAAGGCACCCAAGCGATCCGTCACGTCTCGACTTTCTCTTCCATCCAAGCCGAGATCCCGATCCGCAGGCGGGTCGGGCACGAGTCCCGGCGGCGAGTCGCGTCGGCGTTCCGGACTTACGGCATCGACCGCCGACCGGCACCGGCTTTACGAACTTTCGGTGCAGGACACCGAAGCCGAGATTGATTTCGTGGACGAGCAGTTCAGGGTTCTCCGGGGGCGCAAGGCCGTCAAACTACGCGAGGACTTCTGCGGGACCGCGAACACCTGCTGTGAGTGGGTCCGGCGTCGGCGCAACACGCTGGCGGTCGGTCTCGACCTTGATCAGCCCACGATGGACTGGGGGATCAAGAATCATGTTTCGAAGCTGAAACCGGCGCAGGCTAAGCGGATTCGGCTGCTGCAACGCAACGTGCTGACGCCCGGCTCCGAAGGATCGGGGATGGACATCGTGCTGGCGATGAACTTCAGCTATTTCACCTTCAACACTCGCGCGATGATGCGCGAGTATTTCGAGGCCGTGCGCAGGTCGCTGGTGAAGGACGGCATCTTCTTCATGGACTTTGTGGGCGGATGGGAGTGCCAGAAGAAGCACCGCGAGGTCCGCCCTCTCAAGGGCTTCACGTACGTCTGGCAGCAAGGCTCGTTCGACCCGATCACTCACGACATCCAGTGCTCGATCAGCTTTCGTTTCCCGGACGGTTCGGGTCTGAGAAAGGCGTTTACCTATGTTTGGCGGCTCTGGTCACTGCCCGAGATCCGCGAGCTGTTGAGCGAGGCGGGGTTCAAGAAGGTGACGGTGTACTGGGAAGGCGACGATGGCAAGGGCGGCGGGGACGGGGTGTTCACCCCAGCCGAACACGGAGAAGAGTGCGCGAGCTTTTTGTGCTACATCGCGGCTGAGAAATAGGCCGGGAGTTCAAGGCTTCGCTGGAAATTGGCTCAGGTTCTCAGCCGACTTCAACGCTGCTGAAGGCCTCGCCGAAGTCGTAGACGCCGCGGAAATCGTCGAGGGTGTCCTCGTCGGTTTTGCGCATCTGGCCCGACTCGATCATGGCGAAGACTATTTTACCGAAGTCGTCGGTGCGGTGGACGCCCCAGCGGCTCAGGACCGTGATGGCGAGCATGCCGTAGCGGCGGATGGCAAAGTCGCGGAGGCCGAGGCACAGTTGCTGGCCGCTGACGTGGCGATCGTCGTCGGGGAGGTCTTTGGTGTCACCGTGCAGAGCATCGACGGTGTGCGCGAGGCCTTCGCGGACGAAATGAAAGGCCTCGGGCGGGAAGAGGCTCGTCTTTTCTCTGAGCGTCGTGATGTCAACCTTGATCGGCTCGGACACTGCGTCTGCTCCTTGGCTCGGGCGTGTCGGCCGCAAGCCATCCATCTCCTAAGGAGGGCCACCGAACTGCGTTGCTTGGCCCCAGAAGTTCACTCGGGCTTTTTCTCTCGCGGGCTTGCCCAACTCTCCTATCGGCTTAAGCCTATCGGCTCAGGCATCTTAGCTGTTGCAATCATTGGGAGAATGTCGTGAACTATTGCCCATCTTGCCGGAGACCGACGATCGAGCCGTGGTTTCGTGCGTCGCGTCAATGCCGGGGCTGACCATAGTTCATTACGGACGGTTCGGTGCTTCGGATTCGAGATTCACGCACGAGGACGCTTACATGAGGATTGTTCCTGATCGACCAGCGCAGCGGCTTTGAGGCCCATTCGCTGGACGATTGGATGCCGATACGAGGAGAAATGTTCATCGCGGATTCTGGAATCCGTTCGGTGTTGCGTGCGTCGAGAAAGAGAGATTCTGAATGAGTGAGATCGGTGCGGTCGAGCGTGCGATCAACGGCGAGCGCCCGGCAGAGTTTCCCGGGGCCGCTGCAGAGGTCGGTGATTTTCAGCGCTGTGCGGCGTTGCGGCGTCGGAGCAGATCGAAGCGTGCGCATGGTTTCGATTTCTTCGACGGGTTCGAGCGCGCGCACGAGCACGGCCACGGGTTCGTTGAGCTGGCCGCAGACGATGTTGAAGCAGTGGTGCATGCCGTAAGTGAAGTAGACGTAGGCGGTGCCGGGTTGCGCGTACATAGATTCGTTGCGTTCGGTCCGTCGGCCGTTGTAGGCGTGGCTGGCGCGGTCGTGTACGCCGACGTAGGCCTCGGTCTCGACTATGCGGCCCGAGAGGCGGGTGCCGTCGGGGAGGATCCGGACGAGGAGCCGGCCCAAGAGGGCTGGCGCGAGGCTTTCGGCGTCGCGTGAGTAGAACCGACGTTGGAGCTGAGATGCGTGCGCGTTCACGCAGGATGGTATCGGCCAGCTCGCAACGGGCGGCGGTACTATCCGCTCATGTCGGTGCAATCTCAACTCGTGGTCACGCTCGAAGAGATCGGGCAGATGATGGAACTTCTGGGCGAGGACTCGTTCCGCGTTTTAGCGCACGCGCGGGCGGCCCGGGTGATCGGCGACCTGACCGACGACATCGAGGAACTCGCCAAGGACCGCGCGAAGGTTCTGGCTATTGAGGGGATTGGGCCCAAGTTGGCGGACAAGATCATCGAGTTCTGTGAAACGGGGCGGATTCCCGAGCACGCGGAGCTGCTCGCGCGCGTGCCAGCCGGGCTGTTGCCGCTGCTCAGCGTGTCGGGGCTGGGTCCAAAGACGCTGCGGATGCTGTGGCAGCAGGGCGGGGTGACGGACCGTGCCTCGCTCGAAGCGATCATCGCGAGTGGCGCGATCCTGACGTTGCCGCGGATGGGCGCCAAGAGTGTGGAGAAGATCAAGCAATCGCTGGCATTCGCGGCTGCGGGCGGGCAGCAAAGGCTTTCAATCGGGCTGGTGCTGCCGGTGGCCGAGGCGTGGGTGAGCGCGATCGAGAAGGTACCGGGCGTGAAGTCAGTCGCGTTCGCTGGGTCGCTGCGGCGTGGCAAGGACTCTATCGGGGACATCGACATTCTCGCGACGAGCGCGGAGCCCGAGTTGTTGGCGGACGCGTTCTGCGCGATGCCGGGCGTGACGAACGTTCTGGCCAAGGGCGCGACGAAGTGCTCGGTGCGGATCGCGGTGCCGGGGATGATCGGGCGTTGGAAGAGCAAGGACGAGGCAGAGCCGCCCGAGGCCGGGTTTCAGATCGATCTGCGGGTGATCCCCAAGGAGTCGTGGGGCGCGGCGCTGCTGTACTTCACCGGATCCAAAGAGCACAACGTGGCGCTGCGCGAGCGGGCCTTGTCACGAGGGATGACGCTCAACGAGTACGGGCTGTACAAGCTCGACGCGAAGAGCACCGTTGCCAAGGCTAAGGAGAGGGATCACGAGAAGGGCGAGCTGGTTGCTTCGCGCACCGAGGCGGACGTGTACAGAGTGCTTGAACTACCGTTCATCCCGCCGGAGATTCGTGAGAACCGCGGCG
>CAZIMT010000092.1:0-13462 GCA_964540295.1 uncultured Phycisphaeraceae bacterium
GCAGCGCAACCAGCGACGCCGCGACGGTCACCATCTGTTGTGCCGCCGACTTTGACTGTGATGGTTTCGTCACCGGCGAGGACTTCGACGGGTATGTCGCCGCGTTCGAGGCTGGGACGACCGACGCGGACTTTAACGGCGACGGGTTCGTGACGGGCGAGGACTTCGACGCCTTTGTCAATGCGTTCGAGGCTGGTTGCTGACGGCGGATGGATCTGCGGTTCCATGGCATCGAAATCCTGAAGCGAGGCTTCGATGCCACGAGACAACATCTATCGCGTTGGCCGGGTGCCGAGGTTCACCCTCCTGACTCATCCAACCTCTGCTCCATCTCACACGAAAGACGTGGTTGCCTCAACGCAGGTCAAAACTACTCCCTCCTCAACGCCTCTTTCCGAGCTATCAAACCACTCTCAACCCCGCACTCCGGGCACACACCTCCCACCACGCCGACCAACTCATACCCGCACGCCACGCACCGCCCGGCCGCTCTCCTTCGCCACCGGCGAACCGAACTAGCCAACCACCACACGCTCATCACCATCCCGCCCCAGACCAACGCGTCCACCACCAACCCGCCCGCGATCGGCTCGTACGGCACCACCTTCCCATCAAACGGCCGCGGTCCTTTGCTGATCGTCACGCCCCCCACCACTATCTGAGGCCGCAGTCCGCTCCCGTAACCAAAGCTCCCCCACCCGTATACGCCGTCGTTCCAATACCTCACGCACCGCAGCGGCCAACCGATCCTTGTTTCGATCGGCCAGATCAGCAGCGTGCCGCCCGGGTGGCCGCTCTGCAACTGCTTTCGTATGGACGGCTCAAGGTCAGACAAATCTCCCCGTGGCATCATCGCGATCGAGTAAAGCGAGTTGAGCGGTTTTTCCGCGGCCAGCTCGAGCGTGATCGATGGCGCGTTGGTTCCTCCTTGCACCCCTTAGGAGCTCGGCGAAACCACGGCACGAGCACGCCGCGTCCACCCCCATCGTCGCTCATCCACCGTCATCAGCCAACCGGGTTCAAAGTCCGACGCAAAATCGAAGCTCACGATCGTTCCGCCCGAGTAGGCCGCGAACTGTCCGCGCAGTGCAAGCATGGCCGCAAGCGCAACGCTCACCGGCACCCCAATCACAAGCACGCGTACAAGCACCCTGAACCCGCGCTGAATCATCCGCGCAGTTTCCGTTCACTCAGCCGCAAGCAACAGCCGCGATTACTTCCGCCACCAAGTCTCCTCGCCGTACACGGCCGAGTCCCCCAGCTCATCGGCGATCCGCAAAAGCTGGTTGTACTTCGCGTTGCGATCGCTGCGGCACGGCGCGCCCGTCTTGATCTGCCCGCAGTTGGTCGCCACGGCCAGGTCCGCGATCGTCGAATCCTCCGTCTCGCCCGAGCGATGGCTCAAGATCACGCTGTACCGGTTTCGCATCGCCAGGTTCACGGCCTCGAATGTCTCGCTCAGCGTCCCGATCTGGTTCACCTTCACCAAGATCGCGTTGGCGCACCCAGTATCCAGCCCCTTCTGCAGGAACTTCTTGTTCGTCACAAACAAGTCGTCCCCGACCAGCTGCACCGTGTCTCCCAGCCGCGTCGTCAGCTTCTTCCAGCCGTCCCAGTCGTTCTCGGCCAGCCCGTCTTCGATCGAGCGGATCGGGTACTTCTTGCACCAGTCGGCCCACATGTCGATCATCGCGTCGCTGCTGAGTATCTCCTTGCTGCTCTTGAACATCTTGTACCCGACCTTGCCATCGGCCGCGGCCTCATTCCAGCACTCGCTCGTCGCCGGGTCCAGCGCGACGAAAATCTGCTCGCCCCACTTGTACCCGGCCTTGTCCACGGCCTTCTCGATCAGCTTTAGCGCGTCCTCGTTGCTCTTGAGGTTGGGCGCGAACCCGCCCTCGTCGCCCACCGACGTAGACATGTGGTCGTCGTGCAGCACCTTCTTGAGCGTGTGATAGATCTCGACGCCCGCCCGCATCGCGTCGTGAAAGTTGCTGAACCCCCACGGCTGGACCATGAACTCCTGGAAGTCCACCGTGTTGTCCGCGTGCTTCCCGCCGTTCAAAATATTCAGCATCGGCACCGGCAGCGTCTTGGCCCCGCTCCCGCCCAGGTACCGGTACAGCGGCAGCCCGCTCGCCTCCGCCGCCGCCCGCGCCACGGCCATGGACACACCAAGGATCGAGTTCGCGCCCAGCTGAGCCTTATTGGGCGAACCATCAAGCTCGAGCATCCGGCGATCGATCGCTTGCTGATCTCGCGCGTCCATCCCCAACAGCTCGGGCGCAATCCGCCGGTTCACGTTGGCCACCGCGTTCAGCACCCCCTTGCCCATGTAGACCTTCTTGTCCTCGTCGCGCAGCTCGACCGCCTCGTGCTCGCCCGTCGAAGCCCCCGACGGCACGGCCGCCCGCCCGATCACGCCCGACTCCAGCCCGACCTCGACCTCCAACGTCGGGTTCCCACGGGAATCAAGGATCTGGCGCGAACGGATCATCTCAATCTCAAAGGCCATGGCGTGGCTCCTGTCTCGTGTAAAAAAATCGAGGAATCTAACGGGCTCACAGCGTAGGTGCGCACCTCAACTTTGGCTCCCGAAACCGATGAATCGCGCTCCAGCATCCAAGGTGTCGATACTGCGAAGGTTGGCACCGCGGGGGCAGGTCGGATGGTTCCCAAATTGGATGATGCCCGCGAACGCCAAACGTGGTATCGTTCACAGGCGCAACCCATGCCAAACTCACCAGAAGCCATGTCGGGACGGGTCGAACAGCTCAAGGCCGCCCTTGTCGAGCAAGGCCGCCGCGTGCAGTCTCTGCTCGAAACCGCGTTCACCGCCCTCTTCAACCGCGACATGACGCTCGCCAAATCGGTCGAGGCTCTCGACACCGTGGTCGATCAGGCCGACGTCAAGATCGAGCAGGACGCTGTCGAACTCCTCACCGCCGCCACACGCGAATCCGCCCACATGCCCCCGCAGCAGCTCCGAGGCGTGCTGACCATCGTCAAAATCAACAACGAGCTCGAACGCGTCGCCGACGCTGGCGTGGACATCGCCGAATTGGTCGATCCCGCTCTCGTCAACAGCCCTCCCTTCCCCGACACCTTCCGAGTGATGGCCAACAGCGTCGTCGGCATCCTCCGCGACACCACCGCCTCGTTCGCACGCAGCGACCCCGCCCTCGCCAAGGTCGTGCTGCAAAGCCAGCACTGCGTCTGGGCGTTCAAGGCCGCGATCCTCCGCGACGCCGAGGAACGCATCGCCAAGGGCACCATGAACGTCGACGCCGCCTTCCGACTCCATGAGATCGCCAGCCAGTGCGAACTCATCGCCGACCACTGCACCAATATCGCCGAGCAGGTCATCTACTCCACCACCGGCTCGATCGTGCGCCACACCGACGCGAAATGGGTCGAGATCCCGGCTCAAGGCCAGGCCTAGCGCGGATCTGGTTCGTTGGTATCGATTGAATACGAACGCAGAGGGAGCAGAGAGGATCAGAGGAACGCGGAGCCGGATCGAGGTTGGAAAGAAAGACTCGGGCTTGAATGAGTTCTTCTCACAGTGCCTGCTCTGAGTTCCTCTGACCCACTCTGCTCCCTCTGCGTTCTCTTCGGAAGGCTCATCGTTTCAAAGAAAACAGCCCCGGTCGCCCGGGGCTGTCTTTTCCAATGTGTTCAGAGCCGCGCCTTCCGGGCCTCTTACGCCAAGTAATCCGCCAGCGACGTCAGGTTCTGCTGCGTCCAATTCCCGCCATCGGTGGTGTTCCAGGAATACCGCAGCACGTTGCCCACGGCGTCCGCCCCGACCAAGTTAATCGTCCCGAACGGCGACGCCACGCCGGTCACTCGGCCAACGATCGGCACCGAGCCCGCCACCGTATCGCTCAGCGTCGTGACGTTCCAGTTCCCCTCCTGGCCCGGGGCCCACCAATAGACCACCAGCTTCCCGCTCTCGTCCAGCCCGGTGATGTTCGTGCCGTCCCAGCTTGTCACATAGCTCGTGATGCTGGCCGCCTGGAGCTTGGGACCACTGAAGGTCGCCGTCAGGTCGCTGCTGACCCAGTTCCCGCCGAACGAGGGCAGCCACCACGTCGTCGACACGTTGCCGTCAACCGTCACGCCCACAATGTTCACGTTGTCGTAGCTCGTGACGTACGTCGTCAGCCCGCCCGTATACTTGGGCGCGCCAGTGATCGTCGTCAGGTTGCTCGTGGTCCAGTTCGCCTGGCCCGGCGCCCACCACACGACCTGCACGTCGCCGTTGTCGTCCAGACCCGCGATGTTCAGCCCGTTCCAGCTCGTCACATACGTCGAAAGATTCCCCACAAACCGCGGCGTCGCCAAGCCGTTGGGCGTCAGGTCACGCACCGAAATGTTGCGAGCCTCCCAGTTGAACCTGCCGCCAGTCTGGGTGGTGCTGACTTGCGAGTACCGAACCAGCTCTGCCGAGTCGTTCAAGCCCACCAAGCTGATAATCCCGTCCTTACCTTGCAGAATCTGGATGTCTGACGCGATCGACTGCGACCCTGAGATCTCTGTCGTCAGGTTGCGGAACGTCCAGTACCCGTTGGTCGCACGCGTAAAGAGCATCAGACCCTCCGTCGAGGGCGCGGCCGCGTAGAAACGACCGTCCTTGGTGTCGAACCACGTTGAGACCTGACCTGTCAGCGTGCCCGACCCGGTCATGATGCTCAGGTCCGCGACCGAGTAGGCCGCGCCGGTGCGGGCCTGGTAGAACACGATCGGGCGGCCCAGCTCGTTGACGCTCACAAAGATCGACTCGCCCGCCGCGTTCCCTGCCCCACGCGTGATCGCCCCGCCGTTGGCCTCTTGATTCCAGCCCGGGCTGGTGACAACCGTGACGTCGTTGATGACGACAAGATCGGCGTTGGTGACGGTGGCACCGCTCACAAACGCGTCGCTGACCGGTACATTGTCATAGAGCTCCTGCGGCGCGGGATCGAGATCCAACGTGCCCAGCGCCTTGATCGACAGAATCACGTCCCAGCCCTTGACAACCTGCCCGAAGACGGCGTATCCCGCGTTTGAAGTCGTCTTGTCAAGCGATGAAGAGTTGTCCACAAAGTTAAAAAAGAACTGGCTGGTCGCAGAGTTCGGCTCGTTGGTCCGTGCCGCGGCGATCGTCAGCGCCCGGTTCGAAAGGGTCGAGCTGGCTTCGTTCGTGATCGGAGCGAACGTCTGAACCGCCTGCGGCGTTCCATTCGAGTCAAGCTTGAACCCGCCCCCTTGGACAACGAAGTCAACGCTATTGTTTTTGGTGTCCAACATCCTGTGAAAAAACGTCCCGTCGTAACGATCCGAATTGACATAATTCAAAAAGTTCGCGACCGAGATCGGTGCCCGGCTGTCGAACAACTCGACCCACACCTCGCCGTAGTTGGTCTGAATACTCACGATCGTGTCGCCAGCCGCGAACGGCTGAGCCGCCAGCATTTGGCGCTGTTCGAGCGCTTCAACCAACTGCCGAGGGCTTCGAGATTTTGGCGCCGCGTTGCGCGCGAGTGAGGTTCGTGACCAAGGCCGAAGGTTCGTCAAAAAAGCCATGAGAATACTCCAAAGGGTCGAGACTGTACGCCGGGTCTGCGGGTATGAAAATCGAGAGGTCCAAGGCCTGAACTGGTCGCGAGCCCGAGGGCTGGCGTGCGCGACCTCGAACCACTCTCACCACTTTTACCTCTAACGACTGGCAAAATCAAGAGTAACGTTCGATTTTCGGACCACAATCCAGGCAGACCCGTATTTATACGAGCGTTACCGCTGGAAGGTTTCCGATTCGGAGATCTCGCGATCTCCTCTTTTTGGTTCTTATCGCGCGGTGAATCTTTCCTGACGCCACCATGAATGCTTTTTCACTTGTGGTGTTCGCACGAAAATAATCAATCTCGCTCATCGTCAGGACCGCCGTTACCACGAAACAAGCACCCGGGCCATCAGTTGAACCGCCAGCATCGCGTACAACCCCGCGATCACATCGTCGAGCAAAATCCCCCACCCTCCCGGCACGCGCTGTAGCCCGTTGGCTGGCCAGGGCTTGATGATGTCCAGAACTCGAAACGCCAAGAACGCCCCCAGCAGCGTCAGGGCCGCGTGCCACCCCGGCTGCACCGCGACGGCTGGCAGGGCCATCAGCGAGAAGCATTGACCGGCCGTCTCGTCAGCCACCGCCTGCCCGGGGTCCTTCTCACCGAACCGAGCCTCCGCCTGGTCCCCCTGCACCACGCACGCCGCACTGAACGTCAGCAGGATTGTCACGAGCACCGCGTGGTACACGATCGGGTGCTCGACCGGTCCGAACCCGGCCGCGATCATCGCGCCAGCGATCACCACCGGCGGCATCGAGCCCCAAGTGCCCGAGGCTGGCTTCATGTGGCCAAGACCAAACACCGTGATCCAGCCCAACGACGACCGGCGCCGAGTCGAGATCGTGAGCGGCGGCTTGGCGTTCAACCGGAGATCTCCGAATCACGCATCGCGGCGATGCCGCGCAGCACATACGGCCAGCCAGAAATAACCGTGACGACCACCGTCGCCCACACCGCCACCGTGATCAGTCTCGCGCCCACGGTACCCGGCGAAACGTCCAGGATCGCGATCGAGAGGATGACCGTCGGGATCGTGATCGACTGCACAATCATCTTCAGCTTGCCCGACAGCGACGCCGAGAAGTTCCCGCCGTGGCCTTCGATCAGGCCCCGGATCGAAGTCACCAGCAGCTCCCGCCCCATCACCAGCACCACCATCCACGGCGCAACACCCGAGATCTGAAAGCTCTGCCCGCCGGGGCCGAGCGTGGAATGAAAGACCGGCGACGCAAGGTAAATGAAGGCACCGACGACGAGAACTTTGTCCGCGAATGGATCCATCACACGGCCAAAGCCGGTCGTCACGTTCCAACGCCGCGAGAGATGCCCGTCGATGGCGTCGGTGATCGCGGCGATGATGAACAGCACCCCGGCCAGCACGAGCGTCTTGTCCAGCTCTCCCGTGCCAAAGTGCAACGCCGCCGCCCGCGTGCCGTCCCACACCGACAACAGCACAAAGAAAACCATCGCGATGGCAAGCCGCAGCACGGTGAGCGCGTTGGGGAGGTGGCGGCGCAGGGCGTCGAGCCGACCGGCGGGCAGCGTGACTATCGGGAGAGGTTTGGCGGTCTGTGCCGCGCCGTTCATGCGACGGAATGGTATCGGGGCCGGGGACGATTTCCGGGCCTCGCAGGATCGCTGATCGTGCCAACGTCTCATCAGCCAAGTTTTTTCTGGGCGCTGATCGAGTGTTGACCAAACCTTGACACACCGTGACCCGAGTTGGCCCCGGGCCCGAACCGGACGTGAACCGAGTGTGGACCGGGTGTGGACCGGACGTGGACCGGATGTGGGCCGGGACAGGCCCGCACCGGGCGAGGGTTTGGTCCGAATTTGCGGTGCGGATCACACCCGGGGTTGAGGCGGTGGCCGGGCCGGGGTTGAGTCGAGGCCCGGTCGGGCCGATAGCCGAACTGGCCCGGCTTGCGCAGGCTGCCTGCGCGGTCGGGCTCGTGAGTTCACCGGCCGCCGCGCGTGACCTGCGCCCGCATCTTCGTACGTGGAGTGAGACATGAATCTTCCGATCGGATCGAACCAGGACAACCCCGGCCCCGCCGACTTAGGCGCGACCGACAAGCCCAACGCCACGCCCACCAAGCTCGGCGCCAGCGAGGACGCGGTGATGGAAGTGCTCGGCGAATTCCAGGCCGGGGTCGAGAGCCTCAAGTCGCTCTACTCTCAGCGCGTCGCCATGACCGCCGATCTCAAAATGCGCGAGGTCGAGCTTAAAGAACAGATCGATCGCGTCAACGAGAACGAGGCCCGCATCAAAGAACAACAGGCCGATCTCGCCCAGATGCGCGAGGCCTGCGAACGCGAACGCCGCGAGACCCAGCAGCAGCGCGAGGCCTTCGAACGCTCGCAGACCGAACTCACGCAACGTCAGGCCGAACTGAGCAAGGCCACAGAAGAACTCGCCCAGCAACGCAAGGCGATCGAGTCCTCCCAGGAATCGAGCAACGCCCGCGACGCCAAGCTCCGCGACCAGACCACCGGGCTCGAAATCACCAAGCAGCGCGCCGCCGAGCTTCAGCGCGAGCTGGCCCACGTGCGCGAGAGCGCCGCGGCCGAAGCCACCGCCTCAGCCCAAGCCGCCGAAGCACACCGCGGCGAGGTCGCCGCGTCACGCAAGTCCGTCGAAGACCTCAACGCCAGGTTCTCGCAACTGGCCGACGTCGCTCGCCTGCTCAAAGAACAGATCAAGGGCGAGCAGGAAAAGAGTGCGGGCCTGCAGGAAGTCCTCGACGACCAGGTGCAGGTTCTCGCCAACGAACGCGTGGAAGTCCGCAAGCTCACCAAAGAGCTCACCGCCCTCAAGGCCAACCCCGGCGACGGCAAGGGCGCGTCGGGCGCCGAGATCCAGAAACTCACGCAGAGCTTCGAAACCGAGCGGACACAGTGGCAGACCCAGCTGAGCGAGCAACTCCAAGCCAACACCGCCGCGTCCAAGGCCGAGGCCGATTGCCTTCGCGAAGAGCTCGAGTCACTTCGCAAAGACCAAGGCGGCACCGACAACGCCGCCAAGGCACGGCTCGAAAAAGCAGCCCAGTTCATCCAATCACTTCGCCTGCAGGCCGAGAGCCAGAAGACCGAGATCGACGCCCTTCAGGCCGCGATCGTCGAATCCAAGTCCGCCCTCGAGCACGCCCAGCACGCCGCCAAGGCCGCGACCGACGCCAAGATCAACACTGGCTCGGCCGACGAGGTGTGGACCAAGCGCCGCCGTGAACGCCTGCGGCGCGCTCGCGTGCTCGTCCGGCAGCAAGACTCCAAGATCAAGAAGGCTGGCGACGTGCTCCGCACTCGCTTCGAGCAGTGCGAGCAGGTCCTGGCGCTGCGTACCGAGCTGGTCTCGGCCCGGGACTCGATCAACGCGGCACGCCGCCGCACCGAGCAGATGAAAGCCAAGGGCAAAACAGCCGCCGTCCTGTTCTATTCCATCGGCGCGTTCTTCTCGATCGGCGCTCTGAGCTGGGTCACCACCGGGTTCGTCACCCCCGGAGTGTTCGCAGCCAACACCACGCTCAAGGCCGAGTCACGCAACCGTGAGCTCAACAGCGCCGAGTTCGGCGAGTGGCAACTCTTCCACGAGCAGATGCTCAACGACCCTCGCTTCCACGAGCTGGCCGCCGAACGCATGTCACGCCGCGGGATGACCTCGCTCGCCACCCCGGGCGCGATCGGGACCACGGTCAAGAACGACCTCCGCACACGCCCGGGCAGCGAGGGCGAGATGGTGATCGAGCTCCACGGCGAGGGCAGCGAACGTACCGCCCGTGTCCTCGAAACGCTCACCACCGCCCTCGCCAGCCAGGCCAACGCCTCGCGCCAGCAACGCGTCGACGGCGCGGTCACGGTCATCACCCAGCCCGCCAAATCTACCGAACAGCCCATCGACAACACCCGCATGCTCTACGCCGCCGCGGGCTGGGCTGGCGGCACGTTCCTCTCCCTCATCGTCGGCATCTTCATCTGGCGTCGCATGCTCAGCGTCAAGCACACCTTCGAAAACCAGGCCCGCGTCGACGAGCTGCTCGACGGCGCGCAGTGGAGCATGCCCACGATCACCGGCCCGCTGCGCTCGATCGTCCCCGTCGAGCCCAAGGCACGCACAAGCTCAGCCACCACGCCAGCCACGAACCCAAACCAGCCGCCGAACAAGGCCTCTATGCCAACCTCCACGCCAGCCCAGTCGCAGCCCACACAGCCGCGGCAGGCTCAAGCTCAGGCTCCCAGTCAGGACCAGAAGCAGGCCGAAAACCAAGCCCAAAACAAGGGCAAGAACAAGGGCAAGAAGAAGGCCGCGTGACGCGAGAGCCCGGCGGAACGCTCACCTCGTCATGCCATCATCGCTAGTTTGGGTCAGTCGCAGCCGACGGCTCTTCGACAGCACGGTGAACGGACCAACCGTAACCGTCAGCATCTCGTCTTCCGCGGACACGCCCGCCGAGTAGCGGCCCGTGTGGAACGTCCTGCGCTCCACGACGGAGCCGCCGAGCTCGATCTTCATGGTCTGCCGCACGCGGAACGCATCAGCGTTGTCGAGGTCCGCGGTGAAGACCGTGAGCAGCCGCACCGGTCCGCGCTGGATCACTTTCTCCGGCGTGGCGAGCGAGGAAACCGACGCCTGGGACTTTGTCTCCGCCGCCACTCCGGACTCTAATTTGCCGGGCAGCATCAGCATCGGCGGATCGAACGCGGTGCGTGTTGATTGCACGAGGTCCACAAGCTCGATCAGCACAATCCCGCCCGTGCCGTCCGACCCAAGCGTGATGGTCTGAAGTTTTCGTTCCTCAGCACCCTTCCGAGCGACCTCGAACGTTCCCACCTGCCACGTCTCATCCGACTCCGGGGCCGAACAGCGTCGGATCAGCCGCGCACCGCCCGCCCGCTCAGCCTCGTTCCCGAGCTCATACACCTTGGTCCAAGGCCCCGCCCGATAGAACATCTCCGCCCGAAGCGCGACCGGCGCGGGCGCAAGCTCCGCTGGCGTCATCTCGGGCCAAGGGTTCGTTGTCGCGCAGCCAGTCAGCCAAGCACCCAGCGTCAGCAGCGCCGCGACCAACCCGCCCGTGCCCCCCGCAACGGCCGGACAACGCTCACGCGTGCGAGAAAGAAATGTCAAGACTGACCTCCGGCGTTCTGGGCGGATCGCCGCGCGCCGAGCGCGGCGCGGGTTATACTCGACGCTATGGATGGTACGGGAATCAATCCACCAACGACCACGCACCGCTCACGCCCTCGGGTGATCGCCGCGGTTCTGACCGGCGCTCTCTCCTTTACGCTCGCTCACTTGCTCGGCGGGTGCGAGCTCGAAGGCATCCGCCCCGGGGCCGATGGCCTCCTCTCTGTCATCGCCGACACCACACCCGAAGAGGCCGCCGCCTGGTCTATCGACCCCTACGACGCCGACAAACGCTACCGCGGCACTCTCAAACTCGCCACCTACCCCTTCGCTGGCGAGCCCGTTTATATCAAGCTCTTCGTCGACAACATCAAGGATCCCGACGCTGGCGTGCGCACCGCCGCCACTCGCGCCCTAGGCAACCACGGCGGGCCCGAGCACGTGCCCCTGCTCGTGAAATCTCTCCAGGACGAGGACAAGCTCGTTCGCGCGGAGGGAGCTCGCGCTTTGCAACGCGTCCACAACCTCGTCGCCATCCCCGCGCTCATCAACGCCATCGACGAAGCAAAGGAACTCGAAGTCGATGTCCGCTCCGAGGCCGCGGACGCCCTCGGGCAGTACCCCGACAACCGCGTCGTCTCCGAACTCATCAAAGCCCTGGCCGACCCCAGCCTCGCCGTCAACTACGCGACCCTCGGCTCGCTCCGCACGCTCACCGGCCAAGACTTTGGGCTCGACCGCGCCGCCTGGCGCAAGTGGGTCGATTCCACCAAAGACGCCTTCGCCGCACGCTCGGCCTACGTCTACCCGGTCTTCCGCCGGGACCGCAAGTTCTACGAGTACCTCCCCATGGTCCCGAAACCACCCAACGAGCCCGAGGGCTCATCGCCGGTCGGGATGCCGCCGATGGATGGTCGGTGAGAGCCCTCTGCATCGAAAAAGGCACCGTCCGCTTCGACGCGGCCTCAACCGCGCCGGTCCCCGGCGCCGGTGAAGCACTGATCCGCCCGACTCGGGTTTGCATCGGATCCGCCGACCTCGCCGTCGCCGCAGGCCGCGTCGCCTTCGAGGGCGTCATGGGACACCGCTTCGTCGGCGTCGTCGAAAAAATCCACGAGCGCGCCAGCGCCGAAGAATCCAAGGCCTGGATCGGAAAGCGCGTCGTCGGTTCCATCAGCGTCGTCTGCGGCAAGTGCGAACGCTGCCGCCAAGGCCTCTCCGCTCATTGCCAGCTTCGAACCGTGCTCGGCCTCGCCAGCCGCAACGGCTGTTTCGCCGATCGCTTCACACTCCCGATCGTCAACCTGCACGAGGTTCCCAAGCTCGTCCCCGACGACGCGGCCGTCTTCGCCGAGCCTCTCGCCAGTGTTCTCCACGCGGGCCACATGCTTCGCATCGAGGGCAAGCCATACGTCACGGTGCTGGGCGACGGGCTCACCGGGCTGCTCGCCGCTCAGGTCCTCGTCAAGCTCAACGCCTCCGTCCGCCTGCTGGGCACCAACCCCGACAAGCTCGCGCTCTGCGAAAAATGGGGCATCAAGCACCGCCACATCGACGAGGTTGGCCGACGCCAAGACCAAGACGTCATCGTCGATTGCTCCGGCTCCCCGCGCGGGCTCGAACTAGCCATGCAACTCGTCCGCCCGCGCGGCAAGATCGTGCTGCGCACCACGCCAGCGCCGATCCCCGCTCCCGCGCTCTCGCCCGAGCGCGGCGTGGACTTGGCGCTCGCGGTTGTCAACGAGCTCGAACTCATCGGGGCCCGCTGCGGCCGACTCAACGACGCGCTCGACTTGCTCGCCAAGAACGCCGTCGAAACCGCCAGCCTCATCACCACCCGCACCAAGCTTGACCGAGCGGTAGAAGCCCTCCGCCACGCCGCCATGACCGAGCAGGTCGCGGTAGTCATGGAAGTGTGAAACCCGCCCAGGCGATCTCCGAAAAACTCTCTGACCCGACACAGCCGTCGGGCCGGAGTCTGGACCATGCGTTACCTTCTCGCCATCCTGCTGCCGCCCGTGGCCGTGCTGTTCTGCGGCCGCCCGATCCAAGCCCTGCTGAACCTCGTGCTCACTCTCTGCCTCTGGGTGCCGGGCGTCATCCATGCCGTGCTCGTGGTCAACCAGGACGTTGAAGACGACCGCAACGAGAAGCTCGTCCGAGCCATCGAACGCTACGGCGTGCGCACCTAGCTCACGCCCGACCCGATCGGAGGGCGCCTCACAACCCAATCGCGCTCAACACCACCGCGCTCAGCCCCCCGCGCTGCCCTCGCCGCCCGGCAGCGTCATCGACCACGGATCGAGATACTTGTCGATCTGCGCCTTCGTGATCTCTTTGCCCGATACGTCTTTCTGCCCCGCAACCGTCTCGTGCGCAAGCTGCCGCACCGTCTTCCCCTGCTTGAACGCTTCCTTCGCCAGGGCCGCTGACTTGTCATAGCCGATCACCGGCACCAGGCTCGTACACATCGCCAGCGAGCCCTCGATCAGCTCCGCGCACCGCTTCTCATCGGGCTTGAGCGCCACAAGCAAGTTGTCCGTGAAGACGTGGCACGTCCGCGCCAGCAGATGGATCGAGTCAAGTAAGTTCGCCGCCATCATTGGCATCGCCACGTTCAAGTCGAGCATCGACCCCACGCCCCCCATCCCGCCCAGCGTGATCGCCGCGTCGTTGCCGATCACCTGGCAGCACACCATTATCGCTGACTCGCAGATCACCGGGTTCACCT
>CAZIMT010000093.1:0-3865 GCA_964540295.1 uncultured Phycisphaeraceae bacterium
CGACGAGATCAACCGGGCCACGCCCAAGACCCAATCCGCGCTGCTCGAAGCGATGCAGGAGCGATCCGTGACCGTCGGCGTGCAGACTCATCGCCTGCCCGAGCCGTTCCTCGTGCTCGCCACCCAGAACCCGATCGAACAGGAAGGCACCTACCCGCTCCCCGAGGCTCAGCTCGACCGCTTCTTCTTTAAGCTCATCGTCGGAGTGTCGGGCCGGGCCGAGCTGGCGGAGATCCTCAACCGGACCACCAGCGGCACCGAAGCGATCGTCGAGCCCGTCCTCGACGCCGCGACGGTCGTGGCTCATCAGCGGCTCGTGCGTCGCGTGCCTATCGCGGCTCACGTCCAGGACTACGCCGTCCGCCTCGTGCTCGGCACTCAACCTTCCTCCGTCCCGGGCGGCGGCGAGTTCGCCACGCCAATGGTGAACCAGTACATCAGACTCGGCGCGTCACCGCGCGCGGCCCAGGCAATGATCCTGGCCGCCAAGTGCCGCGCGTTGGTCGAAGGACGTGCGACCGCCTCGACCGACGACATCCGTGCCGCCGCCCTGCCCGCGCTGCGGCACCGGCTCATCATGAACTTCGAAGCCAGCGCCGAAGGCGTCACTCCCGATTCGGTCATCTCGAACCTAATCGCCACCTTGCCGGTGGATGTAGGCTAAACAGCTCTACTCCACCCGCGTAACGCTGGTCTTGGTCGTGCTCTTGGAGTTCAACTTGAACCCCTGGCTGCCGCCCTCGATCTCGACTACCTGTTTCATGTCCAGCGTGCTCAGCATGCCTCGCTGCGTGTCCCAGCGGTACGAGCCCTCGTGCGTTGAGTCCTTCACCTGAAAGCTCATCAGCCCGCCAGCAGATTCGACCGACGGCGCGATCGTTCCTTTGAACTCGACGTTGGCCAGAGCCTCGCTGAGCGACTTGAGCACCGACTCGGTGGTGATGGTGAAGCGGCCGATCGGCGACATATCCGTGGTATCGCTGGTCTTCCACTTCTCGCCGACCGTCGCGGTCCCCGTGGCCTTGCGCATCGTGAAGATCGGTCCCCAGAGTTCTTTGACTCCTCCGAGCGTGACGAGCGAACGTGCCGGGTCGCCCGGCGTGGTGGGCACCAGGCCTTCGCCGCCTGAAACTTTTGTGATGTTGCCGTCCTTGTCGATGGTGAGCGTGAGCACCGAGCCGACGATGCTGCCAAAGTTGGCGGTGGGGTCGCCCGATTCAAGCGGATCGATGTTCAAGCGCTGCGCGTCTGCGGGCTCCTTCCTCGCAGGCTTTGAGGCTGGCTCGTTCGAGGGTTTGCTCGAGGGCTTGCTGCTGTCAAAGTCTCCCTTGCCCTCGGGGCCATCGATGGAAACTTTAAGGCTGTCGTAGATCAGCTCGACCGTCGCGGTTTTCTGGGCATCGACGTTGATGACCTTGAACCGCAGCCCGAGGCTCTGCGTCATCTTCTGCGTGGCCTTGATCGTGCCCAGCCCCTTGGGCTCGGGCTTGGTCCCGGGCTTTGCTTTGGTCGGGGCCGGGGCGGAATCGGCCTCAGGATCGGGCGATTCGGTGACGCTCTGGCTGTCGATCTCCATGCGGTACTTGGTTTCCTGCCCCTTTTCAAACTTGGGCCGGAGGTCGGCGGTCTGCCTGGCCGCGGCCGAGGGGATGAGGAACGTGAGCATGAGCCCGAGCCCAAGCCCAAGCCCGAGAAAGCGACTGAGATGAAGTGCCCGCACGGTCGTTCCCTTCTAAAGATGCCGGGTTAGGAGCTGGCGATCGTTCTCGCTCGGCCCGGGCAGCGTATCGACCGGGAATCACCCCGGGGCCCAAATAGGCCGATCAAAAAATCGCGGCCCGCCTTTCGCTCCTTCCGATACAGCTTCGCGATCACCACGGTTCCAGTATCAATCGAACACGCCCACGGCCGACAAGGCGAATTGTTGGGGGTCACGCTGGGAAAACACCGGACCAACCTTGAGCATCGCACGCGGACCCAGCCCCAGAGCGGCTCCGACCAGCTCACGACCGCACGCCGTCAGTTGAGCGCGATGTCGCCCGCCCGCGGCGTTCACGTCCGCGACCTTACCTCCGCTCGACCTCCTAGAATCGAACTCAAGAGTCTGGTGGAAGCAGACCGCGAGCCCTACCTCGAAGCCGTCCGCGTCAGCCGGGCGGCCCTGGATCGCTGGGCCACGCTGCACCGCCCCGAGGAGAGCGACGATGAACTTTTCTGCCGCCAACTCGCGCTGACCGAGTCGGGCCAGGCTCACGCGAACGCGTACCGCCGGGTCGCGTGGTACCAAGGGCGTATCGCTGGCGGCTTCAACCTGACTTCCATCACTCGCGGGTTGCAGTTCGAGGCCGACGTGAACTGGTGGGTGCGGTCGGACCTGACCCGCCTCGGCGTGGGCAGCGAAGGGCTCTCGATGCTCTTGGCTATGGCGTTCACGCCGTTGCCTGGTGGGCTGGGGCTGAACCGCGTTTTGGCGTCGATCCGGCCCGACAACCTGTGGAGCGTGCGACTGGCCGAGCGCACCAGGTTTCGGCGGATGGGTGCTGAACGCCGGTCGGTCTTGGTCGGCGGTCGATGGGAAACGCACGATCTCTACGAGCGGTCGGTCTGAGAGCCGCGAAAGAGTCCGCTCAGCACCATGGCCCGCCGACTCGGGATTCTCGCTCGCTCCGGTCTACCATCTCGCTCGCCCATCGTGGGAGCCTGTCGAGGCTGCGCGGCACGGGTGAATCGCGCGGAGAAACCCTGATGGAAGCCGGAATTGTCGGCTTGCCCAACGTCGGCAAGTCCACCCTGTTCAACGCCCTGACCAACGCCAACGCGTTGGCGGCCAACTACCCCTTCGCCACCATCGAGCCCAACGTCGGCGTGGTCCCTATCCCGGATCCTCGGTTGGACGCCATCCTCAAGTACATCAAAAGCGACAAAGTGATCCCGGCCGCGCTGCGGCTCGTGGACATCGCTGGCATCGTCAAGGGGGCGAGCGAAGGTGAGGGGCTGGGCAACAAGTTTCTCAGCCACATCCGCGAAGTAGACGCCATCATCCAGGTCGTCCGCTGCTTTAAGAAAGCCCCCGGCGGCGAGGACATCATGCACGTCGCGGGGTCGGTCGATCCGGTTCGCGATATCGAGATTGTGAACATGGAGCTGATCTTGGCCGACCTGCAGACGGTCGAGGGCTCGATCAGCAAGGCCGAGCGAGCCGCCCGGAGCCGAGAGACCGAATCGATGGCCCGCTACGAGGTGCTCAAAAAGGTGCTCCCGATCCTCTCCGAGGGCAACCCCGCGCGAGGCGTGAAGGTCAGCGACCTCGATGAGGTAAAACAGCTTCGCGGGCTTGGGCTCATGTCCGCCAAGCGCGTGCTGTATGTCATGAACGTGGACGAGGACGACCTGCGCGGCCAGTCCGAGATGTGCCAGCGCGTGCGCGCGTTCGCCGCGAAAGACGGCTCGGAGTGCGTGCCGGTGTGCGCCAAGATCGAGAGCGAGCTGGGCGCGCTCTCGCCCGAGGAACGCACGGAAATGCTCGAAGGCCTCGGGCTCCAAGAGCCAGCTCTCGTGGCGCTGGCGCACGCGATCTATAAGCTGCTAGGCCTGCAGTCCTATTTCACCGCCGGTCCGAAGGAAGTTCGCGCGTGGACGGTCCCTGTCGGCGCGACCGCGCCGCAGGCGGCTGGCGTCATCCACACCGACTTCGAGCGCGGCTTCATCAGAGCCGAGATCTATTCGGTCGCGGACCTTGAGAAGCATCACACTGAGAAGGCGATCAAGGAAGCCGGAAAGATGCGGATCGAGGGCAAGGAATACGTCATGAAGGACGCCGACGTGTGCCACTTCCTGTTCAACGTCTAGTCGTTCAACGTTTCGT
>CAZIMT010000093.1:3965-13389 GCA_964540295.1 uncultured Phycisphaeraceae bacterium
ACGTTTCGTTGTTCAACGTCTCGTGGTCGGTGTTCAACTCTTCGATCCTTGTGAGGCAGGTTTTCAACCTGCCTCTACCCTGTCTATGTCTTTGTGCTTTGCTCTCGCTCTCCCTGTTCTTCCGTCATTATTTCGAAACCCTCTCTCGAGGCCCACGGACTATGGCGATCGTTCTCAAGTCGTCCGATGAGATCGACGCCATCGCCCGGGCCGGGGCGGCGCTCTGGAAAATCATCCACGCCGTTTCGCTCGCGGCCCGGCCCGGCATGACCACGAACGAGCTCGACCAGATCGCCGAACAACATCTGCACGACGCGAGCGCGCGCCCGATTTTGAAGGGCTACGTCAGCGGTTCTTCGCCGCCGTTCCCCTCGTGTTCGTGCATGTCGGTGAACGAGGAGGTCGTGCACTCGATCCCCGGGCCGCGCACGCTGCGGGTGGGTGACATGCTCAGCGTGGACTTGGCCGCGAGCTTTGACGGCTGGTGCGTGGACTCGGCCCAAACGGTGCTGATGCCCGGGGCCAGCGCGCGGTCTGTTGAGCTCGCCGACGCGGGGCGACGTGCGGTGGCGTTGGCGATCGCGCACGTGAAGCCCGGCGTGCAATGGTCGGTCGTCGCAGCGCACGTCGCGGCCCAAGTCCGCGCCGCCGGGTTCTCGCTGGTGCGTGGGTACGACGGGCACGGGATCGGTCGGAAGCTGCACGAATCGCCGCGTGCCTGGCTGCACGAAACTCAGGGGAACACACCCGCGGGCGATTCCCCCGATTTCACGCTCTGGCCGGGAATGGTCTTCACCATCGAGCCGGTGCTGGCGGCGGGGTCAGGCCTTGTGCGCACGCGGGCCGACGGCTGGACGGTGGAAACGGCCGACGGCTCGTGGGCGACCCATGAGGAGCGGACCGTGGCGGTCGTCGCGAATGGGTGCCGCGTGCTGACAGGGACGGCGTGACAAAGAACCTCGCTCCAGTTCTTTCATTCAGGTTGTGGGTCGAAGGTGGGAAGGGCCCGCGGACCCGCTCAATCGAGACTGCCAAGAAGTTGATTCCTCACGCGCCCGGGTGTTCAGAGAACGCTCGGGTATAATCCGGACCTTGATCGGACCGTTTTTCTGCGGCCGAGCAAGTCAGGATCATCCCCGGAGGACTATGGGTAAGCAGGACGACAAGTTCACGTTCGAGGCGGTGGTCACCGAGGCCCTGCCAAACGCCATGTTCCGGGTTCGGTTGCCCAACGAGCAGAAAACCGAGGTCTTGGCCTATGTGTCGGGGAAGATGCGGATGAACTACATCCGAATCCTGCCCGGCGACCGCGTGACGGTCGAGATGAGCCCTTACGACCTGTCCAAAGCCCGCATCACCTTCCGGCATTAGCAGGTAGGAATGGCTTTCCGAGCTATTCTGATTTTCGATTCTGCCTTTGGATCATTCTGTTCGCGAGTGCTTTTAAGAGTCGGCTCGGAGAGCCGACCTGCCAAAGTCGACGAAGATGGAATCCAGAACTGGCTTCACTTGGTGGTTGGGAGGCGCTAGCATCCCTCCCCGGTCTTCGTGACGCGCCGCCGCGGCCAAGGGCTGGGTCAACTTTCGATCTGTCGTTTGATCTCTGCAAAGTTTCGCACTTCGGCCTCTGGTGCCGATCGGGAAGGTTACTCGTGAAGGTGAAAGCAAGCGTTCGTCGGATCTGCAACGGCTGCCAGCTGGTTCGCCGCAAGGGCAAGCTCCGGGTCATCTGCAAGTCCGACCCCAAGCACAAGCAAGTGCAAGGCTAAGGGCAGGGCTGGGGCCAGATCTAGGGCTAATTTTTGGTTTTTTCTCTCCAGACGGGAGTTTCAGCGTGCCACGTATCGCCGGTATTGACGTTCCTGACAAGAAGAAGATGTTGTACGCTCTGCAGTACATCCACGGGATCGGCGCGAAGTTCGCGGCCGCCCTGCTCGCCGAGGCGGGCGTGGATGGCGACGTGCGAGCCAACCAAGTCACCGAGTCTCAGCTGGCGCAAATTAACGCGCTGATCGATTCGAACTACCTGGTCGAGGGCGCGCTTCGCCGTCAGGTTTCTCAGAACATCCAGCGGCTCAAGGACATCCGGTCCTTCCGCGGCGAGCGTCACCGCCGGGGCCTGCCCGTGCGTGGCCAGCGCACCAAGTCCAACGCCCGCACCCGCAAGGGCCGCAAGAAGACGGTCGCCGGTAAGAAGGGCGTGAAGGCCAAGGGCTAAGAAGTAGTTGAGTGAACCTGAGTTCATTCAAAGTTGCATCGAGCGTTGTGCTTCGGTGCGGAGCAGTCGGAATTTGCGGGGACGACCCTTTGTGGTCGGATGAGCCGCTGTGAGGGACCATGGCCAAGAAGGGTAAAGTTCGCAAGAACGTCGTCCGTGGGATCGCCCACGTCAAGGCGACCCAGAACAACACGATGGTCACCATCACCGACATGAACGGCGAGACCCTGGCATGGGACTCGGCGGGCACGATCGGGTTCAAGGGCGCGCGCAAGAGCACGCCGTTCGCCGCCACCCGGGCTGGCGAATCCTGCGGCCAGAAGGCCAAGAAGATGGGCATGAGCGAGCTCGAGATCCGCATTCGCGGCGCGGGCGCTGGTCGCGAGAGCGCCGTCAACGGGCTGGTCAGTGCGGGCCTCCGCGTGACCGCCATCGAAGACCACACGCCGGTCCCGCACAACGGCTGCCGTCCGCGCAAGCGTCGTCGCGTCTAAATCGAAATCGCGGTCGTTGTCGGGCGGGTTTTTCTCGCCCGAATCTGGCCGTTCAAGCACTTTGTCCGCCGTCTGCTGATCCGGGCGGCGGATTTTCGATAGGTTTTCTCTCCGCTCGCACAGCAGGGGCCGGCGCCGTTCAGCAGGGCGACGTGCTTCCGATTCGCCGAGCGGCTCACCCTGTGGTCGTGGTGCTGCTGAACAAGGAAGTTACGCATGAGACTGCGCTGGCGTGGCCTGGAATTGCCGACCCGTGTTCTGACCGACTCCAAGTTTAAGAGCGAGACGTACGGCCGATTCATGGTCGAGCCGTTCGAGAAGGGCTTCGGCACCACCGTGGGCAACAGCCTGCGGCGTGTGCTGCTCAGCTCGCTCGAAGGTGCGGCCGTCACGTCTATCAAGATCAAGGGCGCGACGCACGAGTTTAGCTCGATCCCGGGCGTGATGGAGGACGTGACCGATCTAGTCCTGAACGTCAAGAACCTAATCGTTGCGCTCGAGGGCGACGAGCCCAAGACCATGCGTCTGGCGGCTCGCGGGCCCGGCGAGGTGACGGCCGACATGATCGAGGCCGACACCAACGTGACGATTTTCAACCGTGAACTGGTCATCGCGACGCTCACCGACGCGATCGACTTTGAGATGGAACTGACGGTCGGCAAGGGCCGCGGGTACGTGCCCGCCAACGAGCAGTACGCCGGGCAGGAAGAGCAAGAGCTCGGGCTGATCTACGTGGACGCGATCTACTCGCCCGTGCAGCGGGTGCGTTACAAGGTCGAGGAAACCCGCGTCGGCCAGCGCACCAACTACGACAAGCTCACGCTGGAGATCTGGACCAACGCGACCGTCACGCCCGAGATGGCGCTGGTCGAGGCGGCCAAGATCTTCCGCAAGCACTTGAACCCCTTCGTCCAGTATTACGAGCTGGGCCAGGAGCGCGTCAGCGACGAGGCGGCGGCCGCGGCCGGGGTGGATGAAGATCTCATACGCAAGCTCAACATGCCCATCAGCGAGCTGGAGCTTTCGGTGCGCGCGAGCAACTGCTTGGAATCCGCCCGGATCGAGACGGTCGCCCAGTTGGTGTGCCAGACCGACGCCGACCTGCTCAAGCTGCGGTCGTTCGGCCGAACCAGCCTGCGTGAAGTGAAGCGCAAGCTGCAGGACATCGCGCTGGACTTGGGGATGCAGATGCCCGAGGGTTTCCAAGTGAATAAGCCGGAGATCACGGCTCAGTAGTGTGATTTTTCGCGGGCCGCTCGGAAGAGCGGCCCGTGTCTTTTCGGGTTCTTTTCGTTCAGGTCCTTCGTTGAGGTCCCTCGTTCAGGTCTTCTGGGTGTCTCGGCGACACCTGTTGCCTAGTATTTCGACCCTACTCCGGCGGGTTCACCGTCGGCGGCTTTTTTCGACTTCGGAGATCGATCATGCGTCACGGCAGAGCCGGATACCGGCTGACTCGCACCAGCACTCACCGCACCGCCATGTTCCGCAACCTCGCGGTCGGGCTCTTCGAGCACGGGCAGATCGTCACGACCCTGCCCAAGGCCAAGGCCGTGCAGCCGATGATCGAGAAGATCGTCACCGATGCCAAGTCGGGCACGCTGGCTGCTCGTCGCCGCGTGATCGCCAAGCTCGGCGGCGACCGTCAGGGCTTCGATTGGCTGTACCTCTCCAAGAACGCCAGCGAGGCGGAGAAGGCGGCCGTCGAGAAGCTCCGTACGTTCACCGAGGGTTTCTTTGACCTCCCCAAGCCAGCTGCGGGCAAAGACTTGGTCGAGCGCAACCGCTACGGCGAGCTGCGGAAGTCGCCCAAGGTTGTCAAGCACATCTTTGACAACATCGCCCCTCAGTTCACCGACCGCCCCGGCGGCTGCACCCGCATCGTCAAGCTCGGCCAGCGCCGCATTGGCGACGCCGCTGAACTGGTGGTGCTCCAGTTCGTCGGCAACGAAGAAGGCCCAGAGATCGGCGGCCGCCCCAGCACTCGCCGCCGCACGGCCGACAAGCGGACGGCGTTCGCCGCGAAGCTTCGTAAGGAAGGCGCGAAGAGCGCTGAGACGAAGGCCGAGTGATCAGTTGGTGAGAAATCAGTAGTTCGATAAAGCCTCGGGTCAGCCCGAGGTTTTTTTATTGGTCTTCTCTACCTGATCTTGTGAGGCAAACGTCCCCGCCTGCCATCTTCATTTTCTCTACCATTCTTGTGAATATTTGAAAGGACCTGGAGACACAGATGTACGAGAGAGAAGGCTGAGTATCGATGGATCAGGACGACGATTTTTCAACCTTGGAATCCTTCCTCGCCTCGGTACCAGGGATCGAAGCTCCGTTCGGTCACGGCCGAGATGCCGACGAGATCTAATGGGTGAAATTTGGAATCAATATCGACCACTTGCTCGCGTGGCATGTCGTCCAAGAGCTCGGGCATGTTCTGAATTATCGCTCCTTGGATGACCAACTGCTGACCGTGTTCAAGCCCTTGTCACCTCCGCCATACATGAACGGCGGACCGCGTGAATACTTGACTTGGGTGATCGAATGTTGGAACGCTGATTTCAAACCAGACCAAGCCGCAGAATGGCTCGAAGCAAGACTCTCAAGGCTCGTGAACGACATCGCAAAGTGGGCGACAGATGATTGACTGTACAGAGTGGACGAATCGGGTGCAACGATTCATCCTCGCCAGCGACGCCGTCAAGGCGAATAGGCTGGGGGTGTTGTGAACGCGGCACAAATCTCTACAAAAACCTTCCCAACCCCTGACTCTCGTCCTCACACATTCACATACGCTCGCAGCCCCTGCACGCCGCCCTCTCTCCCGAAGCCGCTTTCTTTGAACCCGCCGAACGGCGACGCGGGGTCGAACTTGTTGTAGGTGTTCATCCACACGACGCCAGCCTTGAGCTTCGCGGCGACGTCGAAGATCTTCGAGCCTTTGTCGGTCCACACGCCCGCGGCCAGGCCGAAGGGCGTGTTGTTGGCGCGGCTGATCGCTTCTTCGGGCGTGCGAAAGCTCATGACGCTGAGGACCGGCCCGAAGATCTCTTCGCGAGCGATGGTGTGCGAGGGCTGCACGCCGGTGAAGAAGCAGGGGCGGCAGAACCAGCCCTGCGAGAAGCCGTCGGTGGGGAGCGTGTCGGCGCGGGCGCGAGGCTGGGTCGGGTTGCAGAGTTCCGCGCCTTCGTCGCTGCCGAGGCGGAGGTAGTGCGCGATGCGGTCGAGCTGGGCCTTGCTGTTGACGGCGCCGATATCGGTGTTCTTGTCCATGGGATCGCCGACGCGGAGCGATGACATGCGGTGCTTGAGCTTCTTGACGACGACGGGCAGCACGGATTCCTGCACGAGCAGGCGTGAGCCTGCACAGCAGACCTCGCCTTGGTTGAAATAGATGCCGCTGATGATCCCTTCGACGGCCTGGTCCAAACTCGCGTCTTCAAAGATGATGTTCGCGGACTTCCCGCCGAGTTCGAGCGTGAGCCTTTTGGTAGGTCGGTTCTCCGAACCGACTCTTCTCGCGCCCGTACTCGTCCCGCCCACCGCGATAGACCGCGCGATTTTCTTTCCGACCTCCGTTGATCCGGTGAACGCGACTTTGTCGATGCCCGGGTGCTCGACGAGGGCCGCGCCGGTGGAACCGTCGCCGGTCACGATGTTGACCACGCCGGGCGGGAGGTCGATTTCTTGCAGGATTTCGGCGAGAAGCAGGGCCGAGAGCGGCGTGGTCTCGGCGGGCTTGAGCACGCAGGTGTTGCCGCAGGCGAGCGCTGGCGCGAGCTTCCACGCGGCCATGAGGAGCGGGAAGTTCCAGGGGATGATCTGCCCGCACACGCCGACGGGCGTGGGCGTGCGGCCCGGGAATGCGTAGGCGAGCTTGTCGGCCCAGCCCGCGTGATAGAAGAAGTGGGCGGCCGCGAGGGGCACGTCGAGATCGCGCGATTCCTTGATCGGCTTGCCGGAATCGAGCGTTTCGATCACGGCCAGTTCGCGGGCGCGTTCTTGGATGCGGCGTGCGATGCGGAAAATAAACTTGCCGCGTTCGGTGGGCTTGAGGCCTGCCCATCTGGGCTGCGCTTCGCGGGCGGCGGCGACGGCGGCGTCGATGTCGGCGCTGGAGCCCTGCGCGATCTCGGCGAGAGGTTTTTCGTTCGCGGGGTTGACGGTCTGGAAGTAGGCAGGATTTTCGTGCGATCGTTCGCTGGCGGGCTCGACGAATCGGCCGTTGATGAAGTGCCCGTAGCGTGCTTTGATCGAGGCTTTGACGGTTTCGGGCGCGGGCGCGTAATCCCACACACCGGCGGCCGGGCTGTTCTTCGCGTTGGACTTTGCGGCCGGGGTGTGCCCGTTGCGGAGGGCCGGGCTCGAGCGATCGGCAGAGCGTGCTGCGGCGGGCTTTTTGGGGGCTTTGGTGGGCATGATGGTCTCGTATCCGTGTTCGTGCGATAGCGTTTGGGCGGGCGCGTTAAGGCACCGACCTCCAGACCGACTGCGCGATTGAGCGTTCCGGTCAGGAGGCCGATTTCAAGGAGATGATATCAACCGCGTGGCGTGGACATGACCGCACTCGGGGCAGGTGTTGGAGCCGAGCGGGTAGCCGCAGTTCAGGCATAAACCGCGGCGGAAACGGCGTTTTCGGATGACGACGCCGGGAAGGAACAGGAGACACCACGCGACGATGCTGGCGATCGTCCAATCGACAACGAATCCCGGCCAGACCGGCGTGAGCGGCAACGTCCTACGCGCGGTGACGCTGGCGTTTCCCCATTTCGGGAGCGGCACCCATTCTGGAAGCGCGACGCCAAGCCGCCAACCCGCGTGCGACCGGAACTCAGAGAACAGGGTGGGCCAGGTGCTTGGTGCTGGCATGCCGGGTCCGTCGGCGATCGTCAGTTCTTCGTACTGCAAGGCCGCGAACGGCCAGCCGAAGCGGTACGACCAGAGCCCCATTCCAACGACGAGGTTGTCACGATTGGAGCGGGTTGAAACGGTCAGGCCGACGAGTTTATAGCCGATTGTCTGGCTCGAATAGGTCCAACGTTGGTCGGGCTCGCGCGGAGGGCCGGGGACGTAGTGTGGATATTTCACGCCGGTGACGGGCTGAGCTTTTGTGCCCGAGAAGGTGTTGAGCTCTCCGATCAGGGCGGGCAGCCAGGCGACCGCAACGGTCAGGATCACCCCGAAGCACATGGCGATCTCGATCTGTCTCTTTGGAGTGGTCACGGACATTTCTCGTTGGAAAGGAACTCCGAGGATTTCAGGCATCTGCGTCGTCGGCGGTTCAACGGCGTAGGGGAGTAAGGTTTTTTCTCACAGCCCGAAGACTACGACCCGCGCCGCTAGGGCCAGGAGCATCGCCCACACGAGGTTGACGAGCGGGACAAGGACTTTGAGACCCGGGTCGGCGACGGCGATTGCGCCTGTTTGGACGCCGGATTGCAGGGCCTGCTGGAGTTCGGTTGGCAACGAGTTTACGAGCGATTGGAAGGGCACGGTTCACCTCGTTCGCGTGTTCGCCGATCGGTCCTTCGTTGTGGCCCGGGCCTTGGGCCGCGATCTTGGAGTAGATTTGGGGCTGCTTCTACGCGCGGATCTGGTTCTGCTCGGCGATTCAGGCTGTGGTTCGATCTTGAGGTTTTCGAGCCAGAGCCTACGTGAATCCTCGGCCACCAGCAAATCGTCGTGGTGAGCCCGACCGAGGGTGAGCGACCGACGCTCACGGACGAGGTTTACGACTCGGAGAAGTCGTACCCGGCCGAGTATTTCCCCGAGTCCAGCCACGCCAACTGACGCAGGATGTCGTTGGCGAGCGTCGAGGCGCCGAACCGGAAATACTCGGGCGTCAGCCAGGGACAGGGGCTCTCTTCGCCGCTGGCGTCGAGATTTCCCAGTGTTTCTTTGACCATGACGAGGTAGTGCAGCGATTGTTTGGCGGTGCGGATCCCGCCAGCGGGCTTCATGCCCACGACCTGCCCGGTTTCGAGGTGCCAATCGCGGATGGCCTCGAGCATGACGAGCGTGACGGGCATGGTCGCGGCGGGCTGGACCTTGCCGGTGCTGGTTTTGATGAAGTGCCCGTGCGCACCGCCCGCGTCGTTCATGGCGCGAATCGCCAGGTCGCTGGCGTGCCGCACGTTGTCGAGCGTTTCCAATTCGCCGGTTTCGAGGATGACCTTGAGGTGTGCCTTGCCGCACGCGGCCTTCACTTTGCGGATCTCGTCGGCGACTTCTTCGTAACGCCCCGCGAGGAACGCGCCGCGGTTGATGACCATGTCGATCTCATCGGCCCCGTCGCCCACGGCTCGCTTCACGTCTTCGAGGCGGATCGAGAGCGGGTACTGCCCGCTAGGGAAGCCCGTCGCCACCGACGCGACGTGTACGCCGCTGCTGGCGAGTTCTTTGGTCGCGATCTTCACGAGCGACGGGTAGACGCACACGGCCGCGCAGCTCGGGAGCTCGGGGTGCGACTCCCACGGACGGATCGCCTTGCGGCACAGACCGCGGACCTTCTCGGGGGAGTCCTTGCCTTCGAGCGTGGTGAGGTCGAGCATGGACAGCGCGAGCGTGAGGCCCGAGCGCTTGGAGGCGGCCTTGATCGATCGCTTCGTGAACGACGCGGCTCGTTCCTGGACCATGATCGTGTCAACGCTGGGGCTTGTCGGGGCGTGCATAGGCATGAGAAAGTCTAGATTCGTGCCAGCAGCTCGGCTTTGGTAGGTCGGCT
>CAZIMT010000094.1:0-13295 GCA_964540295.1 uncultured Phycisphaeraceae bacterium
GTCTTCTCCTCATCCTTCACCCGCATCAGCACGCTCGCCGCCCCAAGAATGTGCCCCGAATCCACGAACCGGATCGTGATCCCCTCGGCGATCGTCTTGGTCTCTTCGTACCCCATCGTCTCTAGGCGCTCGAGCGCGCCCGCCACGTCATCACCGTCGTAGAGCGGGGCCTCGCAAGGCTCGTCTCCACGCCGCAGCCGCGCGTTGAACCGCTTGCAATCCTCCTCCTGGATCGCTGCCGAATCACGCAGAATGATCCCTGTCACCTCCGCCGTCGGCGTGGTGCAATGGATCCGCCCTCGGAACCCGCCCTTGGTCAGCAGCGGCAGCCGCCCGCAATGATCAAGATGCGCGTGCGTCAGCACCACCGCGTCCAGATCCTTGGGCGAAATCGGCGGCATCCGCCGATTATGCTCGTCGGCCTCACGCTCCCCCTGGTGCATCCCCATGTCGATCATGACCCGCGCACGGTCCGTGCTCAGCACATAGCACGACCCCGTCACTTCGCCAGCGGCTCCGTAAAAACCGAGCTTGATCATGAAAATCCTCGCGAAAGAGAGTGAACGAACATCAGCCATGCCTGTATCCACGCCGCCGCCTGTGGGCGACCGTCCGGCTAGCAAGGGCACGGTCAGTGTACACGCTCAGTCTCAAGGCGCGCTCAGATCGCTCCCTAGCAACCTTCCCCGAACGCAGCCACAAACGTATCAAAGTCATCCCCGGTTACGAACCCGTCGCCGTCGAAGTCCGCGCTCGCGGCCCCCAGCTCGAACGCCGCCACGTACTGGTCAAAGTCGTCACCCGCCAGGAACCCGTTGCAGTCAAAGTCCGCCGCGCAAACCCTCAGCGCCGCCACGTTGCTCGTCACGCTCGCACACACCCCGCTGACCACGCAACGAACCTCGCCGGAATTGGCCCACGCCGAAGGCGAGTGGTTCACCGACAGCGCCACCGTCGAAACACCCGTCGCATTCAGCACGAACTCCCCGCCCACCGAGTTTACACCGTTCGCGAGGTTGATCCAGTCCGTCGCAACGCCGCCGCGGTATTGCCACTGGAACGAGAGCGCACTCACGCCCGATGCCGCGATCGAGTAACTCGCGCTCCCCGTCGCGCACACCACCGCCTCGCTCGGCTGCGTGCCGATCGGGTTCTTCCGCACCAGGTCGAGCGCCGCCCGTGCGTTCACATGACCCCAGCCAAAGTTCGTTTCATACCCGGGCGCGCCCAAATCAGTCGCGCTCCGCTGCATCACCCGCTCGACCTCGATCGCTGTCAACCCCGGGCACTGCGACACCACCAGCGCCGCCACACCGGCCGTGTACGGCGACGCGAACGACGTCCCATTCACCACCGCATAATCGCCCGAAACATACCCCGGTGACCCCAGCCTATCTGTTGAGTTGATGTCCTGCCCGGGCGCCGAGAAATCCAGCCCCGGCCCCCATGTGCTAAAGCTCGCACGCTGTCCGAACCGGTTCGTCGCCGCGACCGCGTTCACCGTGGGCACGCTCGCCGGGTATCCCAAACCCGACGTGCCGCTGTTGCCCGCGCTCGCGAAGTGAACGATCCCGTTGTTCCGCGTGCTCGCATACGCCGCCTCGATCGCCGATGACGTGAACCCGTACCCGTTGCTGTTGTTGGTCACTCGCGCGCCGATCGTCGAAGCCCACGTCAGCGCATCCACCGTCCAGCTCGCCGAACTCGTCCAGTTCCCGCTCGAATTGGTGGAAACAAACGTCCGCGCCGACGCGCTCCGCGTTCCCGGCGCGACGCCAACCACGCCCAAGCCGTTGTTGATCCTCGCGCTCACGCACCCCGCGACGGCCGTCCCGTGGTTGTCAAAGCTGTTCTTTGGAGTGCCGTCCGCCGGTGAAGCACCCGTGAAATCGTTTCCCGCTACCAAATTCAAATCTGGGTGAGCCACGTCAACGCCCGTATCGATGATCGCGGTGATCACGCTCGACGACCCCGCCGTGATATCCCACGCCTCCTCCGCGTCCATGTCAAAGTCCGCCAGCCCGCCGCTCTGCCCCGTGTTCCGCAATCCCCAGCACTGCGCGAACAACGGATCGTTCGGGATCAGCAAGCTCCGCCCCGTGAACACCGTGTCAGGCTCCGCGAACGCAACGCCCGGCATCGCCGCCAACGCCCGCGCGACCGCCAGCACCCGGAACCCGTCGAGAGATCCACCGCTGACAAAGTCCACGCCCGCGAGCTCGTTCCAATCTCGCGCGAGCAACGCCCCCGCGCCGCACGCCGCGAGCGCCGCGTCTCGCTTCCCCGCCGCCGTGCCCGGCTCAAACCCCACCATCAGGTCTGGCGCGATCAACAACGGCCCGCCAAAGTCATCGATAAACACCGGCGTCGCGTACAACCTCGACCTCGAAATCACCGCCACGATCGCGCGAATCGCGTTTAAGTCACGCGCCGCGACGCCCGGCACCGCCGGAAGCCGAACTAGAAACCATCCCGAAATTGGGTACGCCTCGACTACAGCGCCAACCAAACCCGCCGCGGCCACCGCTGCTTCCACGCGTGCCGCCGCCACGCCACGATCTGAGCGATCAACCCGAACAGCCACGCACGTCGCGTCCAAGTTCAGCACCTTCGCCTCGCCGTGGTACACGATGGCCGGTTCTGAAGCCGCCCCCGCCTGCCCGGCGAGCGCGGAAACGCTCCGCACCGATATGCCGACGAACGCACACCCGCCGCCAACCCAGACCATGCCGCGCGCGATGCTGAACATGAGATGCTCCTTCTTCAAAGTCTCCGTGAATCCGAGAGTAAGGAAGACAGAACCGACGCCTCGAAGCGCGGGCCAACCGCATTCTAACCGAACACGACCAAAGCCCCGCCAATTCTGCATCAAATCTGCGTGAAGATCTCGTAACCTCGCTCAGCCCGCCTCAAACCCTCGTTCAGTTCCAACGCACTCTTCCATCGGTGTACGCTTGGCCTACTCATGCCCTCACCGCCCGGCACCCTTCCAATTCTCGAACGTCGCGCCGAAATCGAGGACGCCGTGCGCACTCATCAGGTCGTCGTCGTCTGCGGCGAAACCGGCTCGGGCAAAACCACCCAGCTCCCGCAGATTCTCTTCGAACTGGCGAACAGTTCCACCTCGGCGACGCCCCGCCGTCATCCCGGCATCATCGGGCACACCCAACCTCGCCGGCTCGCCGCTCGCGCTGTCGCCGCACGCATCGCCGAAGAACGTTCCGAAAAGCTCGGCGGCCCAAACCCCGGCCTGGTCGGCGTCAAGGTCCGATTCCAAGACCAGACCACACCACGCACCGCCATCAAGGTCATGACCGACGGCATCCTCCTCGCCGAACTCGCCAGCGACCCACAACTTCGCGCCTATTCCACAATCATCATCGACGAGGCTCACGAACGCTCGCTCAACATCGATTTCCTCCTCGGCTACCTCAAACTCCTCCTGCCCAAACGCCCAGACCTCCGCCTCATAATCACCTCCGCCACCATTGACACTCGCCGTTTCAGCGACCACTTCGGCGGCCCCTTCATTGCCCCGGTCATCGAAGTCTCGGGCCGAATGTTCCCCGTCGAAACACGCTACCGCCCAACGTCGAGCAGCGACGAACGCACCGACTTCATCAACGTCGAATCTATCGCCGACGCCGTCGAAGAACTCCTCCTCATCTCAGGCCCGCCCGGCGACACGCTCGTCTTCCTCCCCGGTGAACGCGAGATCCGCCTCGCGGGCGACGCCATCGCACGCCGCCAGCTCAATCTGCAAGTCCTGCCGCTCTTTTCACGCCTCACCAACGACGAGCAGGACCGCATCTTCCATCGCAACCTCGACGGCCAACCGCGCGTTATCCTCGCCACCAACGTCGCCGAAACCTCCCTCACCGTCCCCGGCATCCGCTTCGTGATCGACACCGGCCTCGCGCGCCTCAGCCGCTACGACCCCAGCAGGAAAATCCAATCTCTCCCCATTGAACCGATCTCGCGCGCCTCCGCCAACCAGCGCTCGGGCCGCTGCGGACGCGTGGCCGCGGGCGTCTGCGTCCGCCTCTACAGCAAAGACTCTTTCGACGCACGCCCCGCCTTCACCGACCCCGAGATCCGACGCACCAACCTCGCCAGCGTCATCCTCCGCATGAAGGGCTTGGGCCGCGAGCTCGGCAACATCGAAACCTTCCCCTTCCTCGACCCGCCCGACCCGCGCGCGATCCAAGACGGCTACGAAACACTCTTCGAGCTCGGAGCAATCAGCGAAGCGTCGCCCGAGGGAAAACTCACGAAGATCGGCGCCACGCTCGCGCAGGTCCCCCTCGACCCGCGCATCGCGCGCATGCTCCTCGCCGCCGAGCACGAACAATCTCTGAACGAACTCATCGTCCTCTCCGCCGTTCTTTCCATTCAGGACCCACGCGAACGCCCCATGAGCCGCCAAGACGACGCCGACCGCGCCCAGTCCGTCTTTCGGCACGAATCCAGCGATTTTCTCTCGCTCCTCAAACTCTGGGACCAGTACACCCACGCCGCCGATTCACTTTCCCAAGGCTCGCTCGTCGCCTGGTGCCGCGATCACTTCCTCTCACCAACCCGCATGCGCGAGTGGTCCGAAACCGCCCGCCAGCTCGCCGACATCGCCCAAGAACTCAAGCTCCAGCGATCACTCAAGCTCGCAACCGACGACGCAATCCACCGCGCCCTCCTCACCGGCCTCATCACCAACGTCGCCTGCCGCGAGGGCGACGGCTCCTTCGACTACCGCGGCGTCCGCGGAAACGTCGTCCAGATCTTCCCCGGCTCCGCGTTGTTCAAAAAAGGCCCGAAGTGGATCATGGCCGCCGAGGTCGTCCAGACCACACGCCTCTACGCGCGCACCGTCGCCAAGATCGATCCCGACTGGATCGAACAGCTCGCCGCCCACATGTTCCGTCGCCAGATCACCGACCCGCACCTCGACGCCGACACCGGCCAGCCCGCCGCGTGGGAGCGCCTCAGCATGAGCGGCATCGTCGTTGTCCCGCGCCGCCGCACCGACCTCGCTCCCCACGATCCGCAGAAATCTCGCACCATCTTCATCCGCGAAGCGCTCGCCCAAGGAAAGTGGAACCTCGACGCACCGTTCATGCGCCACAACCGTGAAGCCCACGAACAAGCCCGCGCCGCCGCCGCACGCTTACGCCGCCGCGACGCGCTCATCGACGAGGACCAGCTCGCCAACTGGTTCAAATCTCGAATCCCCGATCACATCGCCGAACCAACAGCCTTCGAATCTTGGCGGGCGGGCGCTGAAAAGAACAACCCGCGACTCCTCACGCTCTCCGTCGAAGATCTTCTCCGCCTCGACGCCCGCCACGCGCTCGACCCAACGCTCTTCCCCGATTCCATCACGCTCGGCCCCAGCAACCAACCGGTGCTCTGCCCGCTCGAGTTCGCCCTCGCCCCAGGCAAGGACGAGGACGGCCTCACCATCACCATTTCTCTCGAAAACCTGCACGAAATCTCCACCGATTCAACCCAATGGGCCGTGCCCGGGATCCTCCCTGACATCATCCAGGCTCTCATCAAGTCTCTCCCCAAGGCTCAGCGTGCCGCGATCAACGCCAGAGGAACTCTCTCTCACATCGCCACTACGCTCGCCGAATCGATCACCTTCCGCGAAGGCTCGCTGCCGCGCTCGATGAGTGAAGCGATTGAAATCCTCTTCACGCTCCACGTCGATCTAACCGCGTGGTCCTTCAAATCTCTCCCCGATCATCTCCGCCCTCGCATCCGCATCATCGATCACCAAGGCCGAGAGATCGCCGCCGACCGAGACCTCGCCGCGCTCCAACAACGCCTCCAAGCTCGCGCCGAAAAAGCTCGCGCCGCACGCGAACGTCACCGCTTCGAACGCCCCGGCCTCACCACTTGGGACTTTGGAAACCTCCCCGACTCGATCGAAACCGAACACAACGGCACTGCCGTCGTTGCCCACCCGGCACTCACCGACCGCGGCGATTCCGCGGCCCTCACCCTCCTCGCCTCCGCACACCAAGCACGCCTGCACACCAACCTCGGCGCACGCCGCCTCTATTCCATCGCCTGCCACGACGAGGTCGGCTACTACCTCGATGCCCACCCGCAATGGAAGGACATGACTAAACAGTTCAGCCTCTTCGGCAGCGAACGTGATCTCCGCGACCACATCACGAGCATCATCGCCGAGCGAACGTTCCTCGACGGCGAGCCCCCGCTCCGTTCTCAATCAGACTTCGAGTCGCGCCGCGCGAACTCTTGGGGCCGCCTCTCCTCCGTCGCTCGCGAGGTCTGCGACACCGTCGCCAGCTTCCTTGAACCTCGCGCCCGAGTCGCGCAGCGTCTCGCCGGCGGCACACCACGCCTCTGGGCCGAGAGCATCGCCGATATCCGCGAGCACGCCGCGTACCTCATGCCGCAAGGCTTTCTCTCGCTCGTCACCTGGGAACATCTCCAGAACTACCCACGCTACGTTGAGGCGATGCGGCTCCGGCTCCTCTCGCTCCGCGAAGACGGCTCCCAGGCCGAGTCAACCTCGCTGCGTCAATTCACCCCTCATTGGAAACGCTTCACGGGCTGGGTCGCGGCCGAGATGTCTCGCGAAAGAGCGGCGGCCGAGTCCGAATCAGCAAGCGAGAGCGATCACGAATCCAATCCGTCCTCGCCCACCGCTTCCAACGCCAAGGCCAACTCCAATACCAAGGCCAACACCAAGGCCCCGCTCCCTCTCGCGCGAAGGGCAGCCGCCGCGGTCAACCTCGGGGCAGGGGAATGGGCCATGCAACGAGGCCGACTCCCTCCGCTCATCGATCGCTACCGCTGGGCCCTCGAAGAACTTCGCGTTTCGCTCCTCGCACCGGGCTCGTCCCACGACAACGCAATGACCACGGTCCAGCTCGATCAACTTTGGAAGACCATCTCGCGCGAAGCACCAAAGTAGCTCAATCCGCAAGTCCCTCGCACGAGTATCTCGCACAACGCATCCATGAAAAAGGGGCGGGAAAGCCCGCCCCTCAGTGGTCGAATGTTCAGCGGAACGCGGATCCGCTCGTTCGCCTCGTTCACACAATCGAGCCGAACGAATTGGTCAGGCCCAGCGGCACACCGTTGGTCGTCCATCCGCCGCCCAGGAACAAGTCGTAGTGCGTCAGCGTCGCCGCGATCGGGACGATCGAGTCCACCTGGATCGAATAGAAGTTCAGCCCCGGCCGATCCACGATCAACTGCGGCAGCTCGTGCAGCTTAAGCTGCGCGAACCCGCGAGCGGCGATCGGCACGCTCACCGTGATGAAGTCGTTCACGCCCGTGAACAGCAGCCGGATCGTCGCAGTCGTGGCCTGGCCCGTCGGGTTGTAGAACGCGAGCGTCTCGAAGTAGAACGAACCAGCCAGCGCGGTGTTCACGAACCCGTCGCCGAAGAAGAACGACGTCGCACCCTCCACCGCCGTCGAGGTCGCGTCCGCCTCGCCGTTCTGACGCTGACTGGCCGTGATGCTCACGGGCACGTTGGAGTCAAACCGCAGTCCGACCGTCTGATTCCTCACCAGGTTCAGGTCAGTGCCGCGAAGCACGAGCTGCCCGAACGCGGGGATCGTCAGCGTGCGGATCAGGTCCGGCAAACCCGTGGTCAGGTACTTGCCCGAGAGATTTACAATCGCCGCGGCCGACGTCGCGTTGAGGATGACGACCTCGCCCGTGACCGAATCGCCGTTGGTAAGCGACGCGATCGCCCCCGTCGTCGAACCGCCCTCGGAGTCTCCTATAAACCCGAACCCGCCACGATTCGCGGCGTCATAGTGCGACAACGCCGCCGTGATCCCCAGGAAGTTCGAGGCATCGGCGCTGTTCACCGGCACCGCCGTCAGCCTCATCCCGAAGATCCCGTTCGGGAGGTTCGAAACATCGTTGATGCTCAGCCCGAAACGCTGCAGCCCCGGCACGGTCTGCACAACCGAAGTAAACGCCCCGGTCGCCGTGTAGGCCGTAAACGTCACCTGCACCGCGAACGTGTTGGGGTTGTAGTAGACGATGAAGTCACTCACCGCGCCCGGATTCCGCTCCACCCGCGCGAACGTCCATTCGGGGCTCAGCGTCTCGCTGAAGCTATCGCCAACCGTGCTGCTGAAATCGTAATGCGCCAGCGTCGCCCCCAGCGGGCCGGTGGACTGGATCACCAGCGAATACGGCGTGAACTGCTTGAGCCCGTTGAACGTCCCGTTGGCGGCGTCACTGGTCGTGATGCCGCTGCGCGAGCCCGCCCCGATCACCGCCTGATTCACGAGCACCGTCGGCGCCGATCCGTCCTCGTAGTACGCGAGAATCGAA
Source organism: uncultured Phycisphaeraceae bacterium (assembly GCA_964540295.1). Classification (GTDB taxonomy): domain Bacteria; phylum Planctomycetota; class Phycisphaerae; order Phycisphaerales; family UBA1924; genus CAZCPB01. Next base: position 8,329 of record CAZIMT010000094.1, read on the forward strand.
TACGTCACCGCGGTGCTGTTGTTGTTCGAGATAGACACAAACTCGCGGATCGCCGGGCTGGCATAGCCCTCGGGGTAGTACAGGTACTGCAACGCTGGCTGGGTGTTCACACGCAGCGTGTACGCCCCCACTCCCGCGCCCAGACCGGTCACGATCACCCAGTACTGCTGCCCGCCAACGCTCGTGAACCTCGCGTTCGCCGTCGCGCCGGGGATGCCCGCCGAATCGCTCGTCACCACCGACAGCTCGCTCGGAGCGTTCAGGATCGTCACCGCCGCGTCCAAGATCGAACCGCCCGGCGTCACAACCTGCACGAACGCCTGACCGTTCGCGCCCGCAGGCAGCGTGAACGTGAAGAGGTCTCTATCACCGGGGGCGTTGATCAGGTCGGTCGCAAAGCCGTCGCCCGTGCGCGGGCTCAGGTTCAACGCGCTCGGAGAGCTGAAATTGATCTCGCCAGGATCGCTCCCGTCTCCGCCCGTAGTCGAGAACGTGTCCACGAACACCCTGTACTCGCCCGTCAGCGTCGCCGGCGGTGCCAAGCCGTTCACCGCCGACACCAAGATGAAGTACGTCACGCCCTGCAGACCGTTCGTAAATGTGAACGTGACCTGCGACGGGTTGTTCGTGCTCGGGATCCCGGTCGCCGAAACATCGCCGCCCGGAAGCAGGTTCCCGCTCACGTCAAAGATCCGGATCCGCGGCGCAAACCGCCCCACCGAACCCGAGAAGCTGCTCACCAAAATCGCAACCGGACCGTCATCGATCGGCCGGAACTTGAACAGGTCCGTGTCGTTGCTGGGTTGCAGCCGCGGGTTTGTCAAATCCCCCACCACGCCACTCCCCAGCGTCCCGTCGCCTGTCGACGTCACCAGCGGGATCTCATACGCCAGCGAAAACTCCCCGATGTTCGGGTAATCATCCACCGCCGGAGCGCCCACGCTCACCGTGTACTGCCCGAATCGGCCCCCCGTGTTCTCCACCAGCACGTAGTACACCGAACTGCGGCCCACCTGGAAAATACCCGTGTCCGCGGGGTTGAAGTTCACCCCGTTCTCGCTCGCCGTGCCCGTCGCGATCACCACCGCAGAGCCGGTCGAAAGATCGATGATCGTCACCCTCGGGATCGCCGTGCTCCCCGTCGGCCGCGTCACCACCACTCCCGCCTCGCCGCCAGCCGGGGCCGTGAACTTGAACAGATCCGTGTCCGCCAGCGACTCGGTCCGACCCGTCGCCGTCCCCGCCCCCGTGGCCGTGTCCACCGCGATCGTGTCCGCGAACGTGAACTCGCCCGCGTCCGGGTGGTCGTCCGTCGCCGGGAACGTCACCGTGACCTGGTAGTTCCCGTAATCAACATTCCTGTCCGAACCGCTCACCACCACGTAGTAATACCGGAACGTCCGGCCAGCGCTTGTCCGATTCGGCGACACCGGGAACGAAACCTGCGCGTTCCGGTCCGAAACCGAAATGTCATCATTAAACCCGATCCGCAGCAGGTTTGAGTTCGGGTTCGCCAGTGCCGCCGGCGACCCGCCGTCCAAGCCCCCCTCATACACCGTCACCGTCGGGTTCAGGGTCGACGAAGAACTGGTGACGTTGATCGCCATCGTCTGGAAATCAAACGCCGTGAAGCGGAAAATGTCTGTGTCGCCCGGCTGCTCGATTCGGCCGCTGACCGTCCCCGACCCCAGGAAATCAAACTGCGGGATCAACGTGCTCCGCACGCTCTGGCCAAAGTCTGCGAAGTCGTCGCTCGTGCCGACGTTGCTGACCGCGATCCGGTAATCGCCCGTCGTCCCGCCGGAGCCGAACACCTGCACGTAGAACCGATCACCCGGAACCATGGTGAGGCCTGTCAGGCTCAGCGAGCCATCGGTCGCGGCCGCGCCGCTGCGAACCACCTGCTGCTGACCGTCGAGGATGTTCACGATTCCCAGCAGCGACCCGCTCGGGCGCGTCAGCGTCACATTAAACGTCCCGCGCGCAGGAGCGATGAACGTGAACAGGTCCGTGTCCGTGTTCGTCTCGACCCGCCCCGTCAGGAACGCCGACGCCGTGTTGTTCGCCTGCGTCGGGTCCGAGTTGATCGGGAACACCGTCGCGAGCTGGAACGAGTTGGAGTGATCGTCCACAAAGTTCAGATTCGGCATCGAGTGGATCAGCAACTCGTACGAACCCAGCGCTCGCGCCCAATCCACCGGCTGCGTCGAGTCCGACGCCCGCGCGGTCAGGTTCGCGAGCTGCCCCTGCTCGACTTGAATGAAATACGTATTCCCGGCCTCAATATTCAGCACCAGACGCGCGTCACGCCGGTGATACTGCCGGTTCCCAAGGCTCCCCACCGACGCCACACCCTGCTCACCCTCGATCGCGCTGTTGTCGTTGTTATAACCAATCTGCTGGAAATCGTTGTCAAAGATCCGCAACGCCGAGTCTAGCGGGCTGTCGTAGACCTTGGTCTGGCTCGCGTTAATAGTAACTGTCGGCGGCTGCGCCTCTTCGCCGTCCGCCACAAACTCGTTGAACGAATCGTTCAACTGTGTAGTGTTCACGCGAACCTCGAACGTCCCGGAAAACGGCGCGATGAACGAGAACAGATCGCTGTCCGTGTAGGACTCGATCCCGCCCAGCGTGGACTCTTCCAGTCGGACCATGCCGGTCCCGGCCGCCAGAGGATTGAAGCCCGGTGCCAACCCGTTCAGACTGCCAGTCCCAATCTGATACCCTCGCTCAAACCCGCCGCTCCGACTGAACGTGCCGCTGAACCCGCCCCCATAGCGCGCATCGCCGGTCGTCGACCCGATCCCGAGCCCGGTCGCGAGCCCCGTGAAAATGGCGGGGCCGTCCAACTGATCGATCGTGACTGACTTGTTGTCCGTCCGAACATTGTTCTCCGGCGCAACCAGCGGCACCATCGTGTCCGCGAACACCGTCAACGTGTACCGGCCCTTCACCGAGCCGCTCACGCGAATAAAGTAAGTCTCACCGCCCCATACCTTTGGCCCCTCAGCGCCTCCTACCGGCTGCCAGCCGTTCAATGGAATCGTCATGGTCTGCGGAAAACTCGCCGGGTCCCAGAAACCGGCTGAAGCGCCCATCGGGAAGCCCGCCGGATTCCCGGCGAACACGCCGCTGTTGGACCCCAGCAGATTGCCCTGCGAATCGACGATTTCCACGGTGGGAGTGAAAATGAACCCATCGTTAGCCCTCAGAAGCACCTGAAGGCGTGTCCCGGGCCTGTGATCCACCCGCCACTGCCCGAACGGCGAAGCCGGATCGGGCTTGCCCGCGAAGTCCGCGAGCATATCTACCGGCGCGATGATGCTGAACAGATCGCTGTCCCCCGTGTCGTGAATGCGCCCCGAAATCTGGCTGATGACAACCTTGTTCCGGTCAGTCAGTTGGTTCGTCGAGTTGATGTCCGTCGTCGCGAGCCAGTTGGGCATGTTTCGCGGAGCACCCCAGGTTAACGGGGTCGCGTTCCCGAAGTCGCTCCCGCTCGCGTAGTCGTCCAGCGGACCGGCCGAGTTTGTCGAGTTGAACGTGTGATTCGCGTCCACGAACACGCTGATCGGCCCCGGGGCCGAATCACCGAACGCCTGAACGACGCCGTAGTACGTCCTGCCACCCTCAAGCGTGATCTCGATCTGTGCGTTGAGCGTCACAAGGTTGTCGTTGAACGCGAGGAACCCGCCTTCCACATTGAACAACCGCAACGCGTTGTTCACCGGAGGATTCCCGGACAACGCTGTAATGATCGCCAAACCCGTTCCCTGAGCCTGGAACGAGAACAGAGTCGTCGCTTCGTTGCCAGCCGTGCCAGAGGCAGCACCGCGCCGCGTCACCGGATCAACCGTGATCACGCTGGCCGCAAAGTCCGCAAACAACTGGAAGGGACCAGTCGCACCGTTCCCCGCCTGTAAACGATCGCTCCGCACCCGGATGTAATACGTCGAACTCGCCGCGCCCCTGAACGTCGAGAACGAATCGTTCAATCGGCCCGAGTCGTCATCGAACGTCAACAAAGTGCCAGCCGAATCGAAGATGTCCAGCCGCGGATCAAAGTCCGTCGCGAGCGGAGGGTTGCTCGATGCCTTCGCGATCGCGGTTGCCAAACTATTGAAAGAAACACCACTGGGCGTGGTGATCGAATACACAACATCCTCGCCAAGCTGCGTCAAGTTCCTGACCGCGGGGTTCACCACTCCCGTGCCCGCATTTGGCGCCGACACTTCCGTGATCCCGTCAATCAAAAGCGTGTACTGCCCGCTCGAACCAGCCCCCGACGCCACGTCCGTCTTCACCACCACGTAATACGTCACGCCCGGCGTCGCGATCAGACCCACCCACCCGTCTGTCGGCGTCCCGCTCGTCAATATCCCGTCGCCCGACGAACCCGCCACGAACACCGCCGTGTTCGCCACCCCCAGCGTGTACACCTCCACCCGCGAGTTCAGCACGTTCCCGAACGCCAGAGTGCTGGCTCGGATCGTCACGAGATCTGTCGCGCCCGTCGGCTTGTTGAGATTCTGCACCGCCGTGAACCTGAACAGATCGTTCTGCTCCGTGATCCCTGCGCCCAGCGCTTCGATAATCCCAGGCCTGCTCCCCAGGCCGGTCGTCGCGTTGAGAACAATCGTGTCCCCCGAGTTCACGTTCGGAAACTGACTGAAACTCGCATGGTCGCCAGCCAGCATCACCCTGGCCTCAAGCTGCTCGATCTGCTGGGCGAACTTCGCCCTCTCACCGACGCGTAACCCAACCCGCCCCGCCATCCGGCGCAGCCGCGAGGCCCGGCCCGTCGGAGTGTTCGTGTCACCCCCAAAGGAAAGGTTGGAACGGGCGTTGGAACGAATGTGAGAGCGAGTCATCGGACGCTCCGGATTGGTCATGCCAGAAGATGGCATTCAGGTTTGATCGGGCAGGTTCGAACGAGCAAAGCTCAAAGCACAAGGGTCAACGAGCAG
>CAZIMT010000095.1:0-12971 GCA_964540295.1 uncultured Phycisphaeraceae bacterium
ACATGTCGCTGATGTGCAGCAACCCGTCGATCCCCGGCTCGATCTCTACAAACGCGCCGTAGTTGGCCAGGTTCCGCACCTTGCCCTCGATGATCGTCCCCGGCGGGTACTTCTCGCTGACCAACTCCCACGGGTTGACCTCGATCTGCTTCATGCCCAGACTGATCTCTTGCTTATCCTTGTTGATCTCAAGAACCACAACCTCGACACTCTGACCCGGCTGCACGACCTCGCTCGGGTGATTCACGCGGCGTGTCCACGACATCTCGGAGATATGCACCAGCCCCTCGATCCCGTCCTCAAGCCGCACGAACGCGCCGTACGACATGATGTTCACCACGCTGCCCGTCACGCGGCTCTGCACCGGGTACTTCTTCTCGATCTCTGCCCAAGGCGAGGCCTCGCGCTGCTTCAGGCCCAGCGCGATCTTCTCCTTCTCGCGGTCGATGTTCAGAACCTTCACTTCCACCTTCTGACCCATCTTCAGCAGCTCGCTGGGGTGGTTGATCCGGCCCCACGACATGTCCGTGATGTGCAGCAGCCCGTCGATCCCGCCCAGGTCCACGAACGCGCCGAAGTCGGCGATGTTCTTGACCTCGCCGGTCACAATGTCGCCTTCCTTCAAGGTCTCCATCAGCCGCTTCTTGGCCGAGTCGCGCTCCTCTTCGATCAGCTTGCGACGGCTGATGACGATGTTGCGCCGCTCCAGGTCAATCTTCAAAATCACCGCGCGAACCTTGCGACCGATGAACTCGCCGATCTCGCCGGGCCGACGCACGTCCACCTGCGACGCGGGCAGGAACACCGGCACGCCGATGTCCACCAGCAGCCCACCCTTGATCTTGCGCATCGCGGTGCCTTCCACCACGTCGCCTTCCTTGGTCGTGTCCATGATCCGCCGCCACGACATCATCCGGTCGGCCTTGCGCTTGGAAAGCTGCACCAGCCCGCTCTCGCCCTCCATCGACTCCAGCAGCAGCTCGTACACCTCGCCGATCTTGACGTCGATGCCCTCGAACTCTTCCTTAGGGATCAGCCCTTCGCTCTTCAGCCCCACCTCGACCACCACGTCATCACCCGCAAAGCCAATGACCTTGCCCTTGATGATCTTGTTGGGTTCCAGGGCCTCCATCTGCTCGCCCATCAGCGAGTCCATGTACTCCTCAGGCGAGGCCGAGGCCGTGGCCCCGTAGGCCTGACGCAGCATCGCGTCGGCTTCGGCGTCGTCGATCCCGAGGGAAGCGATCAGGTTCTCATCGATCATAAATCTTCATGTCCTTGGCCGGTCCCTCGTCGCCTCGGTCAGAAAGGCGGAGACACCGGCTCCAAAGCCTTGCATCCCAAAGGACGCAAAGCCCGGCCCCGAAGGGGCGGTTTCAACTCTAAAAAAGATCCGGCCCTGCGAACGCAAGGCATTGCGGATGGCCGACCACCGTAAAAATGTTAGGGCACCCCCCGAGCGGGGACCATCGCCCATCGGCCCGCACGACGATCGCACCGGAACCCGCCCACCCTTGAATTACACTCTCGAACTTCACCCTTCAATCATGGTGTCACGGAAGTCACCACGCTTCCGCTCGCAAACGCGCCCGCTAAGCTCATCTCCTTGGCCGAATGCACCGCTGGCCCACGTGACGCACACACCGAGCACCATCCCGCAGGTTGGGAAAGATCAAACACCCGGCCACCCAAGGCGTCCACTTTCTTCGCCGGGGCCTTCGCGGGTAGTTTCGCCAGAAAGTTCTGCTTGAACCGGTCCGCATGCAAGTGGTACTGCGGGTTGCCCTGCGTGTACGCATACTCGTTGGCCAGCTTCTTCTTTACAACCTCCACCCGCGCCGCCGGGTCCGGGTGCGTCGCGAGAAACTTATCGAACAACCCGCCGCCGCCGCCCCCCGATTCACGCTCGAGCAATTCCATCACCTGCTGCGCACCCTTGGGGTCGTAGTTCAGCTTGGTCATGTACCGCATCCCCAGCTCATCAGCCTCCAGCTCCTGATCGCGGCTGAAGCTCAGAACAATCAACTGACTTCCCGCCCCAAACGCCACCGGGGCCGCCGCCTTGATCGTGTCGTTATCGGTGACGCCACCCACGATCACGCCCGCCAACGCCGCCGCGATCCCCGCGCCGATCTGTTGAGACATCCGTTCGCTCGTGTGCCGCGCCGTCACGTGCCCGATCTCGTGCCCCACCACCGACGCCAGCTGCGCCTCGTTGTCCATCTTCTCCGCCAGCCCACGCGACACGAACACCTTGCCACCCGGCAACGCGAACGCATTGATCACGTCAGAGTCCAGCAGCGTAAACTCCCAAGGCAACGACGGGTTGTCCGCTTCGGTCGTCGCCGCAAGCTGCTTGCCCAGCGACGTGAAATAGTTTTCCAACTCCAGGTTCGGAACCTTCCCGCCGTACTCCTGCGTCAGCCCCGGCAATGCGTCTGTCCCGATCTTAATCTCGTCGGCCCGGCTCAACGTGTTGAACTGCGAACGCCCCGTCGTCGGGTTGGTCGTACACCCGCCCACCCCCACCAGCAAGGCCAACACAACAACCGACGTGCTCAACCAAGTGAACTGCTTCATGAGCCTGTCTCCAAAGGAACGCGGCAGTCGAATCAAAAGAACGACACCCGCCCACCCAGAATACTACGGCCCGTTCCACACCGGCTCCGAACTCCGCCCACCCACGAACTATCATCGACCTCTATGCCCCCAACCACACCCGCATCACCCGCTTCAACTCCCCAGGCCAGCCCGGCCTGGACCGACGTCGAGCTCGCCGACCTCCACGCCCGCGCCGACAAGCCTCGCCGCGTACGCGGAATGTTCTCCGCCATCGCCAAAAGCTACGACCTCAACAACCGTGTTCACTCCCTCTGGCAGGATCAAGCCTGGCGCCGCTTCGCCGTCCGAGCCGCCCGCGTCCGTCTGGGCGACCGAGTCCTCGACGTCGCCTGCGGCACCGGCGACCTCACCCAGGCTTTCGCCAAACTCTCCCCCGCCGCCAGCGTCGTCGGCGTCGATTTCACGCCCGAGATGCTCGTCATCGCCAGCGAGAAAAAATCAACTCAGCCCAGCGTTCTCCGGAACAAGATCTCATATTCCGAGGGCGACGCCCAGAACCTCGCCTTCCCCGACGCGACCTTCGACGTCGTCTCCATAGCCTTCGGTATCCGCAACGTCGCCGACCCGCTCAAGGCTCTCTCCGAGTTCGCGCGCGTCCTCAAGCCCGGCGGCCGGCTCGTCATACTCGAGTTCGACCGCCCCTCGTTCGCCCCGGTCCGCTGGTTCAATGATTTCTACTGCGGCTGGGTGATGCCCCGGACCGCCACGCTCATCAGCGGCGACAAGTCCGGGGCGTACAAATACCTCCCCAAATCCGTGGGAAGCTTCATGCCTCGCGCCACGCTCTGCACTCGCATCGCCGAGGCTGGCTTCGAAGCCGTCGTCAGCACCGGGCTCTCGCTGGGCATCTGCGTCTGCTACCGCGGCGTCAAGAACGCGGGCTGACCCCGCCCCGTTCTCACCCTCGGTTCACACCCCGGCTTTCTCCGCGTCTCTCCGCGTTGCCTCTCCGAAAACTCAGCGTTTGGTCTGATCCACTCTGGAACTCACCCAGACCAGATTTATCAGACCGCGCGATGATCGGACGGACCCTCCGCGCCGCACACACTCATCATTCACGCGATCGATCCATCACGCTCGATACACCTCCCGACTGGTGGGTCCGGCCACACGGCCGGTGCAGTCCCCCGACGGGGATCGTCGCGGAGCTCATAACTTCTCTCGGCCTTGGTGGAACTGGGCCGACGACGATTCCTTACGGCGGAGAATCCACGGATGGACCACGACTTGATGGTGGAACGGTTGTTCGAGTCTCTAATCACCGGCGATCGCCAAGGCACACGCCAGCTCGTCTCAGAATTCACCGGCCAAGGGACGACCCCACGCCAGCTCATCAACGACCTCTTCTGGCCCACCTACAACCTCATCGAACGCCTTCATCGCGAGGACCAGCTCACCCGCATGAGCTACCAGATGGCCACCCGGCTCCTCCGCGTCACCGTCGATCGCATCACGGCTCAACTCCCTCTCGCGCCACGCAGCGGAAAGTCCGTCTTCGCCTGCTGCGGGCCTACCGAGGGGGACGAGCTCGGCGCCCAGATGGCCACCGACCTCCTCGAAGCGGCTGGCTTCACCGTCACCTTCGCTGGCGGGCAACTCCCCAGCGACGAAATCCTCGCGCAGGTCCACGAGGCACGTCCCGACACCCTTCTCATCTTCGCCGCCGGGCCCTCAGACCTCCCTGGCATCCGAGGCCTCATCGACACTATCCGCGAGATCGCGGCCGTGCCCCACATGAAGATCGCCGTCGGCGGCGGAGTCTTCAACCGCGCCGCCGGGCTCGCCGACGAGATCGGCGTCCACATCTACGCCAGCACGCCTATGGAAATGGTCGACGTCCTCATCAACCCACCCGCCCAGCGCATCATCGAAGAGCGACCCGTCGCCACCAAGCGACGAGTCAGACGCGCCGCGTAAGAGTTCATCAACGCAAACACAAAGCCCGTTCACACACGTGAACGCCCCGACGAAGCAGAGAGACCACGCCATGGACGGCGTGGTCTTTCTTTTTCGCTCTTGATAAAGTTCGACTTTGGCTCACAAGCTCCACAACGAAGCTATTGCGCACACGCGAGAAATCAAGCACTATCTACCGATCAACCACCACTAAGGCTGGCGGAACAGTTCGTTGATCTCCTGCTGGATCGCCTCTTCCTGTGTGCTCAACCGCACCAGCTCCGTGTTGAGCTTGGCCCGCGCTTCCACCGAGATCGAACGATCGTTCATCCTGCTCACAATCTGTTGCTTCTGGCTCGTTATCGCCTGCCGCTGCTCCAACAACGCGTTGCGAAACCCCGGATCACGCCCCGCCTGGTTGGCCCGGCCACGCCCGCGCTGGTCGGGCAAAATGATAATCTCGTTCCCGGCAAAGATCCGCACACCGCCGCTCATCCCCGCCAGCTCCTTAGCGGCCCGGTACACTTGGTCCCGCACCTGCCCGCCCATCGCCAGCGCCGCGATGATCGGCTTGGGCAGCGCCGACCGGACCTGCTCGCCCGTGAAGGGATCATTCGTCACCTCACGCTTGGAGAGCCGCGCGTTCAGCTGACGCCGCGCCGAACTCGCCCACTGCTCGCCCGAAATCCCGCACATAACAGGGGCCTGGCCGCCAGTCCCCGCGAGCCGAACAACCTTCGCCGCCCAAGCCGCCGACAGCACCGAATCGTCCAGCCCTTGGCTGTTGCGAAGGTCCGCGTAGCTCCCCAGCTTCACGCTCGTCTCGATCGGCACGCCGTCACGAACGATCGTCAGCGGCAGGCTCTCGCCCGGTTCACGCGAGATAATCGCAATCCGAATCTCGTCCTGATCCTCAACCCGCCGCCCGTCGATCGCCCGGATCGCGTCGCCTTCCTTCAGCACGCGCACCGAATCAAACCCGGCCTGCACCGGCCGAACCGTGACACCCGCCGCGGTCGGGAACTCGAACTGCACGCCCATCGCCCCACGCGGCGTGGACTTGAAAATCTCGTACCCCACCCCAATCAACCGCTGCCGCTGCTCGGCGCTCAGGGCGGCCTTGCCTAGAGCACGCTCGATGCTGCCGGTGCCGACCTGTACCAAAGCACCTAAACGCTGCGCGGCTCCCTCACGAGTTTTCAAATCTGGAGCATCAAGCTCAGCCAGCAAACTCGCCGGAACCTCGTCGTTCCCACGCACCACCACCGGCTCGCTCGAACGCTCCGAACGCTGCGGGTCTATCGCAACGAAACGATCCGCAGGCAACGCCTGAGGCAAACGCGCCGGAACACGCGGGGCACGCTGCACCGGCGGAGGAACCGCCACCTGGGCCCATAGCGGACACGCCCAAACAACCAGCCCGGCCAGCAACGAGATCGCTCCAGCCCCGCCGGGCCGCGTCATCAAGCAATCACATCGACACCTCGTAGCCACCGTCTTGGCTCCCCGCAGCGGCACGCCCGGTCAAGCAATCCGGGCACAAGACGAGCCGCGCTACGAATTGTACCACGATCAGACCACCCAGGATTCTTGCTCTAGCTCAACTCCAACACGCAAGGCCAGATCGGGGAAACTTACTCCACGTTCTGAGCCTGCTCTTTGATCCGATCGATCGCGCCCTTGATCTCAACGATCGAGCGCGAGATCGCCGCGTCCGGGGACTTGCTCGCGATCGTGTTCGCCTCGCGCAGCATCTCCTGCGCCAGAAAATCTAGCGTCCGGCCAATCGCCCGGTCCTCGCTCCCCGAAAGCAACTGCCCGAACTGGTCCATGTGCCCGCCCAGCCGCGTGATCTCCTCGGCAATGTCCGTCCGCTCAGCGTACACCGCGATCTCGCGGATCAGATCCACCGCGTCGATCCGCGCCTCGGCCCCGTGCAGCATCGCCTCGATGCGCGCCTTCAACCGCTTCTCGTACTCCGCGATCACACCCGGCGCCTGCTCGCGGATCAGTCCCAGCCGGTTGATGATCAGCTCACGCTGCTGCGAGAGATCATCCACCAACATCCGCCCCTCGCGCTGCCGCATCGAGAGCAACCCATCCACCGCCTTTTCCAGCAAAGGCGCGAACGCCGCCCGGCCCCGACTGATCCGGTCCTCCTCGTCCGACGGCGGCTGCAAAACTCCCGGCAGCGACAGCAACGAAGAAATGTCCAGCTTCAATTCCCCGCTGCCCACCATCGGCACCTTGCGAAGCTGGTTCACGTACCGCTCGAGCGCCAGGTGATTGATCTCGTACGCCGCCGACGCCGACGCATCGGTACAACTGGCCGCGAGCGTGATCGTGCCGCGCGAGAGCCGCTGCCGGAGCCGCGACTCCATCTCCGCTTCCAGCCCCTGAAAAACCTCGGGCAGGCGCAGCACGGCCTTGAAATACTTGTTGTTGAGCGAACGAACCTCAACGAAATAATGCACGCCATCGATCTGCGCGGACGCCTCGCCGTACCCCGTCATGCTTCGGATCACTCAAAGCCTCCAATGGGCGACCTGCGGCCGTAAAGTCCAGCACGCCAGGCCGTCAGGAAAAATTCACTTAGGCGCAGGCGCCGGGGCATCAGTCTTCGCCGCATCAGGCTTCAGCGCATCAGGCTTGAGGGTCTCCGCTGGCTTGGGCTCGCCGATCGGTTCGGTCGTCACCGGCGCGGGCGCATCGCCCGCCGGCGCAGCTGGCGTTGTGGAACTCGTCGTCTCTGTCGCGCCCGAAGGCGTTTCACCCGCTGGGGCGCCCTCCTCACCGGTGGTGGGCTGGATTACCGCCGCGGCGCTAGGAACCTCCGGGTGGTGCGCATAATTCAGCACGATCGCCGAACCGATAAAAAGCACGAACACGATGATCGTGAAAATCGTCAGCGCATCGCCCGTCTTCGCGCCGAAGGCTGTCTGCCCCGAACCCGCGCCCGAGCCGAACGCCCCCGCCAGCCCGCCACCCTGAGGCCGCTGGATCAGTACGGTCATGATCAGCATGATGCAGATCACCAAGAACAAAACAGTCGCAATACCCACCGCCCACGGGGCCCACGCAAGAAGAACCAGCATCGATCACTCCAAAGTGATTGTCCCCGCAGGAACAACCCAGAAAACCGAAAAGGAACTGAGAGAAGCGAGAGGCTAGGCGACTAGAAAGCGGTGAGTGGCGAACCGGTAGGAACAAAGCCCGATCAAACAACTCATCGCTCGCACTCCGGACGCCGGATCTGAGGCTTTCCTAAGGTCCGGGTCTTCGCGACCGATCGTTACACCGCCACACATTCCGCGTGCAACGCTAGCGAACCCGCACGAACAACTTTGACCCGCACGATCGACCCCACCAGCGACCCAGGCGACTTTTCTCTCGCCACATCAAAGAACACGATCTGGTCACCGTCCGTCCGCCCCGAAAGCTGCACCGGCTCCGCGAGCGCCGCGCTCGCGTGCGTCGGTCCCGCGACCGCGGCCGCCCGCGGCACGCTCACCGTCAGTTGCACCCCGCCCGTCGCGCACGCCCCATCACCCCCAACCACCGCCTGCCGCCGTTTCGTCTCCCGCCGCGACAAACCCTCCACCAGCACGTCAAACTCGCGCCCCACCTGCTCGCGGCTGATCTCGTCGCAGATCCGATCCTGCACCGCCAGCAACGCGTTGTTCCGCCGCCGCTTCACCGCTTCGGGCACGTCGTCGGCCAGTTTGTCAAACGCCGTCGTGCCCGGCCGCGGCGAGTATTTGAAAATAAAACAGTTCTTATACCGAGCCCGCTCCACCAACGCCACGCTCGCCGCAAAGTCTTCCTCGGTCTCCGTCGGGAACCCCACAATAAAATCTCCCGACAGCATCAACGGTCGCCCGATCTCCGGCTGATCCAAAGCCGCCCGCGCCCGATCCAGAAAATCCGTGTACTCCCCCACCGTGTACCCACGGTTCATCATCTTCAGAATCCGATCCGAGCCCGACTGCCCCGGCACGTGCAGATACCGGCAGATCCGCGGATGCTCGCGGATCACTTCCAGCACGTCATCACCAAAGTCACGCGGGTAGCTCGTCACGAACCGAAGCCGCGCGACCGCCGGAACTTCATCGTGAATCCGCGTGAGCAAGCCCGCGAACGTCGTGACGTTCTGCCCCGAGTACGGATCGCGCCGGTGCCCGCCCGTGAAGCTCCGCCCCTTCTGAGGCTGCACGATCCCGTTCACGCTCACCGCCGAGCCGTGCTCGAAGCGATAGTGGTTCACCGTCTGCCCCAGCAGCGTGATCTCCACCACCCCCGCGTCGGCGAGCCGCTTGCACTCGTCCACGATGTGGTCCGGCGGGCGATGGATCTCCGCCCCACGCGTGAACGGCACCACGCAGTACGTACAAAACTTGTTGCACCCTCGTGTGATCCTCACGTACGCCGACCTCTTCCGAAATCCTCCACCATGCTCAACCGGTGAGCCGGGGCGTGTCGCCCCGGTGTCGCTCGTCTCAATCTCACCCAGACCAAAGTCAACCGGAGAAATCGCCCGCGAAAGATCGAGCAACTCGAGCGAATCCTCCGCCGCCGCCAGCGTCGCGCTCCGCCTTGAAGTATTCCCCTGCAGCGCCACCTGCCGCGCCGAAACCCGGTGCGCTGGCGTGTATTCGGTCTCATCCGCCGCCAGCGAAACCCGCGTCCGCACCGCGTTGTCCAGCAGCCCCGGCAACTTATCCAACTCGCCGGGCCCGCACATCACGTCCACCACCGGCATGCGCTTCATCAAATCCACGCCGTCGCGTTCCGCCAGGCACCCCAGCACTCCCACCACCAGCCCCGGCTCGCTCTCCTTGCGGATCGCCAGCTCCCCCAGCCGCGACCACACCTTCTGCTCCGCGTGCTCACGCACCGAGCAGGTGTTGTACAGCACCACGTCCGCCGCGGCCGGGTCCGATGAAAACCTATACCCGAGCGTGCGCAGCTTTCCCGCCACCAGCTCGGAATCTAGCTCGTTCATCTGACAGCCAAACGTCTCAAGGTAAATCGTTCTTTGCACGCCCCATCATAGAAACCCGAACCCGCCCGAGAGCCGCGCAAACCGTGAATCAAAACGCACGCCGCGTCGTACCACTATCCTCAGTCATGCTCCCCGGCATCTCCCTCGCCAACAAGTGCCTCCTCCTCTTCGGCGGCGCGATCGTCCTCATCGTCCTGGCCGCCTCCTCCGCGCCCTGGCTCCGCATGAACGCCCTCGTCGACGAGGGCCAGCTCGAACTCTCACGCCAGATGGTCGCCACCTGGGAACTGCTCGACCAATCCAAGCCCGACTCCTCGCTTCGTGCAACAACCGACGCCGTCATCAACCGCGTCGGCATCGCCGCACGCCGGCTCTCCCTCGATCAAGCCCGAGAACTCGCCAAGACCGACTCCTTCATCGCCAACGCGCTCAATGAAGTCGAGGACGAGGCCCACCCCGCCGACGTCCAAACGCCGCGCTGGATCGGCACCACCCGCGAATACCGCTACGCCAAAGCCGTCCGCAACGGCATGGGCGGAAGCAAGCCCGACCAGAACGCCACCCTCCAAGGACTCGTCCTCCTCGAACGCCGCTCCTTCCAAGCCTCTCGCCTCCTTCTTATCAACACCGTCTACCTCCTCTCCGCTGGCTCCCTCGTCCTAGGCCTCGCCGTCCTCGTCTTCTACCTCATCACCCACAAGCTCATCCTCAGCCCCGTCCGCGCACTCAAAGACACTGCCGAACGCGTCCGCGAGGGAAACCTCGGAATCCGCTCCGAAATCTCCACCGGCGACGAGTTCCAGGAACTCGCCGAAACCTTCAACGTCATGCTCGTCGACCTGCAATCCGGCCAAGACCAGCTCCGCTCCATCAACTCCGCTCTCGACCTCAAGGTCAACGAACTCGCCGAAAGCAACGTCGCCCTTTACGACGCCGCCAAACTCAAGGGAGAGTTCCTCGCCAGCATAAGCCACGAGCTCCGCACACCCCTCAACTCCATCATCGGCTTCGCGGACCTCCTCCTCGACGTCGCACGCGCCGACGCCGCCAGCGCAGGCCCCGAAATCCCGCCCGTACTCTCCAAACGCCTCCGCTATCTCGACAACATCCAGACCGCCGGCCGAACACTCCTCGACATGATCAACAGCCTGCTCGAAATGGCCAAAATCGAGGCCGGAAAAATCGAGATTCACCCCACCAAGGTCGTCCTCCGCGACGCCTGCGAGAGCCTCGTAGGCCTCATCTACCCGCTCGCCGACCGCAAGGGCATCACACTCAAAATCGAGATCAACGACGACGTCCCCGTCATCACCACCGACCTGAAAAAACTTCAGCAGATCGTCTTCAACTTCCTCTCTAACGCCGTGAAGTTCACCGAACCCACCGAAAAATCTGGCAAGCCCGCCGTCGTCACGCTCCGCGCCGAAAAAATCCTCGGCGCTGCCGACGCCAGCCACGCCGAACGAATCCGCCTCAGCGTCATCGACACCGGTCCGGGGATCCCCACCGACGAACAAACACGCGTCTTCGAAAAATTCCACCAGCTCGACGGCACCCACACTCGCGAGCACACGGGCACCGGCCTCGGCCTCGCCATCGCCAAAGAACTCGCCCACATCCTCCAAGGCGAGATCCAGCTCGTCAGCGACCCCGGCCGAGGATCCATGTTCAGCGTCATCCTCCCCCTCGAATTCGACCCCGACCGAGCCCCCGAATCTCGACTCGAAGCCAAGTTCCGAGGCTCACTCTCCGGCCGCCGCGAATGGGCCTGAGATAGATCAGTTCTCCGAACCGATTCTTCCCCTTCCCACCCCCAAACGATCACCACCGCACCGCGTCCACAAAGTGACGAACCGCCAAAACCTTCCCCGCGGCGTCCATCTCCACCGCCACCACATCGATCCGCACCGGTCGATCCTCCCACCCATTCGCCCGCCGCAGACTCCGCGTCAGCGCCGCGAGTTTCGCGCGCTTGTGAGCCGTAATCGCCGCCTCAGGTACCACCCGCGACTCCCCAGCCACGCCCGTCCGCACTCGCGACTTTACCTCCACCACCACCATCGTCCGCCCATCCGGCCCTGCGCACAGCAGGTCAATCTCCCCCGCCGTCAGCCGCAGGTTCCGCCCCTTCACCCGATACCCCGCACGCCGAAGAAACTTCGCCGCCTCACGCTCGCCTCGCGCGCCAACCGCGCGATCCCCACGCAACGCCTCGCGCACTCCAAGCGCACGAGACAGCCAAGTACTCGCTTTGCTCAGCATCAGCATGAAAGTTGACATGAGCAAACCGCCGCAGGGTCCCACCAGCAATCAACGATCGACCAACGACTGGAAGGATAAAGCGCGTCTCATTTCCCCAAACCAGCTGTCGCTTTCACCGGCGGTAAATAACGCTCAATGCTGATCCGCACCAGCCGCTCAGTCATCTCGTCGATATTCGTAAAGCTCGCCCTCTGCTTCAAACGCTCGATGTACCGGATCGTCGCTTCCTGAGTCCGCTTGCCCTCAATCTGTCGCTCGATCGACCACTGCGCGTCATACAGATCCATCGATCGCCGCTCCACCCCGTCCAGCTTCAACCAGTACACCGACGAACCCTCCTCCATCGGCCCGGCCCATTCGCCCGGCTTCAACCCGTGCGCCTTCTCGTTCAGGATCGCAACCGCAAAGAACTCCGTCAACTCGTACGCCTTCTCGAACGGCCGCCTCACCAGCCCGCCTTCTTTGGGATTGTTCAAGTTGTCCTTCGATAACGCCACCTCCGTAAAATCCTTCCCCGACTCCAGCGCCCGGCCGATCGCCCCCGCCGCGTCCGAATTTCTTTTCGCGCTGATCAACCGGAACAACGCTACCGGCGCAGGGTTAAATTCTGTGTACTTCTGCTCGTACCCCAGCTGAATATCACGCCAGCTCACGTTCATGCGATCTAAAATCTGCCTGCTCAGCTGCAGCCTCACCAGCTCCTGCTGCTCCTTGGCCTTGGTCCACTCCTCAACCGTCCCGACGCTCGGCCCGATCGTCCGGTCAGACCTCGACAGCCCGTCGCCATCCGACGAGCCGTCGCTCTCGCGCAGCCTTCTCTCCGCGGTCTCACGCGACCCGTAGTTCTTGCTGATGAAATCGTTCTGAAGCCGCTGCAGATAACTGAAAAACCCCTGCCGCTGCTCGATCGTCAGCGACGACAACGCCTCGGCTCGCAGAAGCTCGTCGCTGATGAGGTCATTCAGCGCGCGGGCGATCGTCCCCCGGCTGAACTCGATCCACTTCTCACGCGGCTGCTTCCGAACCTCCGCCTTCAGGATCGCTTCCATCGGCGCCAGAAAATCACTGATGTAAATCGCCCGGTTGTTGATGTACCCAACCACCCCGTCAACCAACACCGGAGCCGTCGTCGCCGCAGGCTCCAGCGCCGACAACGTCGGCTCGCCCGCCACGCCCACCACGTCGAACT
>CAZIMT010000096.1:0-12667 GCA_964540295.1 uncultured Phycisphaeraceae bacterium
GCACCAACATCGTGATGGAAGACCCCGAGACCGGCCGCCGCCAGTTCGAGTTCCAACGCGGCCCCATCTTCGCCCAGGTTGACCTCGCCGACGAGATCAACCGCGCTACTCCCAAAACGCAATCCGCCCTCCTCGAAGCGATGCAAGAGCGCAGCGTGACGGTGGCTGGCAACACCTACAAGCTCGACAAACCCTTTCTCGTGCTCGCCACCCAGAACCCCATCGAGCAAGAAGGCACCTACCCGCTCCCCGAGGCCCAGCTCGACCGCTTCATCTTCAAAATCGTCGTCGGCTACTCGCAGATGGACGACCTCATGACCATCCTCGACCGCACCACCGGCACCATCAACCCTGAAGTCTCCAAAATCCTCGACGGCCCTGCGATCATTAAAATGCAAGACCTCGTCCGCGGCGTCATCGTCGCGCCCCACGTCCAGCAGTACGTCGCCAGACTCGTCCTCGCCACCCACGCGGGCACCGCCACGGCCGCTGGCGGCGCGGGCGGCCCGGCCAACAAGTACATCCGCTGCGGCGCCTCACCACGCGGTGCCCAAGCGTTGTTGCTGGGCGCGAAAGTCAAAGCCCTGATCGACGGCCGATTCCACGTTAGCTTCAAGGACGTCCGAGCCATCGCGACGATGTGCCTGCGCCACCGCCTAATCCTGAACTTCGAGGCCGAGGCGGACCGGGTCAGTCAGGATGATCTGGTGAAGCAGATTATTGATTTGACGCAGACGGAACCGGCGAAGGTTTGAAAAGCCATAACGCAGAGGGTGCAGAGGAGATCAGAGGGACGCGGAGAGTTAGAATGGGTGAAAGCGAAGAACGAGTTTGGAACGGGCGGTTACCGCCGGAGGTGCCTAAAGCTTGGAACAAGCTTACCGAGGCGGTCATCGGCTGCGCGATGGAGGTCCACTCGATACTCGGCCCGGGTTTGCTCGAACGTTTGTATGAGGATGCGATGGCCTACGAACTATCCAGTCGCAGGATCGACTTTGAGCGGCAAGCACCGGTCGTGCTGAGGTACAAATCAATCGATCTGTCCGGGCAGCGCCTCCATCTCGTGGTCGGCGGCCTTGTCGTGGTCGAGCTGAAATCGATCGAATCTGTTCCCAACATCCATCTCGCCCAACTGACCAGCTATCTGCGCTCCGCCGATCTCCCGCTTGGTTTGCTCCTGAACTTCAACGTGCCGCACATGCGCGACGGAATCTACCGCCAAATCAATCTCATCTCTGTCAAAAGAAGAACCCAGCCCGCATCGTCTTCTCCTTCCGCCTTTTCTCCGGCCGCAATCTCATCTCCGCTTTCCTCTAATCTCCTCTGATCCCTCTGCGTTCCATCCCATGATCCGCACCCTCAACATCACCCGCCCCAAATCAATCGAGGATCTTCTCGACTCCCAGCTCATCGCCAAGATCAGCGGCCTGGACATCACCTCGCGTAAAGTTTTCGCTGGCAAGCTCAAGGGCGAGCGCCGCTCGAAGAAACGCGGGCAATCTGTCGAGTTCGCCGATCACCGCCAGTATGTCAGCGGCGACGACCTGCGGCATATCGACTGGAACATCTTCGGCCGGCTCGATCGGCTCTTTTTGAAGCTCTTCCTCGAAGAAGAAGACCTCGCCCTGCACGTCGTGATCGACGCCAGCGCCAGCAGCGACACGGGCGAGCCGAACAAGTTTCTCTTTATGCAGCGAGCCGCGATGGCGCTCGCGTATGTCGGGCTGGTGAACCTCAACCGGGTCGCCGCGACGTACATGGGCGGCGTTCCTGCAGGCGAGCGCGGCCCGAGCGGCGATGAGAAGGCCGAGGCCTCGGCCGATCTCAGCCCCAGCGTCCGAGGCGATTCGGTCATTCATGCGGTGCGCGATCTGCGCGGCCGCCGACGCACGCAGGACCTCGCGCGCTTCATCACCAGCGTCGAGCCCGGCGGTCAGTTCTCGTTCCGCCAAGCGGCCGAACGCATCGCTCTCACCCGCCGCGGCAAGGGCGTGATGCTGATCTTCTCCGACTTTTTCTTCAAAGACGGCTATGAGGCTGGCCTGCGCATGCTCGTCGGCCGCGGCTATGACGTGTTCTGCATCCAAGTTCTCAGCCCGCAGGAAGTCGAGCCGCCGATCACCGGCGACCTGCGATTGAAGGACATGGAAGACGGCGACCTCACCGAGGTCACGATCTCCGCGCCGCTGCTCAAGCGATACAAAGCGAACTTAGCCGCGTACTGCGATCAATTGCGCGAGTTCTGTGCGCGGCGTGAGATCACGCTGCTGACGCTGAAGAGCGATACGCCGGTAGATACGTTGCTGTTGGACTACTTGCGGAAGCGCGGGGTGGTGACGTAATGGGCGAGACAGCGAGACAGCGAGGCAGCGATACAGGGGAGGGCACAAGGCCGAGATACGCGCCGGTGCGGACATTTCGCGATTTTGTGGCTTGGCAGCGAGCGACCGAACTTTGCGTGGCGGTTTATGACGCAACCCGAGAGATGCCAGCGAACGAACGGTTCGGACTGACGAACCAGATGCGTCGCGCAGCGGTATCGGTGCCATCAAACATCGCTGAGGGGCATGCGAGACAGAGCCGAGCCGAATACCTCCGATTTCTCCGAATGGGCGCGAGGTTCGCTCGCGGAGCTTTCTATCCAGTTCGAAATCGCGGTTCGCACTCAGATGATGCGACCCGATGTTCAGTTGAGCGATCTCATCGGCGAGTCCGCTCGGATCCTGCAAGCACTTATCCTTTCTCTCGAAGCCACCAACGCTCGAAGCAAAGGAACCCTCAACGAATGAGCAGGCCTTTCACACAATTCATCACCGATGCCCTGCATAGTCATCTGCATTCCTCCCCTGTCTCGCTGCCTTGCTGTGTCGCTGTCTCGCTCTCGGAGCCCTCCCAATGACCTGGCTCACCCCCGTCCTCGCCAGCATCGCGGCCGCCGTGGCGATCCCCTCGCTCATCATCCTCTACTTCCTCAAGCTCCGCCGCCGCGACATGGAAGTCTCGACCACGCTGCTGTGGAAGAAAGCCATCCAAGATCTTCAGGCCAACGCGCCGTTCCAGAAGCTCCGCCGCAACATCCTGCTCATCCTTCAACTCATCATCCTCGCGGCCACCCTCATCGCCATCGCCCAGCCGCAGATCAAGGGCCAGTCCGCGCAGGGCTCGCGACACATCATCCTCATCGATCGCTCGGCCAGCATGTCCTCGACCGACGGCGACCCGACGCGCATCTCTGGCGACCTCGTCACTCGCCTCGACGCCGCGAAGAAAAAGGCCCGTGATCTTGTTGAGTCGCTCAGCGAGCCGGGGCTGTTCATGAAGGAGTCGGGCGATCAGGCGATGGTGATCGCGTTCGACGCCACGGCCGAGGTCCGCCAGCAGTTCACCGCCGACAAGAACGCGCTCAAGGCCGCAATCAACGCGGTCACGCCGACGGACGCTCCGACGCGGATAGACGAGGCGATGCGGCTCGCCAAAGCCCACGCGCCGCGCCGCAGCATGACCGATTCGACCACGGGCACGACGCTAGAGATCGAAGGCCTCGACCTGGGCTCGCAGGCTTCAATCCATCTGTACTCCGACGGCGCGATCCCCGACGCGGCCAGCAGCAAGCCGGGCATGGACGACACGTTCCTGTTCGAGCGCATCGGGCAGACCGACGCGGGGAACGTCGGCATCACCGGGCTGCGCTCTGAGCGAGCCTTTGATGCGCCCGCCAAGCTCAGCGTCTTCGTCGGGCTGCAATCGACGATGCGGGTGGCGCGGAAGGTTGATGTTGAACTGACGATCGACGGCGCGGTGGCGGGCGTCAAGAGCGTGCAGATGCCAGCCGCGGCTCTGGAAAATGCGGTCGATGGCGGCGCGAGCGCCAGCACGGCGGTCCGTGCGACGGCGGGCGGCGCTGCCGCGAGCGAGAACTCATCGAAGCCGACGGCAGACTCGGGCCCCGCTCCCAAGCTCAACGTCGGCGTCGGCGGCGTGGTCTTTACACTCGATCGCACCGAGGGCGGGCTCGTTCGCGTGCGGCTCATCGGGCTCGAGCCCGACGCGACGGCCGACGCCGCGTCGCGCGATGCGCTCGACTCCGACAACCGCGCGTGGCTGGTCGTGCCGCCAGCCAAGAAGCTCTCGGTCGCGTGGGTGACGACGGGGAACCTGTTCCTGGGCAACGCGCTCGAGTCGCTGCCGTTGTCAAAGCTACAGCGCTACAGCACGGCCGAGTTCGATAAACTGGTGCTTGACGGGAAGACCGCAGATTTCGATGTTGTTGTTCTCGACGGCTGGCTGCCGGGCGGCGAGAAGGCACGCGGGCTGCCGCCGGGGCGGTACATCGTGCTCAACGCCGTGCCAGCGGGCGCGGGGCTGATCGACAAGGGCCGCGGGCCGGTGAGCTTGATCCTAGATTGGAACCGCCAGCACCCGGTCATGCGACTAGTGAATCTAGATTCGCTCACGATTGCGGCGTCGCGGCAGGTGGACGTGGTACCGCGGTCGGCCTCGGAAAAACCGGAGGACATCGCCAAGGCTGAGGCGATGGGCGCGGGCGCGGCGACGGTTCTTGCGACGTGCGATCAGGGCGTGGCGATCGTCGAGACCGGGGGCAAGGACTGGCGTGCGATCGTGGTGCCGTTCGACACCGCAGAATCAACCTGGCCGTTTGACGTGAGTTTTCTCGTGTTCCTGGCCTCGGGCGTGGACTACATGGGCGGGAACGGGAGCGTGGAGAGGCAGGCGCAGACGGTGCAGCCTGGGTCGGTGCTCAGCGATCGGTTGCCGGTCGGGGCGAGCGACGCCGAGGTGAAAGTGGCGGACGGGAAAACCGAGCCATTGATCGTGGGTGGCGATGGCAAGGTCGTGTTTGGGCCGATCCGGAACCACGGCGTGATCGAAGTTTCCTGGAAGGGCCCGAGCGGGCTGACGGACGTGACGAGGGCGGGTCGCAACGTGCGGACGTTCGCGTCGAACCTGCTGGACGCGGACGAATCGAACGTGGCCTCGGTGGACCGGCTGGACCTTGCGTCGCGGACGGTGACTGCGAACGCGGAGGCTGGCGCGAAGTCGGCGCGGAAGCTCTGGCCCTATCTGCTGCTGGCGGCGCTGAGCGTGGTGATGCTGGAGTGGTTCGTGTACAACCGCAAGGTGTACGTGTAGACCTGGACGTGAATCTGGTCGTGGATGTTGTAGGTCGGCTCTCCGAGCCGACTGTTCGCGTTGGACCCAATCACGTTGACGAAATCTCGGAGCGTGCTGCGATGCGGAGTGATTCGGCGGTGACAAGGAAGAGAGAGAAAGAGTCGGCTCGCAGAGCCGACCTACCGAAGGCGTTCCTGTTGATGCTGTTGATGGTTCTTGTTCCGAGCGCCCGGGCTCAGTTCGGGGATTTGTTTGCTGCAAAGAAGACCAACGATGTCACGATCGACAAAGTCGAGTTCGGGTTTGGCGGGCTGGTGCCTGTTGAGCAATGGACGCCGATGACCGTGTGGCTGACCGGCGGGCCGAAAGGTTTTAGTGGCCTCATGATCGTTGAGTACGCGCAGGACGCGACGCAGGCGGCGCGGATTGTTGCGCCTGCGGCGGCGACGCCGGGCGTGAGCGCGCCGGTGCAGGTGACAGTGTGCCTGCCCGCGAACCTAGACACCGTGTCGATCACGTTGATCGATCAGAACGAGAAAGGGCGAGCGTGGCAGAAGCTTTCGCGGTCCACGCTGGTCTCGGGTTCGGCCAATGAGGCGGCGCTGGAGTACGAGTCGTGCGAGGACCAGGCGTTGGTCGGTGTGCTGTTGCCCGCTTCGACGCTGGGCGCACTGCGAGTGAAGAACCCGATCTCCTCTGCGCGTCCTCAGTGGTACGGGTACGGCGGCTCCACGCCGGTTCGCCGCGAGTACCGCGGCGCCGCGGTCGACCCGGACGTCATGCCGACGAACTGGTCGGCATACGCCGGTTTGGCGGCGTTGGTGGTGCCGACGGAATCGCTGCGCGGCGCGAACACGGCGGCGATCAAGGCCGTGCGAACTTGGGTCAGCGGCGGCGGGCGGTTGGTGCTCTTGGTGCCCGCGGCCGGGGACAACTGGCGGCGCTGGTTGGGCGATGAATCGTCGAGGTTGATCGAGCTTGATGAATCGTCGCGGCACGACACACCTGTGGAATTGAGCGAGGCCGTGAAGCTTTCGGTGGTGGGGATCCCGGCGCGGCCGGAGGGCTACGCGCCAGGGCGTTTTACCGGCACGCCGCCCAAAGCGGACGAGGATCCGAACGCGCCTGAACCATCACTGGACAGGCCGCCCGGGTTCGATCCCAAACCGGCGGCGAAAGTCGCGGGGCGAGCGGTAAGGCTGACCAAGGCGGGTGTCGCGGAGGGCTGGCGTGTGCGCTGGCCGGTAAAGGTCGGAGAGAACTCGCAGCTGGCCGGGTTGATCGGCGAGGGGCCGGTCGGGCTGGGATGGGTGACGGTGATCGGTGTTGAGCCGCAGATGACGGCGGAGGTTTCTTCGGCACCCGTGAACTCGTCGGTGTGGGCAGAGGCGTTGCGGTTCGCGGTACGAATGCCGGATAATCGTGCGCAGGGGAACTCGGCGAGTAATTTCTGGCAGCAGACGCAATCGGGCCCGGATCATGCGAGCCGCGCGGCGTTGCAGCAGATCTTGGATTCGCTGAGCACGGTGCCGCCGATCGGGAACGGCGTGTTCATCGGCATCTTCGCGTGCCTGGTCGTGATGGCTTTCCTGGTCGGGCCGTTCGATGGGCTGGTGCTGAAGAAATTGAAGCTGCAGCATTTTTCGTGGCTGACCGCGTTGGTGTGGATCGTGATCGCGTCGCTCGGAGCGTTCTTAGCGCCGTCGTTGTTGCGATCCGCAGAGACGCAGGTGAACCGCGTTTCGATCACGGACGTGGTGATGGACGCGCCGCGCAGCCCGAAGCGGCGCGGGCCAGCCTGGGTGTCGGGCGTGACGGGGATCTTCGCGGGAAGTCGCGGGGACTTTGCGATCGGCGGCGTGAACGACGCGGCGTGGTAGCGCGGGATCTCGGCCACCGTGCAGTTCGAGCGGCTCAAGCCGCGCGGGTTTCCGCCGATCCAGACCGTGCAGAGGCCGGGGCTGATCGCGAGCGAGCCGGGCAACGTGCCGGAGAGTCTGTGGCTTGGGCAGTGGACGTTCCGGACGGCGGCGGACGACGGGCCGAGCGAGACGCGGGTGGGTGCGGTGCTGTCATTGAACGCAGAGACTTGGGAAGCGACGGTGACGAACCTGCCGATCGGCGGCGTGATCGAGTCGGCATATCTCGTGCTCGCGAGCCAAGTGCTGAAGTTCGACGTGGCCACAGGCGTGACAGACCCGAACGGCCGATGGAGCGGGTCGGCGGCGTCGATCGCGGTGTTGAGCCGCAACGATCCGCTCAAGGCCGTGACGCTGACAGACGTGACCAAGTCGGCGCTGCGCGGTGACACGGCGTCGCTCACCACGGGGTTGGCAGGGGCGGCGGGGCGTTCGTGCTCGATGGCGCAGCGGATCGCGTCGGGCGAGTGGGCGATGTTGGCGCTGATTGTGACGGGCGGGCCGAGCGAGCCGGATGTTGGGCGCGATGCGCAGTACGGTCACACCCGCGTGTTTCGCGTGTTAGTGCCGTTGCAAGCCGAGCAGCGGGTTGAAGCGGTGGAGCTCCAGGCGCCAGCGTTGCCGGAGTATCCACGTGTGGCAGCCAAGGTTGTCCGTGTGCCCAAGAGGTTGGGTCTGCCGAACTCTCTCTCGGAATCTTTGACGGAGCCAGCATCGGGAGAAACTCCGAACGCTGTGGACGAGGAGCCGACCCCGACCGAGCCGGAAGCGAAGCCGGTCGGCGATGAACCCTCGCTCGAAGAGTCGAGTGACGATGCCGTTGAAAGCGTCCAAGAGACTTCATTGCCCATCCCCAAAACGGAGCGCTTACCTTGATCGAGATCCGCGGGCTGACCAAGCGATTTGGCGATCTGGTGGCCTTGAACAACCTGACGCTGGAGATCGGGCCGGGCGAGGTCTTCGGGTTCATCGGGCCCAACGGCGCGGGCAAGAGCACGACGATGAAGATCCTCGCGTGCCTGTTGCGGCCCGACTCGGGCTCGGTCAAGGTTGGCGGGCTCGACGTGCGCACCGACGGCGACGAGATCCGCAAAATTATCGGGTACATGCCAGATTTCCTTGGTGTCTACGAGGACCTCACGGTGGACGAGTACCTGCAGTTCTTCGCCGCGGCGTTCAAGATCGAGCGCAAGCGACGACGCAAGGTCGTGGACTCGGTGCTGGAGCTGACCGACCTGACAGTGAAGCGGCGGGCGATGGTGGACAGCCTGTCGCGCGGTATGCAGCAGCGCCTGGGCGTGGCGCGAGTGCTGATCCACGAGCCCAAGGTGCTGCTGCTGGACGAACCGGCCAGCGGGCTTGACCCGCGGGCGCGGATCGAGATGCGATCGCTGCTGACCGAGCTGGGACGGATGGGCAAGGTGCTGTTGGTCAGCTCGCACATTCTGACCGAGCTGGGCGAAATGTCGACGAGCATCGGCATCATCGAGCGCGGCACGCTGCTGTACTCGGGGTCGTTGCAGGACGCGCTGTCGCGCGTGCGCGGCGGGGAACGCATCGGCGTGGTGCTCGAAACGGGCGGCGCGACGGCGAGGAGCTTGAAGCTCAAGCTCGAGGCCGACGCGCGAGTGGCGAAAGTGATCGACGTGCCGACGGAGAACGGCACGGCCTCGGGCGGGCCTCCGAAGGTGATCGTCGAGCTGACGCCGGGGCAGCACGGGCACCATTTTCTGCTGGAATTACTCGTGGCGAGCGGGGCGCGGGTCGCGTCGTTCACGCCCGAGGGTGTGAAGCTCGAGGACGCGTTCTTGAAACTGACCACTGGGGCGTTGCAGTGAACGACCACGATCTGAACGCGGTCACTGTCCCAGATTCGGCGCAAACGTCGAGCACGTCGCGCGCCGCGCCGTCAACCTCCCGTGGCCCGCGTTGGCGGCGTTGGGCTCGTCGTTGCAATCCGATGAGGCTGATCCCAACAGCGATCTTCGAAAAGGAGGTTCGCTCGCAGGGGCGGCGTTGGGGGACGTACCTGGGTCGAGGGCTATATGCGACGTTGATGCTGGGGTTGTTGCTGATCGTGTTTTTCGGGGTGACAGAGTGGCGTGGCCGTTCGGGGGGAGGGGCGCGAGCGTTGCAAGAGTTGCAGGAGCTCGCGCCGGGGCTGACGATGGCAGTACTGTGGTTTCAGTACGTGATGCTGGCGTTAATGGGCCCGCTCCTGGCCGGGCCGAGCATCTGCGATGAGCGCCGCACGGGGACGCTGGCGACGCTGCTGACGACGCCGTTGACCGCGGGCCAGATCGTGATCGGGAAGTTGCTGAGCGCGCTGGTGCAGATCGTGATCTTGGCGGCGCTGGCGACGCCGATGCTGCTGGTGATCCGCGTGTTCGGCGGGGTGCCGGTGGAGATTATCTTCGCGGGGTTAGCGCTGGCGATCTCGACTTCGGTGCTGGGGGCGGCGCTGGCGATCGGGGCCTCGGTGCGTGCGAAGCGCGGGACGATGGCGAGCGTGACGGGGTTTGTCTACGTAATGGCGCTGCACCTTGGGCCGATCATGGTCTTGGGTATCTTGTCGCTGTGGCCTGGGGCTATCGGCGGGCGGGCGACGTGGATGACATGGGGGTTTGTGACATGCGGGCCAGCGGTGATGGGGGTGTTGTCGAGCGAGCTCTTTGGCGGCGGCGGGCCAGCGATCGGGTTGGGATCAACAAGCCTGTGGGTGCTGAACTGCGCGTACAGCCTTGCGCTCGCGGGGCTGGCGGTTTTCTGGGCGATCGTGCGTTTGAGGCGCGTGATGGTGGCGGTCGGCGCGGGTGCGCCAGCGGTCCCCACCAAGCGGAAGGCCAAGCGTGCGCCAGCGGTGCGGCGTGGCGTCGCGGGCACCACGGCGGGTGCGCCAGCGGCTTTGGTGGTTGATACCTCAGAGCCGATGAAGCGTGAGGGGCGTGAGCGTGGAGAGGTTTCGGATCGGCCGGTGCTATGGCGAGAGCTGCGGCAGCCGCTGTTTGCGCGAGCCCGAGATTTCTGGATCATCACGGTCGCGCTGGTGTCCATCATGGCCGGGATCATGCTCAAGTTCGGGGTGGAAGAAGCAGAGTTGTATCTCGTTCCGGTCGTTATCGGGATGTTCATTGTGCTGATCCAGGCCTCGACGCATTCGAGTTCGGCCGTGACAGGCGAGCGCGAGGGGCGGACGTGGGAGGTGCTGCTGACGACAGGGCTCTCGGCGTGGGGAATTCTGGTTGGCAAGACGTTGGGCTCTTTGAAGAAGATCGTGTACGTGCCGGCGATGGTGGCGCTGCTGCTGTGCACGGTCGGGCTGTGGAGCGGGCTGGTACACCCGGCGGTCTTGCCGCTGATTTTGCTTGTCGCGTCGGCTCCGGTGATTTTTCTGACCTGCACCGGCGTGCTGGCGAGCCTGGTTTTCAAACGGAGCGTTCACGCGGCGGCGGCGAACATCGGGCTGGCGCTGGCGTTGTGGGTCGGGTTGCCGATCGTGGTGCGGTTGCTCAACCTTCGCAACCCCGACACGTTTCTGACGTTGACGAACCCGATGATGGTCATCGCGGCGGCAACCGAGGGAGGCATTCATGAGCCTCCTGCGTTGACGCTTGAAGCGATGCGGTTTCACGGGCCGATGAGTGGGTCGATGAGGGTATGGGAGTTCACGAGCTACGTGGTTCTGTACTGGGTTGCGTACGTTGGCGCGGGGCTGGGGGCGTTGGCCGCTGGCGTGGCTGTATTCAACGCTCGCACCGGTCGATCGTCGTGAAGCGGATCACGATCGATCGGCCCGCGCTCGTTCTTGCCGGGCTCTGTACGATGCGGTATGAGCATCGTCGGGCACGGGATTGACATTGTGAAGGTGAGCCGCATCGCGAGGATGCTGGCCGAACACGGCGAGCGTTTTTTGGAGCGGTGTTTTACGCCCGACGAGCGAGCGTACGCGCTGCGCGGGCCGCGTGCGGCCGAGCACCTGGCGGCGCGGTTCGCGGCCAAGGAGGCGGTGCTCAAGGCGCTGGGCACAGGTTGGCGCAACGGGATCGGGTGGACAGACGTGGAGGTTGTGCTGGAGCCCTCCGGCAGGCCGACGGTGAGGCTTTGGAATGTGGCGCTCGAGACGGCGCAGAGGTTGGGGATCGTGCGCTGGTCGCTGTCGCTGAGCCATACGGATGAGTTGGCGGCGGCCTCGGCGGTGGGGAGCTCGTGAGATTGATCGCGTGTGTAGAAAAGCGGAGAGCCCGGGCGAAGCTTTGGTAACCGCGCGGTGTGTCTGCGCGGCGTCAGCGCGCGAGTGATCGAGATATGAAATTGGTTTGAAGAAAAATCGGAGAGCTCTTTCTACCTGGTCGGCTCTGGCGCTGGTTTGGCCAAGTCGGCTTGGCGTTGCGCGGCCAGGGTATAGAACTCGGTGGCGTACCACTGCTGCCAAGCGAGAATGTCCCACGCGAGGCCTTGCGTGGATTGGCCGGTCGCCTCGGTGGAGAGGGCGATCAGGCGGCGGTTGATGCCGATGCGGTAGGAGGTGGTGACGGCGGCGTCGTGGACGCGCAGCAAGACGCCCTCGGTGATGACAGAGAGCGTGGGGTCGAAGGCGACGGCATTGTTGCCGACGACGGGGGTGAGGTCGCTCACGAAGGCGTGCTGCTTGCCGATGGCGATCCAGGCCTTGTCGCCGCCGCCGGAGGGCCCCGAGCCGGTCTGAGCTTGGCCCAGTTGGGCCGGGATAAGCCAGGCGATGGCCTCGTACATGTGAAGTGTCTGGGCGAGTTCGGCGGCCGCCTCCATCTGTGCCTCTTGGCCAGATTGGAGAGCGCGGTGGACGACCTCGCGGACGCCCGGCGAGGAGATGCCTTTGAAACCGCCGGTGCCGACCCGCTCAAGGAGCTTGGCGGCGGCGTCGGCTCGCATGGTGAGCGACATGTCGTTGACGGCCATCCATGCGAGGGCGGTGCTGGCAGCCTCTTGTCGATTGGCGGTCTGTTCGGTGGCGAAGAGTTCGACGAGCGCGCCACGGACGTCGTCGCCCTCGCCCTTGGTGACTTCGATCAAGGCCGGGTAGTGACGAGGGTCGTTGAAGGCGAGAAGCTTGGCGATTCCTTCCTGCCGGATCGACGTGACGCGAACATCGCCGAGGAACTTGCGGCGAATCTTGCGCATCTCAACCTCAGCGGCCTTCTGTTTCTTGATGAGTTCGGCCTGGGCTTTGGCGCGTGGGCTGTCGAAGTCTTCGGTGCTGCGGACCCAGAAGGGTGAGGCGGCTTCGGGTTCGGATTGGGGTTGAGATTGGGCTAGCGCGGCGGTCGCGGTGATGATCGTCAATGCGACGGCGAGGCGTGCGGCTGGGCACGATGCGAGTTGAGAGAGGCTGGTCGCGTGCGACATAAGTTAGTACTCCGGATTGAGGGCCGCGACGAGGCGCCTTCGCGGCGTGGCTCGCTAGGTCTGGCCCTCTTACTAGCCCTTTTCTGCCCCCTGAGGGGCTCCCGTTTGAGCTGCCCTTGGTTGGACGCACGGCGTCGGGTCAGGTTCCGTGTGCGGAGCCTGGTGTGAGGCGATACGCGGGGAGTGGGTCTGGGGTTGCGTCGAGTGCGGGGGAAGAATTAGGGGAGGAG
>CAZIMT010000097.1:0-4455 GCA_964540295.1 uncultured Phycisphaeraceae bacterium
GAGGCACCGTCACTTTATCAATGCGTACGGCGAGAACTTGATTGTTGAGCACATCGAGAACGCGGTGTCGGCGGCGGCGCGGGCGAGCGGGCTGATCGTGGGCGAGTTCACGGGCGCGCCGGTGTACGCCATCGGCGGGTCGCGGCCGGGGCTGGAGCTGGCGGTGGAGTTCGAGAACAGCGGGGCTGTTGTTGGGGCCGGTGCCTTGTCGGCGTCGGGGTCGTCGTCGGGGTCGGCGATGAACCTTTTCGCGTCAACGTTCGATCAGTCTCTGAAGGACCAGAACGCGGACTACACGACCAAGCGGACGGCGGACCTGGGGATGGCGAGCCCGACGATCACGCCGCTGGCGATCGGGACGTTTCATCGCTGGCTGGAGAGCAAGGGGAAGCTGGGCGGTCAGCACAAGTGCCCGAGGTGCTCGAACGAGCGCGAGATCCTTGAACAGGTCGTGAAGTTTGGCCTGTCGCGGTAAGACGTCTTCAGATCAACGCGGCGATTGAGAGCAGATTCAGTTTATCTGTATCAATTGAATACGAACGCAGAGGGAGCAGAGAGGATCAGAGGAACGCGGAGCTGGATCATGGTTGGAAGCAAAGTCTCGTTTTTTAACGAACTATTCAAACAGCCCTCGCTCTGAGTTCCTCTGATCCTCTCAGCTCTCTCTGCGTTCAATCCGGGCAGTACACCTCAACCCAAAACGATCTAGCGTTGCGATCTTCCGGTTGGGTCGGGCGTGACTGGCGATATTCGACTGGTCCCCAGATCCATGGAGCGTGCTTTGTTCTTTGATCGAAGCCCGAGGTAGATGCTGGCAGGGGCGGAGAGGAAGTACACGGCCGAGAGCACCGCGAGCGTAAGGAGCGGGTCCCTGGCGGCGGAGACCACGATCGCGCCGACGAGGACCATGAGCGGCACGGCCAATCCGCGGCTGATTTTGGTGCCCTTGAGCGAATACATGGGCAGGCGGCTGATCATGAGGCCCGCGACCACGAGCGTGTGCAGGAGGACCGCCCAGGCGGGGAGGTCGAAGTTCGGGAAGTAGACGTCGAGCTTCTTTGATTCAAAGAGCAGCAGCGGGATGAGCACGATGCCCGCGGCGGCGGGGGTGGGCATGCCCATGAAGTACGCCTGACCCAGGCCGCTGCCCTTGCCGCGTTTGGCCATGGCCGTGAATCGTGCGAGGCGGAGTGCGGCGCAGACGGTGTAGACGACGGCGGCGATCAGCCCGAACGGTTCGAGTTCGTGGAGTTTGTAGCGAAAGAGCAGGAAAGCGGGGGCGATGCCGAAGGCAACGAAGTCGGCCAGAGAATCGAGGGTGGCTCCAAACGGGCTAGCGACGCGGAGGAGACGCGCGGCCCGGCCGTCGAGAGCGTCGAGGATCGCGGCAACGCCGATGGCGATGAGGGCGCGGGTCCAGTCGGAGGACTCGTTGCCAGCGATGGCGGCGCGAGAGGCGAAGTGGAGCGAGGCGACGCCGCAGCAGAGCGCGGCGGTGGTGATCATGTTGGGGATGAGCCGCCGGATCGAGACGTACTTGGGATCACTGCGGCGATCGTCGCCTTCGTCAGAGACCATGCGAGTTCCCCGTGCTGGCAAGAGGCGACGGCTTCATTTCGGAGCGTGAAACGTGAGACGCCTCGGCGGGGCCTGACGCCGCGGTGACCGGAACGCGCGCGAGGATCGTTTCGCCAGCGACGGTTTTCTGGCCGATCGTTACAGCGATTTCTGAGCCGTGCGGGATGTAGACATCGACGCGTGATCCGAAGCGGATGAGCCCGAAACGCTGGCCGGCGGCGACGCGCTGGTTGTCCTTGAGATGGCAGACGATTCGTCGCGCGACGAGCCCGGCGATCTGGACGAAGGCAACGAGGTGCCCGGCGTCGGTGTGCATGAGGACGGCCATGCGTTCGTTGTGCGTGCTGGCCTTGTCGAGTGAGGCGTTGAAGAACTTGCCGTTGGAGTAGGCGAGCTTGGCGATGGTGCCGGCCATGGGGGCGCGGTTGACGTGGACGTTGAAGACGTTCATAAAGACGCAGACTCGGAGCGATCTGTCGGAGACGGACGCCCCGCCAAGTTCGGCGGGGAGGGGGACCGGGCCGATGGCGACGATGACGCCGTCGGCAGGGCTGACGACGGCGCGAGGGTCGGCGGGGGTGTTGCGATCGGGGTCGCGGAAGAACCAGACGCACCAGCCGCTGAGGACGATGCCAGCGAAGACGACGGCCCAGCCCGCGACGCCGAGGTAGCGGAGAGCCAAGGCCCCGAGCGCGGCGGAGACCAAGACAAAGATTGCGATCAACGGCCAACCTTCACGGGCTACTCGCACGTCGCCTCCTTTGGAACACACGCTGAAATACGCGCCGATATCGGGCTTCGGTGAGGATGGTGCGATGGGTTGGTGGTTGTTGCCCGCCACCCATCGCGGTGAACGTCAGTATAGGGGTTGTTTGATGGCGCCTGTGGGTGCGGTGTCGGGTGATACTGTTCGTGAGTTGTGCGCGAGATCAGGGTTAGGGGTGGCGCGGGTTGTGGTGATGTCCTCTCGCGTGCTGTTGGTTGCGTGGCTGGGTCGCGCGAAAGGTCTTGAACGAATGAACTTTGTCGCTCTCAAAATGCTTTTCGGAGACAAGGCCAAGTACTTCGGCATCATCATGGGCGTTACGCTGGCGTCGCTGGTGATCACGCAGCAGGGAGCGATTTTCATAGGGCTCATGGCCCGCACGTGCAGCTTCATCACCGACATCGGGCTTCCCGACGCGTGGGTGATGGACCGCAAGGTGCTGTTCATCGACGACGTGAAGCCGATGCAGGACACGGAGCTCTACCGCGTGCGTGGCGTGGAGGGTGTGGCGTGGGCGATGCCGATGTACAAGGGCTTGCTGCGGGTGCGGCTCGATGACGGCAACTTCCAGAACTGCAACCTGATCGGGCTGGACGATGCGACGCTGGTGGGCGGGCCGCCGGTGATGGTCGAGGGGCGTCTGGCGGACCTGCGGCGTGCCGACGGGGTGATCGTGGATCAAGTCGGGGCGGAGACGCGCTTAGCCAGGCCGTCGAAGGTGCCCGGAGGAAAGCCCGTGCCACTGAAGGTTGGGGACACTTTGGAGTTGAACGATCACCGCGCGATCGTGGTGGGGATCTGCCGGACAACGCGGACGTTCCAGAGCCAGCCGACGATCTTCACGACCTACGGACGTGCGACGACCTTTGCGCCGCGCGAGCGGAAGCTGCTGAGCTTTGTGCTGGTGAAAGCGGCGGACGGGCAGGACGTGAAGGAGCTGTGTGATCGGATCGCGCGGACGACGGACCTTGCGGCGTACACGGGGCCGCAGTTCAAGTGGTTGACGGTGAGTTATTTCCTTAAGAACACGGGGATCCCGATCAACTTCGGCATCGCGGTGGGGCTTGGGTTCTTCATCGGCGCGGTGATCACGGGGTTCATGTTTTATAGTTTCACGATCGACAACCTGAGGTTTTTCGGCACGCTCAAGGCGATGGGAGCTTCGAACGAGACGCTGCTGGTGATGGTCATGCTGCAGGCGTTGTTGGTGGGGGCGATCGGGTTCGGGCTGGGGATCGGGCTGGCGAGCATGATCGGGTATGCGGCGCGAGGCTCGACGCTGGCGTTCATGATGCCGTGGCAGTTGCTGGTGGTGTCGGGCGGCGCGGTGATGATTATCTGCATCCTGTCGGCGGTGCTGAGCATGCGGCGGGTGGTGACGCTGGAGCCAGCGATCGTGTTTAAGGGTTGAGCGAGGCCTTGGAAAAACGCGCGTCTGGTTGCCTTGCGAGGCGTGAAAAAAAGTTGACGTCGGCGCGAAACCGCGGGCCTTGATTCGCCGAACAACGGGTGGTATCTTTACAGCGTTCAGTCAGTGAGCAACGTATGGCCTCAGTTGATCGTCGAGCCCGAGAACGAGCCGAGACGCGTGAGAAGATCCTCGCGGCGGCTCGTCGCTTGTTCGTGGAGGAAGGGTTCGAGGCCGTAACGCTGCGGCGGATCGCGGCGGCGATCGAGTACACCGCGCCCGCGCTCTACAGCCATTTCGCCGACAAGCAGGGGCTCATGCTCGCCCTGTGCGACGCAGACTTCGCGCTGCTGCGGCAGGCGTTCGCGCGGACCGAGAAGATCGCCGATCCGGTCGAGAGGCTGCGGGCGGTCGGGCGCACCTATGTCAAGGTCGCGATCGAACACCCGCACCATTATCGATTCATGTTCATGACCGCGCACCCGCTCGACCCTGCGCAGAGCAAAATTCAGAGGGGCAACCCTGACGAGGATGCCTACGCGTTCTTGCGGGCGACCGTGGCGGCGTGCATCGCGGCGGACCGGTTCGGGGCGGAGCACCGCGACGCGGAGATGGTCACGCAGATGTGCTGGGGCGCGTCGCACGGCGTGGTCTCGCTGTACCTCACGCACAGCGAAGACTGCTGGATCTCGTGGAAGAACCC
>CAZIMT010000097.1:4555-12603 GCA_964540295.1 uncultured Phycisphaeraceae bacterium
ATGAACTACCTCGCGATCAAAATGATCATGGGCGATCGGCTCAAGTACATCGGGCTCTTGCTCGGGCTCACCTTTGCGGCGATGCTGATCACGCAGCAGATGGGGATCTTTCTCGGGTACACGGTGCGGATGTTCTCGTTCATCACGGACACTCCTGCGGCCCAGCTGTGGGTGATGGACCCGCAGACGAAGTTCACCGAGGATTCCAAGCCCGTCAGCGACACGGCGGCGCTGCGTGTGCGGAGCGTTGACGGGGTGGCGTGGGCGGTGCCGATGTACCGCGGGCCGCTGAACGTCAAGATCCAGGGCGGGCAGAACGAGCGGTGCGTGCTGATCGGCGTGGACGACGGGACGCTGGTGGGCGGGCCGCCCAAGATGGTGGAGGGGCGGATCGAGGACCTCTGGCAGACCGACGCGGTGATTGTTGAAGAAAAGGCTGCGAAGACCACGCTGCGAGTGCGCGAGGCGGACGGATCAATGCGGGGGCTTCGGGTTGGCGACACGCTCTCGATCAACGATCGCTCGGCCCGGGTTGTCGGGCTGTGCGCACTGGCCGACGCGTTCTTCTGGGAGCCGGTGCTGTACACGACGTACTCGCGGGCGCTGAACTATGCGCCGCCGGAACGTCGTCAGACCTCGTTCGTGCTCGCGGGGCTTAAGCCTGGGAGTTCGATCGAGAACGTGGCGAAGCTGGTCGAGAGTACGACGGGGATGTCGGCGCTCACCAACGACGGGTTCACGCGGATGACAACGTTGTTCGTGCTGAAGAAGACCGGCATTCTGATTAATTTCGGGATCACGGTCGCGCTCGGGTTTGTGATCGGGATCCTCGTGGCGGGGCAGACGTTTTATAACTTCGTGGTTGACAACTCCAGGCACTTTGGCTCGCTCAAGGCGCTGGGGCTGAGCAATCGCCGGCTGCTCGGCATGATCGTGGTGCAGGTGCTGATCGTTGGAGCGATCGGGTACGGGCTTGGGGTCGGCGCGGCGTCGGTCTCGGGCACCGCGCTTCGTCAGGTGGGGCTGAGCTTCATTCTCCCCAAAGAACTGTTGATCGGATCGGCGGTCGCGATGCTGGGGATCTGCCTCGTCGCGGCGTGCCTGGGCGCGGTCCGTGTCATTAGGCTCGAACCGGGGATTGTTTTCCGCGGGGCCTGAGCGGCGGCGGAATTGTTTGAGATACCGATCAGGACAAAGAATATGACGACACTACCTGCTCAATCGCCCGCTCAAACATCCCGGAACCCGGGCGAGCTCGCGGTGCACTGCAAGGCACTGACCAAGACCTACGGCAAGGGCGATTCGGCGGTGCGTGCGCTGCGCGGCGTCGACCTGGACGTTTCCAAGGGCGAGCTGCTGATGCTCGTCGGCCCGTCGGGGTGCGGGAAGACGACGCTGATCTCGGTGATCGCGGGCGTGCTGGAGCACGACGCGGGCGAGTGCGTGGTGTTCGGGCAGAGCTTGCGGGCGATGAGCGGGTCGGAACGCACGCGGTTTCGCGGGCACACGGTGGGGTTCGTGTTTCAGGCGTTCAACCTGATCCCGACGCTGACGATCGCGGAGAACGCGGCCGTCCCGCTGCTCATCAACGGCGTGTCGCGGCGCGATGCGGTAGGCCGGGCGAGCGAGATCCTGACACGCGTCGGGCTGGGGACGCGGCTCAAGGACATGCCCAACCGTCTCTCGGGCGGTCAGCAGCAGCGTGTGGCGATCGCGCGGGCCCTCATCCATAAGCCGCGGCTGATCGTGTGCGACGAGCCGACGAGCGCGCTGGACAAGGACACGGGGCACTCGGTGATGGAACTCTTACGTGAGGTGGCGATCGGGCCGGAGCAGTCGCTGATCGTAGTGACGCACGACAGCCGGATCTTTGAGTTCGCGGATCGGATCGCGCGGATGAACGACGGGCAGATCGAGAAGGTTGTCGAGTCGCATCTGGAGTTGTGAGCGGGGATTGAGAGGGGCCGGGAAGTTCACTCGGCGGAAGGCGTTCGCAAGAGCGAGATTGGGCTGGTGCCCGGCCGATGGTTGGATTGACAAGGAAAGCAGCCATGATTCGCACTATTTTCATACCAATCCTCGCGTTGCTGGGCGTGCTCTTTGGCGTGTACACTGTCGTGCAGGGGAGCAAACCGCCGGTGGCATCGCTGCCGGTCTCCGAGCCGCCCAAGGCCCCGTTCGCGGCGTTTGTTGCGGGTTCTGGTCTGATCGAGACCAACACGCAGAACACGGCGGTTGGAACGCCGACGGCTGGCGTGGTTACACGCGTTGGCGTTGTGGCTGGCGCGATGGTGAAGAAGGGTGACGTGCTCTTCGAGATCGAGGCGCGGCAGCTTGAGGCCGAGCTCGAAGTTCGCAAGGCGATGCTGGCGGCGGCGACGGCGAGCGTGGAGCGTTTGCGCAGTCAACCTCGTGCCGAGGAGATCCCTCCTGCGGAGGCGAAGGTCGTCGAGGCGGCGTCCTTGCTGGAAGATTCCAAGAGCCAATTTGCTTTCATGGAGCGGATCACGGATAAGCGAGCGATCACCGAGGACGATCTGAGCAAGCGCCGCTTCGCGGTGGCGGCCGCGGACGCGCGGCTTAAAGAGGCGCAGGCGTCGCTCGCGCTGATCAAGGCCGGGGCCTGGAAGTCGGACATTCTCGTGGCCGAGGCGCAGGTTGCGCAGGCCGAATCGCAGATCAAATCGACGCTGATCGAGATGGACCGGCGGATCGTCCGTTCGCCGATCGATGGGCAGGTGCTGCAGGTGAACCTGCGTGCTGGCGAGTTCGCGCAGGCGGGACCGTTGACGACGCCTCTGGTGATGATGGGCGGCGTGAGTCCGTTGCACGTCCGGGTCGATGTTGATGAGAACGAGGCGTGGCGTGTGTCGGCGGGTGCGAAGGCGGTCGGGTACCTGCGTGGGAACAAGTCGATCTCGACGCCGCTGACCTTCGTGCGGTTTGAGCCGTATGTTGTGCCCAAGCGTTCGTTGACGGGCGAGAGCACGGAGCGGGTCGACACGCGGGTTCTGCAGGTGATCTACAGCTTTGAGCGCGGCACGATGCCGCTGTATGTCGGCCAGCAGATGGACGCGTACGTGGAGGCCCCGCCGCTGGAGTCGAAGGCGCCGCCGGTGGCGGTCCCTGAGAAAAAATAATGCGCGGCCAGGATGGTGTAGCCTGAAGCCTGCAATTGTTCTGGCTTGATGGAGCAGGAGCGAACGAGGGGCACGCGCACTGAGCTCGCCAGGTCCAAAGATAGAGAAGCGAAGAGCGGCCGAGGTTTTTTCGAAGAGGAGTTTCGAGTGAAGAAGTATTTGCCACGCTCGCGTGAGCGGTTGTTCGGTGCGACCGTGACGTCGGTAAACTCAGTGGAACGCCTAATTTTCGGTGTGACTTCCCATGCGCCAGCCGTGCGTCGGGGGGTTGTTGAAGCTTCAGCAGCGTTCTTCATGGCGATCATCGCGGGGTGCGCGGTGGGCCCGGACTACAAACCGCCGCAGACGGCCATGCCCGGATCGTTTCATTCCACGGCCGAGCAGTCTGGGCCTTCCAAGGTTGTCGCGGGCACGGCGGACATCGCGCGGTGGTGGTCGTCGCTCAAGGATCCGATGCTCGATTCGCTGGTGGACCGCGCGGTCGGTTCGAACCTCGACGTGAAGATCGCGGCCAGCCGAGTGCGCGAAGCGCGGGCCCAGCGCGGGATCACGGCCGCGGCGGAGCTTCCCTCGGTCGACGCGAACGGCTCTTACAGCCGCAGTCGCACCAGCCAGAACTCGTTCAACCAGCAAGGGCGCGGGCAGGGGAGCTCGGGGAGCGATCTGTTCCAGGTCGGTTTCGACGCGAGTTGGGAGGTTGACGTGTTCGGCGGGATCCGGCGATCGGTTGAGGCGGCGGACGCGGAGATCCAGGTCGCGGAGGAATCTCGGCGTGACGTGCTGGTGTCGCTGCTGGCCGAGCTGGGCCGAAACTACGTGGAAACCCGCACGTTCCAGCGGCGGATCTTACTCGCCGACAACAATATCGCGCTTCAGAAGGACTCGCTCGATCTCACGCTGACACGGTTCAACGCGGGGCTGACGAGCGAGCTTGACGTGGCGCAGGCTCGGGCTCAGTTAGAGACGCGGCGTTCGCAGGTGCCGCCGCTGCGCATCGGGCTGGCTCAGTCGGTGCACCGCCTGGGCGTGCTGCTCGGTCAAGAGCCGGGCGCTTTGCTGGCGGAATTGAACGCGGTGACGCCGATCCCGTCGGTGCCGGTAGAGGTTCCGCTCGGGGTGCCGTCGGAGCTTCTCCGTCGCAGGCCGGACGTTCGTCGAGCGGAGCGAGATATGGCGGCGGCCTCGGCTCGGGTCGGGGTGGCGACTTCGGACCTGTACCCGAAGTTTTCGCTCACCGGCGCGTTCGGGTTGCAATCGCAGCAGATCGGCGACCTGTTCGACCTGAACAGCCGTTTCTGGTCGATCGGTCCGAGCGTGCGTTGGCCGGTTTTCGAGGCCGGGCGTATCCGCGCGAACATCGAGGCGACGAACGCGCGAGAAGAACAGGCGATCCTGAACTACTCCAAGTCGGTGCTGACCTCGCTGGAGGAAACCGAGAACGCGATCACGAGCTATACGCAGGAGCAGGCTCGCCGCGCGTTCCTGGCCGAGTCGGTGGTCGCCAATCGCCGGGCTTATGACCTTGCGAACCAGCTTTACACAAGCGGGCTCAAGGACTTCCTCAACGTGCTCGAGGCGCAGCGGACGCTTTATGAGGCCGAGGACCAGCTGGCGCAGAGCGATCGAGGCGTGACCGCGAACCTGATCGCGTTGTACAAGGCGCTGGGCGGCGGGTGGGAATCGTTCGAGCCTCAGGCCTCTCGCTGATTCGACGAGGCGGCGCAAGCCCTATCATCCCGGCTCATCTGTCCCGGCGCACGCCGAGCGTTTACGCCTGGGACGAAGCACGAACGAGGTTTCCAACGTTGGCCAAAGTTCATCCGACCGCGATAGTCTCCGCCGAATCTGTGCTCGCCGACGACTGCGACATCGGGCCGTGGTGCGTGCTGACCGGCCCGGTGACGCTGGGGGCGGGCGTGCGTCTGGTGGCGAACGTGCAGCTCAACGGGCCGGTGACAATCGGCGCGAGCACGATCGCGTACCCGTTCGTGTGCGTGGGGTTCCCGGGGCAGGACGTCAAGTTCACGCTGAGCATGCCCACACCGGGCGTTCGGATCGGGACCAACTGCATCCTGCGCGAGCACGTCACGATCCACGCCGCGACCAAGCCCGAGGTGCCGTCGATCGTGGGCGACAACGTCTTCATGATGGCCTCGTCGCATCTTGGGCACGACGGTCGCATAGGCAACAACGTGATCCTGGTCAACGCGGCGATCCTGGCCGGGCACTCGGTGGTGGACGACAACGCGACCATCGGCGGCGGGTGTGCGGTTCACCAGTTCACGCGGATCGGGCGGATGGCCTTCATGTCGGGGGGCACGGCCGTATCGATGGACGTCCCGCCCTTCTGCATCGTCGCGGATCGGCAACGGATCGCGGGGATCAACCGCGTCGGGTGCCGCCGCGGCGGCATGCCGCGCGACCACATCACGCAGCTCGATCGCGCGTTCCGCGAGGTCTTCCGCGGGCACCTGCCGCGGCTGGAGATGATCCAGCGGCTGACCGAGCTGGGACAGGATTGCCCGCCGGTGATGGAGATGGCGCGGTTTGTATCCGAGGCCAAGCGCGCGATCTGCCCGGGACCGGGCCGCCCGCCGAGGCTGCTCACGACTTGGCTGCACTACCAGCGGCGCGGCAAGTCGGTGCCGGAGATGCAAGAGGGCGACGAATCGATGTGATCGTCTGGCGTACGCGTTCAGGGTGAGCGTGCGAGCTTACGCGCTCACGCGCTTCGCGGCCGTGTCCTCGACCGTTCGGTAGTCCATCGAAACACGCAGCGAGTTGGACTGCGTATCGGCCCGAGCGACGGTGACCGCCGCCACGCTCACGGTGCGGGCGTCGTCGCGGCTCATCCGCACGCTGGCCTCAGGCCGGTCGTGCCATTGATGGTTGTGGAACTCGTCCTGCGCCATCGCGCTGATGGTTGAAGCGGCGCTCGATCTTTCGAACAAGGTCAATCGATCCTGGACCGTGTGGTCGCCGAGGCCTGAGCTGGCGAAACAAACGGCGGGGCCTTGGTGTTCGCGGCGCGAAAAATCACAGCGATCCCAGCGTGCTTCGAGAACCTGACCGGAGTTCAGAGTTGAAGTGTAAGCGTGGGCGGGCCCAGCATTCACCGCGATGAGGCGGAAGGGCGCGAAGCGATCGAGCGGGAGCTTGCGCAGGCCTTCCATCGCCGCGGCCGCGTCGGGCTGGCCGATCAATGCGGGGATGACACTCCCGCGTGAGAGCAGGCCGCGCACACCGCGAACGCTGACAGG
Organism: uncultured Phycisphaeraceae bacterium; assembly: GCA_964540295.1. GTDB lineage: Bacteria > Planctomycetota > Phycisphaerae > Phycisphaerales > UBA1924 > CAZCPB01. Next base: position 10,956 of record CAZIMT010000097.1, read on the forward strand.
CGGGTCGAGGTTCAGGTTGAGGATGGCGAGCACAAGCCCGTGCTGAGAGGCCGCGATCCAGGTTCCGCCCGCGAGCGTGTCGGTCGGCCAGAGGGCGCGGGCGTCGGTGGAGCCGCCCTTGATGGCGTGCCAGGTCGGCGGCGTCGCGGGCGGACGTGAGCGCTGCTCGTCACGGTTTGAGACAACCCGGAACAGGCCGGGATGATCAGGCGGAAAAATGACGGAGACGGTGCACATTCGAGGAGGAAGTATTGGCTCGCCGCTCAGGCTTGGCCGGGGCGTGAGGTGGGGAAGAAGGCGGGGCACTTGAGGACGGTTGGCTGCCTGAGCGTGTGGTGTTCGTCCACGCTCGCGGCGTGCTGAGCGGTCGAGGGCGCGACACCGAATGTCGCGCAGACGGCCGGGCCTGACGTTCCGCCAAAGCCCGGGCCCGAGCCCGAGCCCGAGTTGGCGTGGGACACGCTCTGGGCATCGCCTCCGAATGTCAGCCCGTGCTCGATCGCGATCGCTTTCATCATGGCTTGGTGATGGATCGCGTGATGAGTGGCGAACGCGAGCTCGCGGCCCAGCGTCGACGCCACCTCCGCTTCCTCTCCGTCCGCCGAGCACAAGATGCGAACGTTCACCGCGCCAGCTAACCTCGTGACGCTGATCGCGCCGAGCACTTCACGCAGCCGATGAATCTCTGCGAGCCCGGCCCCGGGTTCGGTTTCCATGGGCACGTCGCGTGTTCGGTTGTCGTAGCAGATGGTTTGGCTTTCCAGCGCGGGAGTGATCGCGGCGAAGTGGTCAAGGGTGTGGCGCAGGTGCTTGCCGATGGTGCCGCCGACCAACAGCCGGGACGGCGCTGAATACCTGCCGCCGTCGAGCCCTGAGATGAACCCGCGACACTCGCTTAGCACGCGGAGCGCCGCCTTGACCACGGGGTCGGCGGCGACGGATGGAGTCGAGATATCTCGATGGGTAGACCGATTACCGGCGGGCTGACTCATTCCGACCCTTTCAGATGCATTTTGATGCCGGTCAGCGTGTGTGGTTACTCGGGAGTGGTTACTGGGAACCGGAGCGTCGAGGTTGCAAGGCCGACGCTGGGCGTAGAGCGGCGTGCCCGAGCGATAGTACGGTGGAATTGGCGGTCTGATTTGTTCATCGCGCGAGCGATTCAGTTCAGTTCGCGGCAGACCCAGACCTCGACCTCGGTTGCGTTGCCCGCGCCGGGGCCCGCGTCGGGGCCCGGGCCGGTGATGCTCGACGCGCGAGCCAGCAGATGTAGGCGGACATCGGTGTCCAGCAGCCCGCGCACGTCCTTGGGATGGTCGGTGAAGGCGTGCATGACGGGGGAATCTGAGGATGCCGCGTCCGATCTCGAGCCCACCCGCAGCGACGGGCACGCGGCACGCAGCATCTCCGAGTGCATCACTGCCCACGCTCTCGCGGTCAGCAATTGCACGATGACCGGCGCCGCGGATGAGCCAGCGCGGCGCAGGAGGTGAAGGCCGCCGTGCTGGTCGAACGCGAGCTCGACCTCGGGCGCGTAGGGGCAGCGGTGAGGAAGAGCGGTCAGGCCGGGGATGTGGACGGAGAGCGTCCGCGGGGCGGTGATGATCGAATGCTGGGCCGCGATGGTGATGGGGCCCGTGATGAGGCC
>CAZIMT010000098.1:0-12563 GCA_964540295.1 uncultured Phycisphaeraceae bacterium
GCGGCGGGGATCGGGCGGGGGATCCGGGCGGGGGGGGGGGGGGGGGAGGTGGGTTGGGAGAAGGGGAGAGCGGTGAGGGATCGGGGGGGGAGAGTTGCGAGCAGGTGATGGAGAAGGTTTGGCTGGGGGTGTGATGTTGTAAGAGAAGGCTCGGCTCGGAATGCCGACCTACCCGAGTGCTGGTCTACGGAGAGCCGAGGTACTGGGGCGATACACTGTGGGCTATGCCGCGAACGGCCATTGTGTTGGTGAATCGATTGAAGCACGCCTCGCGTGAGGCGGTGGCGGAGGTGCGCGAGCTGGTGACGCGGCGGGGCGTGCTGATCGCGGAGCGTGACGCGGCCGCGCTGGAGCCTATTCAGGCGGGCGAGCGGCCTGATGTTTTGGTGGTGCTGGGCGGTGACGGCACGCTGCTGGGTCTTTCGCGGACTCTGGCGGCGGGCGGTCCTCCGATGCTGGGCGTGAACTTTGGCAAGCTTGGTTTCATGGCCGAGTTTGATATGGACTCGCTGCGTGCGCAGGCGGAGTGCCTCTTTGATGGCGGGGCGCTCGATGTGCGTGAGCTGCCGCTGCTGGATGCTCGGGTGTTTGGTGCGCATGACTCGCGGGTGAGGTTTGAGGGGACGTGTTTGAACGAGGCGGTGGTGACGGCCGGGCCTCCGTACCGGATGATCACGCTTTCGCTGAGCATCAACGGCGAGACGGGCCCGACGCTGAGCGGGGACGGGCTGATTGTTTCGACGCCGATCGGATCGACGGCGTACAGCCTTTCGGCGGGTGGGCCGATTGTTTCGCCGGGGGTTGAGGCGATGGCGATCACGCCGATCGCGGCGCACACGCTGAGTTTTCGGCCGATTGTTGTGCCGCTGGCGAGCGAGTTGACGGTGCGGGTGGATCGGTTGAACGTGGCGGCGCGTGGAGAGGCCGGGGCGGCGAGCGTCGTGGGAGGCGGCGGCGGGACGACGCTGGTACTGGACGGGCAGCTGCACTGTCCGCTGGAGGCTGGCGATCGGGTGGTGTTGACGAGGTCGGCGCGGAGCGTGCGGTTTGTGAAGAACCCGGACTCTCACTATTGGAAGACGCTGACGACGAAGCTGCACTGGGCATCGTCGCCGTTGACGCCGTGAGAGCGGTGACCGGGTTATGGGAGAGTTAACTGCCTTGGAGCCAGGCGAGGGCGGTAAAGAAGATCCCGACCGCGACGACGACGGTGGTGCCTGACACGATCAAGTTGAGTGTTGATTCTGAGAATCGCTGGCGGCGGCTATGAGGCTGGTCTGCGGGGCGGATGAGTTTGAGTCGGTCTTCGGCTTCGTTGCTTAGGCTGCCCTCGCCGCTGCGTGCGCCGTCTTGGACGACGGCGATGACGAGGTTGGCGTCGAAGGGTCGCAGGCCGAGGCTGGTGGCGATGATGAGAAGTTTGTGGCGTCGTTCGGGGATGAGGATGGCTGCCCGCCCGCCTTCGATGTTTTTGGCGACCTGAACGGCGAAGATCCAGCGTGGGTCGAGAGCGGAGAGTCCTGCGGCCGCTTGGTTCTCGGTCGCGACGCGGTTGGCGCGGCGTTGAGCGGAGACGGCGGGATCGGGGCCGAAGTTGAGGTCGGGAGCTGGGTTGGTGTTGTGGCTCACACGCAACACTGTGGCGAGCGCGAGGCCTTGGGTGTTGACCAGGCGCAACGCGGGGGCGTGAGAGGGGGCCTTGCGGGCGAGCGGATCGTTGTCGGTGGTGCGGATCTTCATGATTGAAGGTTGCGTGGCGAGCGGCGTGCCAAGCCGGGACGGGCGGGCCGGACGAGGTAGTTTGATGCGGTTATTTGAATCCAGAACCTTGGGGGATCGATACACTATCGGCCCTTGGCGTGTGTAGGCGGGGGATGTAGGCGGCGTATGTAGGCGAGCGTGCGGGCGAGCGTGGGTCGGCCACTCGATCATGCGGGGGTTTATGAGCGAGGGGAAGGCAGTGAGCTTGGGGTCGGTGGAGGCCGGGTCGGCGGAAGCTGGATTGGCGGAAGCTGGATCGGCGGTGGCTGGATTGGCGGTGCCGCTCACGGGGCCGCTGCCGGGCGTGCGATCGGGGCTTTTGGCGGCGGAGATTCTGTCGCGGCTGAACACGGTGTCGCGGCGCGGGAAGTTGGCGGGGTACGTTGCGCGTGGGGCTGCCAAGATCGAGGTCGCGGCGTTTGGTGAGCCGTTTGATCATGATTTGCGCGGCGTGATCGAGGCGTCTTCGGGGGTCGGTGGAGAGGGCGCGGTTGGTGGATCGGAGATTCGGTTTTCGTTGCACATGCGGCCGAAGCTGCCGGTGATTTATGTGCTGCTTATTGCGGTGAGCGTGTGGCCCGGGGTGTGGCTGACGCACTCGATGCTGGTGACTTATTTTTCGTGGTACACGATCCAGACGTGGTGGTGGTACATCCCGCTGACGGTGGGGCCGCTGTTCTGGATGGTGCCGCGGATGATCACGAAGAGCCGAGTGGCGGTGCGCGTTTCGGCGCTTGAGCAGATCAAGAAGATCGGCGCGGCGGTGGACGGCGTGGTTGTTCTACCCTGACCAATGACGTGGCGTGGGAACTGGAACATCTTGTGAAGGTTGCGGCGGGCGCGATCTCGGAGACGGCCGCGGCGCTGGACGCCGAGCAGGCGGTGCGCGGTGTTGATGCGCTGGACGAGGTGGACCTGCACCCGATTCTGGCGAGGGCGTTTGCGCGAGCCGGGTTTGGGGTGTGGCGAGAGTGGCCTTATCCGACTCAAGCGTTGCTCAAGCGTGAAAAGACTAAGGCGAGCGATCGGGATCGTTGTGACGTGGTGTTGACGCCCGGGCCCGGGGTGAGGCCGCGCGATCCGGTGGCGGAGGCGCGGGCGCGTGCGGCGGCGGAGATGACGTTGTTTTCTGAAGTGGTTGTGGAGGCGGAAGCGGCTGGGTGCGCGGCGCTGGAGTGCTGCTGGATTGAAGTGAAATCGGTGGGGCAGGTTGTGTATCGGCGCGGGGTGCCGGGGCCGAACTCGGCGTATTCGTCGGAGTTGACGGCGGCGTTCGCGTCGGACCTTCGGAAGCTTGGCGGGGAGCGCGCGATTCAGCACGGGGTGGTGCTGGGTGTGCTGTTCGCGGCGACGGACGAGGTGCTGGGGCACGATGTTCCGATCGCGCTGCACCGTTGCCTGGATCGAGGGTTGAGGTTTGGTACGCCGCGGCGCGAGGCGTTTGCGATCGCGGATCGTGCGGGGAACCGGTGGTGCGAGGTGTGGGGCGTGCCGGTGAATCGCGCGGAGGCGAGGTTGTTTGGGTGAGGGCTGGCCCGGATTAGCGTAAGTGGTCGGCGTGCGTGAAACCGAGGATTTCTTCGATAGCGTCGGCGGCGAGTTTCCGGGCTGATTTACCGTGGAATTGCGCGACGACGGCGGCGAGGTCGGCTCGTTGCTGCTGGGCGGCCTGAGGATCGCGGAGAAGTTTGAGGACGGCGGCTGTGATGGGTTGGCTTCCGCCGTAGTGAGGGACGAACTCGGGGACGATGGCGCGGGCGGCGATGACGTTGGGGAGCGAGAAGAGGCGGGTGGCGACGATGGTCTTGACGAGGGCGAAGATCAGCGGGTTGTGTTTTTTGTAGAAGATGACCATCGGGCGGAGTTGTTTGGTGACCTGCATGGTGACGGTGCCGCTTTTGACGAGCGCGACATCGGACCAGCGGACGACGGCGTCGGTGTCGGCGATGACGGAGCGGATCCCGGCGGGCCAGCCGTTGTTCTCGGGGAGGGGCGGGCCGAGGACGGCGGCCATGGCGCGAAGCATGGTTTCCACGGTGGGGCGGGTGGCGGCGACGACGGCCTGAAGCTGTGGGAACTCGCGGCGGACGTCGCGGAAGACTTCGAGCATGAGCGGGAAGTTTCGCTGGACCTCGTCAGGGCGCGAGCCGGGCATGATGGCGAGGTTGGGTGAGCCGCGTGGAAGGAGGGCGGCGCGGCGGTCGAGCTCGGGCTCGTTGAGAGGCTCGTCGAAGAGGAAGTGGCCGATGAAGCGGGCGGGGACGTTGCGTTTGGTGAAGAAACGTTCTTCGAAGGGGAGGATGCAGAGGACGAGATTGGTGCGGCGGCGGAGCTTGTGGATGCGCCAGCGGGCCCAGGCCCAGATCTGCGGGGCGACGACGTGGACGACGGTGATGCCGTGCGCTTTGGCGAGGGCGCAGATGGGGAAATTGGCGGCGGGGGAATCGACGGGGACGTGGAGGGTGATAGGTTCTGAGCTGGACTGTTTCTGGGCGAGCCAGGATTCGATGCGGGCGTTGATGCGTTGGTGCTCGCGGATTTTTTCGTAGCCGGGGACGCCCATGACGGCGTCCTCGCCGGTGCGTTCGATGATGGTTGCGCCCGCGGCCTGCATCTTGGGGCCGCCCCAGGCGTAGATGGGGAGGGCAGGGTGGCGGTGGCGGAGTTCGGTGATGACGGCGGAGGCGTGTTCGTCGCCGCTGGGCTCGAAGGCGGTGAAGAGGATGGCCGGGGTGGTGAAGTGGCGCGCGAGCTGGCTGCGTGGGGGATGGTCGGCGGCGGAGGACGGCGGGTCGGATATGGGCAGGGCGGTGCTCACGTGCAGAGACTGAAGCGAAGTTTGGGGTGGATGTCAATCAATTTGTTTTTGGAGTGGAGAGAGATTGGGTGGGAGAAGAAGAGGGAGGGGGGTAGAGGCAGGTTGAAAACCTGCCTCACTTAGGTTGGGAAGGAAGAGGAACAGGGACTGGAAGAAGCGGCTCGGCGAAGGGTTCTGTTTAGAAGCCGGAGCTTTCGAGCCAGCTGGAGGGTTTTTTTTCTAAAGCGGCGGCGACGGAGAGGAGTGATTCGAGGCTGGGGAGGTGGGCCCCGCGTTCGATGGAGCTGAGCTGGCTGACGCTGACGTTGGAGGATTCGGAGAGGTCTTTGAGTGTCCATCCGCGTTCGGTGCGGGCGAGCCGGATCTGCCGGCCTAGCTCGTGGCGGAGGCGGTCTTGCGGGCGTCGCCCGAGGGAGTAGGCATCGGCGGCCTGAGCGAGGCAGCGTTTGAGTTCGGGCAGTGAGAAGGGTTTGGCGAGGTAGTCGAAGGCGTCTTGCTTGAAGGTTTTCCGCATGCTGTCGAGGGACGGGTAGCCGGTGACGACGATGACGCAGAGGCGAGGCCAGCGTTTGCGGACTTCGACGAGGACGGACTCGCCGCTGACGTCGCCCATTTTCATGTCGAGGAGGATGATGTCGGGGAGTCGAGATTCGCAGGCGTTGTAGAACTCTTCGGGTGTCGAGACGGCGCGGACCTCGTGGCCTTGAGTTTCGAGGACGCCTCGGATGTATTGACGGAAGTCGGCGTCGTCGTCAAAGGCGATGATGGAGAGCGGCGCGGTGAGGGTTTCTGGTTGGAGTTGGGTGTCAGGCATGGGGAGCGGGCTCCGCGGCCGGGGATGCGGCGTGTGAGGGTTGGTGGTGGTCGAGAGCTTGATTGTTGGGTGGTTCGATGAGCATTCGGACGGGGAGCATGATCTCGAAGATGGAGCCGGAGCGTGCGGGGCGGTTGCGGGCGAGGATCATCCCGCCGTGCTCGCGGACGATGCCGTCGGAGACGGCGAGCCCGAGCCCGGTGCCGTGAGAGTCGAGGCGGGTGCTGGCGAAGGGCTCGAAGAGTCGCGGGAGGATTTGGGGGTCGATGCCGGGGCCGTTGTCGGTGATGGAGGTGCCGATCCATTCGCGTCCGTCTTTTTCGAAGTGGAGGCAGTTGATAGAAATGAGCCCGCGCTCGCGAGGGGGGGCGTCGGCGTGATCGTTGCGGCGGTTGATAGCGTCGGCGGCGTTGCGGAGGAGGTTGACGAGAACCTGGACGATGCGGTCGCTGTCGCAATCGATGATGGTGCCAGCAGGGACGGTGTTTTCGATGGTGAGTTCGGCGGCCTTGCGGTCGAGGCGGACGAGGGTGGCGGCGTCTTGGACGATGGCATGGAGGTCGGTGGGGGTTGAGCGTGGTGGTCGGACGCGTGCGAAGTCGAGGAGGCTCTCGCCGAGTCGTTCGAGGCGGCCGACGACGCGAAGCATGAGCGCGGCTTCGGCGTGGTTCAGTGGCGAGGTTGCTTCGGTGTGGGAATGGGCGTGGGCGTTGGCGGGTGTCGTGTCGTTGAGTTTTTCGACGAGCCCTTTGAGGACCGCGAGCGGCGTGTTGAGTTCGTGGGCGATTCCGGCGGACATCATGCCGAGGCTTGCCAAGCGGTCGGCGTCGGCGAGGTTGCGACGTGCGTTTTCGAGAAGGTGGTTTTTGCGTTGGAGATCGGTGGCGACTTCTTCGAGCTTTGAGAGCGCGTCGGCGAGGTCGGTCTGGTTTTTGCGGAGGGAGAGGATGGAGGTGTTGCGAGAGCGCATGATCTCGCCGAGTTCGTCGGCGGGGATGGCCGAGTCGGGGATGAGTTCGTCTTCGGAGCGGCCGTTTTGGACTGCCTGTTCGGCGTCGAGCATGCGGCGGATGGGGGCGTAAACGTATTGAGGGAGGACGAGGAGTTCGAGTGCGGCGGCGACGAGTGCGTAGACGCCTAGAAGGGCGGCGGCGGTGAAGAAGTAGAGGCGTGTGACAGCGGCGCGGGCCTCGGCGATGCGGACGGAGGCGGTGAAGTAGGAGCCTCGCGGCGCTGCGTCGGGTGAGAACATGGCGGCGCGGCCGACGCCGTCGAGCGGGGGCGCGGGAAAGGGGACGCCCGGTGATCCGGCGCAGCGGGCGGCGAGCTCGGGGGTGATGCCGATCTGGGCTGGGGAGCCTGACTGGATGTTGGCTTGGTTGCCGGTCGCGGAGGTGACGCGGTCGATTCTCCCGACTCGATGCTCGGCGGCGAGGGCGCGGAGTACGAGCGCGGACTCGTCGGCCTCGGCGAGTTCGACGATCTCCGTGACGGCGGGGCGGAGGAGCCCGAGGAGGACGATGGCGAGGCCGAGGGAGAAGAAGGTGTGGAGAACGAAGAGTTTTTTGCGGATGCGCATCTGCGCGAGGAAACCGCCGGCGGGGCGTGCGAGGGTCATGCGAAGTTTGGCGAGCTTTTTGGGTGTTGAAGGCGCGGAGATGGCTGGCTTGGTGGAGTCGGGGTTGGTCGAGAGGTCAGGCATTGAGGTTTGATCGAGCTGGGGAGTTCGAAGAGGATCGTTGAGGTGATTATTGGATGGTGTGGTCTTTGGGGGGCGAGAGAGGAGAAGAGCGGAGAAGAGAAGAGAAGAGAAGAGTCGGCTCGGAGATCCGACCTACCTGGGGGCGACCTCCCTAGGGTTGGCGATGCTGCTTCTCTTTGATATTGATGGGACGTTGCTGGTGACGCAGGGTTCGGGCATGCGGGCGATGGGCGAGGCGGGGCGTGAGTTGTTCGGGGCGAGGTTTGACGAGACGAAGGTGAAGTTCGCGGGGCGGTTGGACCCGCTGATCATCGCCGATCTGTTGCGGCACAACAACCTGCCGTTGTCGCGCGAGAACATGGCGGCGATGCTGGAGGGGTATCGGCGGCACTTGGTGCCCAAGCTGGCGACGCCGGGGAACGGGCGAGCGCTCCCGGGTGTGCAGGAGTTGCTCGCGAGCCTGCGGGCGCGGACGGACATCACGCTTGGTGTGCTCACGGGGAACATCGAGGAGACAGGGCGGCTGAAGCTCAAGGCGTGCGGGATCGACCCGGATCAGTTTGTGCTTTCGGTGTGGGGCGACCACTCGCCGCACGATCCGCCAGCGCGTTCGCACTTGCCAGCGGTGGGGATTGCGCGGTACCGGACGATGTTCGGGCGGGAGATTGAGCCGGCGCGGGTGTCGATTATTGGCGATACGCCGTATGACGCGGAGTGTGCGCTGGCGAACGGTTGTCGGTGCCTGGGCGTAGCGACTGGTCAGTTCTCGGTCGCGCAGTTGCTCGAGTCGGGGGCTCATCACGCGGTAGCGGACCTGACGGCAACGGCCGAGATTGTGTCGTGGTTGGTTGATGACGCGCGATCGAGCAAATGACAGGGTTCGTCGGTACAAAAAGACTCCACTCGGGCATCTGAAGTTGATACAGTCGGCTTCGAGTCGTGATCGGCACGTCGCGAGGATCTACAGGCAGGTGATGCCGCCAAGGAGTAAGGCCGCGATGTCCGACAGTTACCGCGCACTCTGTTCAGATTTTTATGTGAACCTCAAGCTGGGGGTGAAGATGGAGCTTCCGCGCGGTCGTGACACCGTGCTGGAGCTTTTCGAGCGGACACGGAAGCAGTTCCCGGCGATGGGGAACTTCCGGCGGTATCGGGACGAGCTGGCGCTGGAGTCGCCGCAGTCGGACACGCCGCACCGGTGGATCGCGGTGCGTGCCAACAGCGTGCGAGCGGGGAGTGTGAACCCGCCAACGATGCCGCAGGCGTACACGCTGCATCAGTACGTGCTGGAGACCGCGCCGGTGTATTTGAACATCAGCCCGCTGGATATTGAGTGCGTGGAGTTGTTGTTCGGCTTTGACCTCGTGGCGCCGGGGAATCACGACGAGATCGTGTTCGAGACCTTAGTAGGCGGGTCGCCGCTGGCGAAGCTCTCAGAGATCCCCGGGGCGAGCCTGACGGATTATCAACCGATCGTCGGGATGACTTTGAAGGACGAGGTGGGCGATCGAGGAGATGTTGAGGCCCACTTTGAGATCAAGACCAGACCGACGAGCCATCTGTCACACCGCGAGGGTGACGGCGGGCGCGACCCGATCAGCGTGTACGTGACGCTGCGGCGGTTCGGGGCGATCGGGGATTTGAAGCAACTGGCGGTGATGCTGGGGAGGCTGGCGGAGATTGGTGAGGAGCTGGTGGAGACGCGCGTGGTGCCGCACATGCTGGTGCCGCTGCGAGACGCGATCGCGTCGGGGAACGCTTGAAAGTGTGAGTGTTTCCGGGGCCTCAGGCAAGGCGACCGGAGTTATCCTCGGCCTATGTTGGGCCTATGTTGGGCCTGTTTTGGGTCTATTTGGGCCTCGGCTGCTCGGATTGTTGCCGAGGACTTGGGATCCGGCTGATCGGGTTTTTTTCACTTGCGTTTGAGCCGATGGAAGTCGGACGATCTTTGAGCGGACCGCTGGCGTAGGAGGCGGTCGGGCTCGTTCCCCGGGTTTTCATGGCCGAGCGATCGGCGATCTACCATGAGGGCTTGGGTGGGTGCTGCCCGTGGTTGAGAAGATCGGTCTGGTTGGTTCGTGAAGGCTGAGCGGCCTGCTCGTGGAGGGTCTTTGTATGTGCGGAATCGTCGGTTATATCGGCACCAAGCCGGCTCAGTCCTACCTGATGGAGGGCCTCAAGAGGCTTGAGTATCGCGGGTACGACTCGGCGGGGATCGCCACGATTGAGGACGGGAAGCTGACGGTGATCAGGTCGGTTGGGCGGGTGAGCAACCTCGAGGACAAGCTGGAGGAGTCGGGCGGGCTGCGCGGCACGCTGGGGATGTGCCACACGCGCTGGGCGACGCACGGCGGGGTGACGGAGTTCAACGCGCACCCGCACGTGGACGACAAGAACGGGATCGCGGTGGTGCATAACGGCATCATCGAGAATTATTCCGCGCTCAAGACTTATCTTGAGGAAAAAGGGCATGTTTTTAAGAGTCAGACGGATACTGAAGTTCTGGCGATGCTGATCGGGGAGCTGTACGACGGGGACCTGGAGAAGGCTGTGCAGTCGGCGCTGCGTGAGGTGACGGGGGCGTACGCGATCGTGGTGATGTGCGAGAAGGAGCCGAACGTGATGGTGGTGGCTCGCAAGGGTTCGCCGCTGATCGTGGGGGTGGGGGCGGGCGAGTACATCGTGGCTTCGGACGCGCAGGCGATCGTGGCGCACACGACGCAGGTTTTTCACCTTGACGATTACAACGTGGTCAAGATCACGCGTGAGGGGTTCCGCACTTCGACGATCCACAACGTGGAAGTCACGAGCAAGATCACGCAGCTGGAGATCGAGCTGGAGCAGATCGAGCTGGGCGGGTTCGAGCACTTCATGCAGAAGGAGATCTTCGAGCAGCCCAAGGCGATCAAGAACTGCTTCCGCGGTCGGATCGATTTGACCGAGGGGCGGATCGTGCTGGGCGGGGTTTCGAGCCTCGCCAAGGACTTGCTCAAGGCGCGGCGTTTCGTGCTGGTGGCGCAGGGCACGGCGTTGCACGCGGCGATGATCGGCGAGTACTTGATCGAGGACCTTTGCAAGATCCCGGCGGTGGCGGAGTACGCGAGCGAGTTCCGGTACCGCAACCCGATCATTGAAGAGAACACGGTGTGCGTGGCGGTGAGCCAGTCGGGCGAGACGGCTGACACCTTGGCGGCGCTGCGTGAGGCGCGAGAGCGTGGGGCGCTTTCGCTGGGCGTGATCAACGTGGTGGGCTCGACGATCTCGCGCGACACCGACGCGGGCGTGTACCTGCGGGTGGGGCCTGAGATCGGCGTGGCGTCGACCAAGGCGTTCACGGGGCAGGTGGCGGTGCTGACGATGATCGCGTTGTTCCTGGCGCGGCGTCGGTACATGTCGGCCGACCAGTGTCAGGAGTACTTGCTGGCGCTGGAATCGATCCCGGACAAGATGCAGCGGATTTTGGAGTTGGATGATGTGGTGCGCAAGGTGACTCAGAAGTATGTGGAGCGGGAGAATTGGCTGTTCCTGGGGCGTGGGTACAACTACCCGACGGCGTTGGAGGGCGCGCTGAAGCTCAAGGAGATCAGTTATATCCACGCGGAGGGGATGCCCGCGGCGGAGATGAAGCACGGGCCGATCGCGCTGATTAACGACGGGATGCCGGCGGTGTTCATCGCCAACAGGGGTCGGCAGTACGAGAAGGTGATGAGCAACATTCAAGAGGTGAAGAGCCGCGGCGGGCACGTGATCGCGGTGGCGACCGAGGGCGACGAGCAGATCAAGAAGCACGTGCACGACGTGATTTACATCCCGGATATCGCAGAGCCGCTGAGCCCGATGCTGACGGTGGTGCCGTTGCAGATGATGGCGTACCACGCGGCGGTTTTGCGCGGGCATGACGTGGACAAGCCGCGAAACTTGGCGAAGAGCGTGACGGTGGAGTGATTCGCGCGCGATCGGCTCGTCTACAGTTTGCTTAATTCATGGGGAGTAGCCTCCGCGTCGCCATTTGTTTTTCGATGGCGGCGTGTATTCAGGGATCGTCAGCACGGCATCGACCCTCCCGGTCGGTGCCCGGTCTCTGTCGTGTGTCGCGTCGGCGGCCGCCTTGGCAAGACCAATCTCGGGCAGGAGGGGCGCGTCTGCGTTCGCCTTGGTGGTGCTGAGGAGGGTTCGGCTTGGAGACTTTCGTTCAATTCATGGGTTGTGGTTTTTCGGGCGGGCTTTTTGGAGGCTCGTTGACCGGCCTTGTTTCGATGCTGGCGCAGACAGATGCGGCCGCCCCTGCGGACCAGAAGCTGTGGGCGTATGTCGCGTTCATTGGGCTCGTTGTTCTGTTCCTCGCGCTGGACCTTGGTGTGTTTCATCGCGAGGCGCATGAGGTCGCGATGAAGGAGGCGGTCTCGTGGTCGGTGGTGTGGGTGACGTGCGGGCTGGCGTTCTCGGTGTTCGTGTACTTTGCGTACGAGAACCACTGGCTGGGGCTGGGGCTGGCGACGCCGATGTACAACCCGGCGGCGCTGGTTGACGTCAGCGCGGCGACGATTATTTCCGGCGAGGTGCGCGGGCTGGACGCGGCCAAGCAGTACCTGACGGGGTACGTGGTTGAGAAGTCGCTGGCGATGGACAACATCTTTGTGATCGCGCTGGTCTTCGGGTTCTTCGCGGTCCCGGCCAAGTACCAGCACCGGGTGCTGTTCTGGGGGATCATCGGCGCACTTTTGATGCGGGGCGGGATGATCTTTCTGGGCTCGGCGTTGATCTTGAAGTATCAGTGGGTGTTGATTGTTTTCGGTGGGTTCTTGATCTTGACGGCGCTGAAGATGGCGTTCATCAAGGGGAACGATGATCCTGCGAACAACTGGGCGGTGCGGGTGTGCAAGCGGGTGTTCCCGACGGTTGATTTTTATGACGGGCAGCGGTTCTTCACGAAGCGGACGGTGAAGCCGACGTATTCGATGGACGCGGGGACGAGGAAGGACGTGATGGACGCGGCCCCGGCGGGGACGTTGAGCGCGAAGTGGGCGATCACGCCGTTGTTTTTGGCGCTGGTGATCGTGGAGATCACGGATTTGGTGTTCGCGGTGGACTCGATCCCGGCGATCTTTGCGATCACGCCGGACCCGTTTATTGTGTTCACGAGCAATATCTTTGCGATCCTGGGGCTGCGAGCGCTGTATTTCTGCTTGGCGGCGTTGATCCTGAAGTTCCGGTTCTTGAAGCCAGCGTTGATTGTTATTCTGGCGTTTGTCGGGGTGAAGTTGTTGTTGCTGAGCGTTCCGCCGTATGTCCACGTGATCGGCGCGAAGTTCGGGTTTGAATGGGCGGCGATGCACGCGATCAAGATTGATACGACGGTGTCGTTGCTGGTGGTGGTGGGGATGCTGTCGCTGGCGGTGGTGCTGTCGGCGTTGATGCCAGCGACAGCATCCCCACCACCACCAGCAACGACACCGTCGTATCGATCT
>CAZIMT010000099.1:0-12520 GCA_964540295.1 uncultured Phycisphaeraceae bacterium
GCGTTCTTGCGTGCCTCGATGTACGCCGACAACCCGCAGACCCGTGGGGCGTCGGCCAAGGCGTTCGAGGAGATCGTGAACAACGCGAAGGACGAGGGCATTTTGCTGTACGCCTACCGGGCGTGGGGCACGGTGCTGTACCAGGAGAACAAGCACGAGGAGGCCGCCCAGGTCTGGACGTCAGGGCTGGGCAAGGTTCCCGACGATTCGGACCTGTTGAACAACCTTGCATACGTGACGGCGAAGTTTTTGAACAAACCGGCCGAGGCGTTGCCGATCGCTGAGCGTGCCGTCGCGGCATCGCCCAACAGCTCGGACTCGCTGGACACGCTGGGGTATTGCTACCTGGTCCTCGGGAGGCTCGATGAGGCGGACACGACGCTCAAGAAGGCGTTGGCGGTCGCTCGGCTGGAGAGCCAACGAGTCGCGGTGACGCTGCACCTATGCGAGCTGTCGGTTGCACGGAAAGACGGGGCCAAGGGGAAAGTTTATCTGGACGCGCTCGATGAGCTTCTGAAGAAGAACCCGGGGTTGTCCTCGACGTATGAGGGTGAGATCGAGGCAGTGAGGAAGCAGATCGACTCACTCGGGGGCCGCTAAGGGCCGAAATTGATGAATTGGTGGATCGAGCCTGCGCTCGTTTCCGGACCGAAGCGCACCCAAGGCGGGTTGCCAGAGGGCGAGTTGCGGGCGAGTTGTGGGGGAATTGGGTCTGACGGTACGAATCCGAAGAACCAGGTTCATCAGGTGGACGAGCGAGCTTTGACAAGCGTGTTTTCAGTGTCGGGCTCGGCGGCGAGTCGGGTTCGGATCCAGATCGAGGCCGTGTGAGTTTCTTGTGAGTTGTGAAAGCGCCCGTGCAAGCGGGCTTTGTTCGAGAGCAGAAAGCAAGCCATGACGACCGTACCAACCGCCGCTGTTCCCCCCCACTTGAATGCTCCCCGGCCAGCGGCTCAGGCGGGTACGCCAGCGACGCCCGTCGCCTCGATCGACCCGATCAAGCTGCTGACCAAGTACCGCTGGGTCTTGGTGGGTGCGACGGTCGGCGGGCTGCTGTTCGGGCTGCTGATGCACCTGCTGCTCCTGAAGGTGTACCCGGTCTGGCGGGCTCAGGCGATTTTTCAGTGCTTCCAAGGGCAGGCGTCGATCGGGAGGCCTTTGGGTTCGGACCCGATTGATGACGTGGCCCTGGACCGTTTCATGCAGACTCAATCGAGGCTGATGACTTCGAGCGTGGTGCTGCAGAGGGTTTCGGAGGACACGCGGCTTCGGGAAGAGGCGCCGGTGTGGTCTGGTCAGTTCGTCAAGAACGGGGTGTTCAACTCGGCCGAGGCGTTCTTGGAGTTGCAGGACAAATTGAGCGCCCGAGTGATCCCGCAGACTTCGTTCATCGAGATGGGGATGAGCTATCAGAACCCCAAGGACGTGACGGCGATCGTTCGGCTGTGCAAAGAGAACTACATGGCGACGATCAAGAAGCAGGTTGGCGACGCCAACCGTGCCCAGATCGACGCCCTCGGGAAGTCGATCGCCTCGATGGAATCGTCTCAGAGAGACCTTCAGACCCGTCGCGAACGGTTGATGTTGGACAATCGAGTGGACACCCTCAACCGCCAAGTCCCCGAGGCCACGCAGACGTTGCAGGGCGTGAACAACGAGCTGACCAGGCTGGGGATGGAAAAGAAGAACTACGGCACCCAGCGCGATCAGATGGAGGAGGACCTTAAGAACCCCGGCGGCGTGAAGTATTCCGACTCGATCCGCGACGATGTTGAGAAAGACCCGCTCGTGGCCGGGGTGAGGCAAACGGTCAACAGCATGGAGTCTGAGAAGCGTTCGCTGCTACAGCGGTACACGACCGAGCACCGGCAGGTAAAGGAGATCGATACCGCGCTGAAGGGGTATCAGCAGAATCTGGTGGTGATGCGTGAGAAGCTGCTACAGCAGTCATTTGACGCCCAGCTTGACCGTTTGCGCAAGTTCATGAACCAGTTGGACGCTCAGGAGGCCGAGCTATCCTCGAAGCGTGAGGACCTGACGAAGCGTTTGACCGAGCTGACGCGTATCCAGTCTTCGATCGAGGACCTTGACTCTCAGGTCAAGCAGCTGATCGACACACGCAACCGGACCGACGCGGACTATCGCTCGCTGATCGCGCTCGAGACCTTGCAGACCAACCAGCGCGTGGCCATTGCGGTGGACGAGCGCACGCCCGACGAGCTGTCGTTCCCCAAGCTTCAGGTGATGCTGCCAGCGGGGCTGATCTTGGTGGTGGCGGGCGTGGTGGGCTCGCTGGTGCTGCGTGAGATCGTGGACCAGCGGATCAAGAGCCCGGCGGACGTGAACCTGATCCCCAAGGCGCGCGTGCTGGGCATGGTTCCCGACGCCGAAGAGGATCCGGCGGGCGTGAGCAACGTGGCGATGGCGTTCCGCGACAAGGACCGAGGCGTCATGGCGGAGTGCTTCCGACAGATCCGCGCCACGATCATCAAGCGCACGCACCAGATGGGTCACAAAACGATCCTGGTCGTGGGCGGGACGCCGGGCGCGGGCGCGACGACCGTGATCTCGAACCTGGCGTACGCGTTGGCGGCGGCGGACCGACGAGTGCTGGTGATCGACGCGAACACGCGGCGTCCTGGGCAGCACAAGGCGTTCGGGATGAACGAAGCGCCCGGTCTGGCCGACGTGCTGGCGGGGACGCACACGCTGAGCGGGGTGGTGCAGCGCACGGCCGACAAGAAGGTGGACGTGGTGACGGCAGGGAGCCGCGAGAAGCGTGACCTCGAGCGGCTGAGCACGGAGCTGATGACGTCGATTCTGCGCGACGCCAAGGACGCCTACGACATCGTGCTGGTGGATACCGCGCCGATGGTTGTGTCGGGCGATGCGATGGGCTTGGCGGCGCGGTGCGACGCTTCGATCTTGGTGGTGCGTGCGATGCACGAGAAGCGGGGCATGGTGGCGCGTCTGCGGAATGACTTGGCGGACGTGCGAGCCGAGCACCTGGGGATCCTCGTCAACGGCGTGAAGTCGGCCGCGGGCGGGTACATGAAGAGCAACATGAAGGCGACGCACGAGTACCAGACTCAGGGCCATTGATTCTGATCGGTGTGCTCGCGGAAGAGGCGGGCGCTGCATGAACGGATTGGCGAGCGGAGAGATTCATGACCACGAGGAGTGTGCGCCAAGAGACGCCGGGAGAGCTCATGCCAGCGCCGGGCTCGCCGCGGCGGACGCTGGTTAGTGGCGGCGCGGGGTTCATCGGCTCTCATCTGGTCGAGCGGTTGCTGGCCCGGGGGGACTCGGTCACGGTCGTTGACAACCTTTCGACAGGGTCGCGCGTGAACCTGCCAGCGACGGCGCCCGGGCTGCGGTTCATCGAGGCGGACCTGCGCGAGGCCCTGGCCGTGCTGGGAAAGGGCGAGGTCTTTGACGAGATCTATCACCTCGCGGCGGCGGTGGGCGTGAAGCTGGTGGTTGAAGATCCGGCCCGGGCGATCGAGGTCAACGTCGAGCAGACCGCGGCGATGCTCCGCTTTGCGCAGCACCGATCGCCAACGGGCGGCGGGGTTCCGACGCTGATCGCGTCGAGCTCGGAGGTCTACGGGAAATCTTCCAAGGACCCGTTTTGCGAGGACGACGACGCGGTGTACGGCCCGACGACGGTGCCGCGGTGGTCCTACGCGTGCAGCAAGGCGATCGACGAGTACCTGGCCTTGGCGTATCACAAGGACCGCGGGGTGCCGACGGTGGTGTGTCGGTTTTTTAACACGATCGGGCCTAGGCAGGTCGGGGACTATGGGATGGTGGTGCCGCGGTTTGTGGAGGCGGCGCTGGCGGGGCGTGACCTGGTGGTGCACGGAGACGGGGCTCAGTCGCGGTGTTTTTGTGATGTGCGTGACGTGGCGGACGTGCTGCCACGGCTGCTGGAGGACGAGCGGTGCCGCGGTCGTGTGTTCAATGTCGGGTCGGATCGGCCGATCTCGGTGCTGGCGCTGGCTGAGCTGGTGGTGGGCGTGCTGGGCTCGTCGTCGCGCGCTCGGTTTGTTCCGTACAGTGAAGCGTTCGGCGCGGGTTTCGAGGACCTTCGTCAGCGTCGGCCGGACCTGAGCCGGGTTCGCGCGGCGGTGGGCTTTGAGCCGAAGATCGGGCTCGAAAAGACGGTTCGAGACGTGGCAGCTGCGATTCGGAGCGGCGATCGTGAGGGGGCTCGTTCGTGATCGGAGTGGGGCTGACATCCCGGCTGCTGGAGTTGTTCGTGACGCAGGTCTCGCCGGAGATCTTGTCGGCACCCGCGGATGAAAAGCTGCCGATAGCCAGCATCAGCGAGTCGCTTCGCAAGGGCGTGGCGGATACGTTCACGGACGTCACGTTGCAGCAGCGGGCGCTCTCGTGGCTGACCGAGCTGCACGCGGGGGGGAAGGCCTCGCGGCTGGACCTTCTGAACAATTACGCGTGGGTGCTGGTGGTGTCGTTCGTGGTGGCGTTGTGCGTGACACCGATCATGCGGCGTCTGGCGGTCGCCAACGGGGTGATTGATCGCCCGAGCGATCCGAGGAAAGTACACCGGCAGCCGATCGCGTACCTGGGCGGGGCGGCGGTGTTCTGCGGGATCATGGCGGGGATTCTGTTCAGCTTCGTGGGCACGGCGATGCCGTCGCTTATGAACTTTCATCCATCGAAGTTCGCCGACGAGCTCGGGTCACACTCGCTGGTGCCGTGGTCGATCCTGCTGGGCATGACGGTGATCGCGGTGATCGGGCTGATTGACGACGTGGTAGGCATCAGCCCGCGGACCAAGATCGCCGGGCAGTTGTTCGCGGCGGCCGCTTTGGCGGTGGATAACGTGGGCGTACAGGTGGCCAAGGGTGTGTTGCAGCCGATCGGGGAGTTGTTTGGCAACCCGGACTTCGTGTTCACCATCCCGCTGGGGTTCGAGGTCAATTTCACGATACCGCTGGTCGGGCAGGGTGTGCATTTCAACCACATCCCTATCGACGTGGTTTATTGGGCGGGCACGGCCATCATCGCGCTGGCGGTGCTGGGGGCGTGCAATGCCAGCAACCTGATCGACGGGCTGGACGGGCTCTTGACGGGGACGACGGCGATCTGCACGGGCGGCCTGCTGATTGTCGCGTTGGGGCTTGCGATCGTGGACGACGGGCCACGAGATGCGCAGCGGATCGTTCTGTGCATGGCGGTGCTGGGCGCGTGCCTCGGGTTCTTGCCGCACAACTTCAGCCCGGCAAATATCTTTCTGGGCGACTGCGGTTCGCTGTTGCTCGGGTACATGACGATCGTGATCGTGCTGACGCTGGGAGACACGGGCAGGACGCACCTGGTTTTCGCTGGGCTGGTGATCTACTCGATCCCTTTGATCGATACGGCCCTGGCGATCGTCCGGCGGAAGCTGGCGGGCAAGAGCATTTCGGCGGCCGACAGTGACCACCTGCACCACATGCTCAAGCGAGCTCTGGGAGTCAAGGGCGCGGTGCTGGTGCTGTACGGCATCGGAGTTGGGTTCGCGGGGCTTGGGGTGTGGATCAGCCTGGGACGAGCCCGGATGGTGTACCTGCTGGCGCTCGTGCTGGTGTCGTACATCGGGGTGACGGCCATCAAGATCGCGCGGCGCAAGCACATCGAAGAGCAGGCGGCGGCGTACGACGCGCGGCGTGCGGCGGGGTTGGGCACGAGACCGACACTCGCGACGGAAACGCCCTCGGCTTCAAACGCCGAGCCCGAGCTAGACAGCTCGAGCCCGGGCCCGGTTTCCGTGACGGCGCGGTGACGCGCCGAACCACTTTGATTCAGGCCGTTGGTTTGATTCGAGCTTGTCGCGGCGGCGAGTTGCGAAGTGATTCGCGTTCGAGGACGATGCGGTCGTGCGTGCGGTGATTGTTTACAACCCCAAGAGCGGCGGCGGTGGCAGCGCGGCGGTGGCGGCGCGGCTTGAACGTTCGCTCGGGGCTGGCTCGATCGACACCGTGGCGCGAGCGCTGGACACGGGCATCGAGAGCGACGAGTTCAGCAAACAGTTGGCGAGGATGGACGCGGCCGTGCTGGTCGGCGGGGACGGGACGGTGCACGCGATGCTGGGCACGCTGGCCCGGTCGCGCACGCCGGTGTACGTCGTGCCGACCGGGACGGAGAACATCTTTGCGCGCCAGTTCGCGATGAACGCGCGAGAGCTGGATGTTCGGCGCGCGATCGTCGAGCAGCGCGTCACGGAGATCGACCTAGGCGACGGCGGCGGGCGGCTCTTCTCGCTGATGTGCGGCGTGGGGTTCGACGGCGCGGTGATCGGATCGATGGCGGCGGCTCGGCGCGGGCCGATCCGTCGCTGGTCGTACCTCCCCCACGTCTTTCACGCGGCGAGGTCATTGCAGCCGACGATCGCGGTGGAAGTTGATGGCTGCGTGATTGTGAGCGACCTGCCGGGGTCGGTGATCGTCGCGAATGGGCGGGGGTACGTGATGCACGCAGACCCGGCGTCTAGCGCACGGCTCGACGACGGGCTTCTGGACGTGGTGTTCATGCCCGCGAAATCAGGGTGGCGTGTGCTGGCGTGGCTTGCCGCGGCGAAGATGGGACTGCACCAGAAAATCAAGGGGCTGGTGTACGCGACGGGCAAGAGCGTCAGGATCGCGACGGATCCGGCGGGCCCCAGCGCGTGGTGTCAGATGGACGGAGAGGCGACGGGTGCGCTCCACCATGACGAGGGACCGGGCGAGGAGCTTGAGATCGTGGTGCGGTCGCGGGCCTTGCGGGTGCTGCTGCCATGAGCGTGCCGCGATCTGCTGTTCGCTGGAACCTACAGACGGCCGCGACGCCCGGCGCGATCGCGGTGATTCAACTTCACGCGAGCGGCGCCGCGGCGATGGATGGTGCGCTCAGATCGCTCGGGCTCGGGCCCATTTCTGTCGGCACGGTTTCGCTTCGTGACTTCGGTGAGATTGATCGCGGGCTGGTCGCTCGCTGGGCGGGCGAGAGCGTTCACCTGATGCCGCACGGCGGCGCGGCGGTGGTGAAGGGCGTGCTGGCGTGGCTTGACTCGTGCGGGATCTCGGGCGCGAACGCGATCGACGCGGAGGTGACGTACCCCGAGGCGGCCGATCGGATCGAGGCGTTGATGTTGCTCGCGTTGTCGAGAGCCGCGAGCCCGATGGCGATCGATCTGTTGTTGCGGCAGCCCGACCTTTGGCGTGCGCGACGGATCGACGCGGGCTCGCGTGAGGCGGCCGCGGCGGCACGTGTGCCGGACGCTCGGGATCATCTGATCAGGCCGCCGATGGTGGTGGCGATTGGGCCCAGCAACATCGGGAAATCCACGCTGGTGAACGCGCTCGCGGGGCGAACGGTTTCGATCACGGCCGACGAGCCGGGGACGACGCGAGACCACGTCGGGGTGATGCTGGACCTGGGCGGGCTGGTGGTCCGGTACGTGGACACGCCGGGGATCCGTGACGACGCGGGAGAGAGCGAGCGCGAGGCGGTGCGTGGCGCGCTAGAACTGGCGCGGTCGGCGGACCTGGTGATTCGCTGCGGCGATTTTTCGCGGCCCCCGATTGAGCTTCTGGAGATTGGGCTTGAGGGTGTTCGATCGGTCGTGCTTGCGCTGCGAAGTGATCTGGGCACGGCCGACTGGCGGCACGATGCGGCGGTGTCGGCGCGAAACCAGAGCGGGATCGCGGAGCTTGTGGCGCTGCTGCGCGACACGCTGGTGCCGGTGAGTGTGATGGCGAGCGAGGAGCCTTGGGCGTTTTGGGCGGCGGTGGATGAGCGTGCGGGTTGATGAAGGGGAGGGAACGCTCGGCTCGAAGAGCCGACCTAATAAGCAGACCTACCACCGATGAGCCGGGCTATTCGGGGTTGAATGTTTTAGGGAAGAGCTTGGCGAGTTCGTTGTTGAAGGCGGCGGCGACTTTCTGGAAGCCAGCGCTGTTGGGGTGGATCTCGTTGGCCCATTCGGTTACCGGGTTGAGCAGGCCTTGGGTCTGAACGTAGACAAACTTGTTGGTTGTTTCGGAGAGGCGTTTGACCATCAGGGCGAACTCGCCGAGCATCTGCTTGGCGATGGTGAATTGGTCGCTGGGGATGGTCCAGCCGCGGTAGTCCATGGATGGCTTGAGCCACGGGCCTAGGCCGCAGACGCCGACCTTGCTGGGCTGAGGCGTGTCGTAGCCGTGGCCGACGATGACGCAGTTGGGCGCGAGGCGGTCGCGGATGGCGATGAGGTCGCGGTAGCCGACTTCGACGAGGTCGAGCGCGACTTTGAAGCGGCTGGTGTTGATCGCGTCCGAGGCCGAGGCGGTGGAGCTGGCGGGGTTCAGCCAAAGACAGCACTGGTCGCCAGCGATGTCGTTGCCGCCGCCGCTGAAGAGGAACACGTCAAAGTTCAGCGTCTTGTCGCCGAGGAGTTCTTCGATGCGTTTGCGTTGCTTGACGCCCATCATGTTGCGCACCTCGTCGCCAGCCTTGGCGAGGTTGAGGATGTCGGCGCCGGAGATTCGTTTGAGGTGGTCAATCACGCCGCCGCCAGAGAATGGGATGGGGTAGTCGAACCACGAGTCGCCCTCGGCGAGAATGCGCGGCTCGCCCTTGGCGGTGAGGGCCATGACGCCGGGCGGGCGTTTTTTCTGCTTGGATGCGAGTGAGGTTCGGAAAGCGGCGATGCGGTCTTGGCGGTCCTTCTCGACCTGCTGGCGAGTGGCGCGGCGGGCGGTCTCGAGCGCGCGCATTTCCTTGACGGCGGCTGGCGTGGTGCCCGAGGCCTTGGCGTCGGCGGCGGAGATTGACTTGGTGCTGCGCTTGGTCGGCTTGGTCGCTGCGCGCTTCTTCGCCGCGAGCTTGATGCCAGCGTTTTTCCCGAGCTTCTTTGCGGGTTCTTTGGGGGTCTTTGTGCTAGTTTTTTTAGTGGTTTTCTTGACAGTTTTTTTGGTCGTCTTCTTGGTCGTGTTCTTGGTCATCTTCTTGGCCATGGCTGATCTCCGCGTGCGACGGTCGGCTTGGTGAGAATCGTTCACACCATACCGCGCACGCGTGAGAGAGCGGGTTCTGGGACCAGCGCGCGCGAGGCTGGCGCGAGAATCAGAAGTGCTTTGATCTTTGAAAACCTGGCGAGATAAACCTAACAAAGTCCTTTCGCTGTTCGACGATCGTGCTCAAAGAGCGGTGTTGAAGCGCCGGAATCTCCGAGCTTTCCGGCTTTTTTCCAGACCCTGCATATGATCTTCGACAATGCCCTTACCTCGTGTCGCAATAGTCGGCCGACCCAACGTCGGCAAAAGTTCTCTCATCAATATGCTGGCCCGCGCCAAGGTTTCGATCGTGGACCCGACGCCGGGCGTGACGCGCGACCGGGTGTCGGCGATCGTGAACCTGGAATCACCCGACGGGCGTGGCCCGCTGCGCGCGATCGAGTTCATGGACACGGGCGGCTTTGGCGTGTATGTGGCCGAGGGCGAGCGATTCAACGACATCGGCGAGGACCTGCACAAGCTGACCGAGAGCATCGAGTTCCAGATCGGCGAAGCGGTGGCTGGGGCGGATTTGGTTCTGCTGGCGATCGACGCGCAGGCGGGGATCACGCCGCAGGACGAGGAGATCGCGCGGCTGTTGCGCGAGCGTCGGCTGGGGCCCAAGGGTGCCAAGCCCGTGAACGACCGCAAGCCGCCCGAGATCCGCGTGATCGCGACCAAGGTGGACGGGCCGCGGTGGGAGCCGCACGCGCACGAGTTTTCGGCTCTGGGCTTTGGTGCGCCGCTGATGGTTTCGGCCAAGAACAATTATTTCCGGCGCGAGCTGTTCGATCGGCTCTACGAGATTGTGCCTCAGCCCGAGAAGTCGGACGACTCCGGGCCTCGGCCGGACCTGAAGTTCGCGATCATCGGCAAGCGGAACGCGGGCAAGAGCACGCTGGTGAACACGCTGGCGGGCGAGCCGCGGATGATCGTGTCGGAGATCGCGGGGACCACGCGCGACGCGGTGGACGTGCGGTTCGAGCTTGACGGCAAGACGCTGGTAGCAATCGATACGGCCGGCCTTCGCAAGAAAAAGGCCTTCGAGAACCAGGTCGAGTGGTACGCGTTTGATCGCTTGAAGCTGTCGGTCGATCGCGCCGACGTGGTCCTGCTGCTGATCGACGCGACGACGAAGATCAGCCAGGTTGACGAGCAGGTGGCGATGCTGGCGCAGAAGGCGTATAAGCCCGTCATCATCGTCGTGAACAAGTGGGACCTGGCCGAGGGCCAGGTCGGCGTGAAGGGCAAGCGGATCACGACGACAGATTACGAGGAATACATCCGCAAGGAACTTCGCGGGCTCTGGTACGCACCGATCGCGTTCATGTCGGGCGAGTCGGGGCTGAACGTTCACGAGACGATCAACCTTGCGTTCGACCTGCACACGCAGTCTTCCACGCGCGTGACGACGGGCAAGCTGAACCGGCTGATGAGCGGGATCATCGAGAAGCGTCCGCCGCCCAACAAGCTGGGGACGCGCACGCGGATGCTGTACGTGGCCCAGACGAGCGTGTGCCCGCCGACGATCGTGATGGTAGTGAACAAGCCCGAGCACTTCGCGGCCAACTATCAGCGGTTCTTGCTCAACCGGCTGCGCGAGGAGTCGCCGTTTACGGAAGTGCCGATCCGACTCGTGATCCGCGAGCGTCGGCGTGAAGAGAAGGGCCGCGACGGCGAGGGCTTCGCGCCCGAGCTTGGGGCGGTGGATTCGGCGTCGGCGGCCGAGCTGTTCGCGGAAGACGCCGTCGGACAGCGAGTGCTTGAGGTTGATCCGCCGACCGAGGCCGAGCTGGCGATGGCCGACGAAGTGCTGGAGCTGGACCTCACCGAGGCGGACGCGAACAAGTTCTTTGAGGACAGCGAGGACTGAGGCGGCGTGGTCCGAGCGGTTTCTTTGCCGACTGGGTGTCCGCGCCCGCTGTCACGGCTGACTGTCGGTGCCGGGCGCGCTGGTCGCGCGGTTGATCTCCAACTCCGCGACGGGAGTGGGCGTTTCCAAGGCCGCGGTCTTGGCGATCTCGGTGTTGTGGCCCAGCCAGTCGTCGAGCGTGAAGATGTCCGGCTCGCCGCGCCTCCAGGCGTCCAAGACGTAAACGGGTCGCGGCGCCTGGGTCTCCAAGATCTCGTCGTAGTGAATTCGCGTGGGATCGAAGACGAGCACGACGTGGTGTTCGAGATAGGTGTCCCCGTTGATGACCATCCCCCCGGCCTCCCAGCCGACATCGTGAACGACGGGCAAGACACCTTCATAGACCGACGATTGCCAGTGATAGCACAGGCCGCGGGCGGGGCCCTTGCGGAAGTTGACCCACATGTTGCCTGTCCAGCCGCTGTACCAGTCCTGATTCTGATCCTCTCGGCAGGCTCGGACCACGTTCTCCAGCGCGGTGTGAATGCTGGCGAGCTTGGGGTCCAAAGTGTGATCGGCCAAGGGCGCCGTGGTCCCGCAGCCGCCGAGCAGGCACGCGAGGATTGCGATCAGGGGCCAGAGCTGGTTGAGAGATCGAGAATGTGCTGGGCAGCCGTGCAAGGTTGAAGAATATGGCGTCCGAAGATTTTGGGACGAGGCGTCCGACGACTTTGGGACACCGTATCTCGGGGCTGTGATGGACCAGCTGGTGCTTTCAATTCATTGCTCAGGGACGATCCTTCAAGTAGGCTGAGAACGATGAGGGGCGGGCGTGCTGATCGCAAGGCGGATCATGTGCCGGGGTGGCGGTCGTGGCTGGGCGCCGCGCTGCTGGCGGTCGGGGCGTTGGCGCTGCGCTGGCCTCAGATGACCGAGAGCGTCTGGTACGACGAGTATTGCCGGACGAAAGCGCACCTCAACGCCGAGAGCCTGTGGCGGATCCTCGGCCACGACGTTCACAACCCGTTGTACAACGCGTTCATGTTCGGCTGGACCACCGTCTTGGGTGATTCCGAGGTCAGCATCCGCGTGCCCTCGTTGGTCGCGGGCATGAGTTCGCTCGCGGCGCTGGCGGTGTGGGCAGGAGGGCGGTTTGGTCGCGAGGTCGGCTGGTCGGTCGCTGGTCTGCTCGCGGTGTCGCCGGTTCATGTGTGGTACAGCGGCGAAGCCAAGAACACGATGTTCGTGATCGCCACGTCGGTCCTCGCGTTGATCGCGGTCGATCGATTAACGCGGAAACCGACGAGCTGGTCGTGGCTGCTGGCGGTGCTCGCTTCGACGGCCGCGATCTGGACGGACTTTGTGACGGCCTTGGCGGTGGTCCCGGCGTTTGTGATCGCGCTCGTGCCTCATCGCGGGGAACCTTCATTCAAGGGACCCTGGTCGGCTCGGTCGGCGGCCGCGGTGGTGGTGGTGCTGATCGCGCCGCTGGTTGTGTTCAAGGCCTTGAACATCGCGGACGTGTGGCGCAACTACCTGCAGCCGATGAGCGCGTACGAAGCGGTGCGCGTAGTGAACGGCAAGCTCTTGGTAGGAGACACGATCTTTCCCGGCGAGGTGCAGCGAGGCTATCTCTCGTTCGCGCTGG
>CAZIMT010000100.1:0-12364 GCA_964540295.1 uncultured Phycisphaeraceae bacterium
CTGGACATCCGCGGGGCCGACGGCGAACTGGTCAACGTAGACTCAAGGCCCAGCGACGCGATCGCGCTCGGGATCGCCAGCGACGTGCCAATCTACGTCGCCGAGCATGTGCTCGACGCGGCCATGACGGACGAGCTGTGATCGCCGCTTTGGTCCTCGGGGCGAATCCAACACCGCACATCGTTTCGAAGCAGCATGCGATCATTGCTCCGGGAACGCCGAGCGCTCTCGAGATGTGCTCACCGCGAGACCGACCACGATGAACGGACCGACCCCTGCGAACCACGACGTCCCGCACGATCCCTCAGCAGCGATCGATCGTCGCTCGCACGCAAGGTCGGGCCAGTACCTCACCGCCGAAACCGCTGGCATCGGTGGGACGATCAAGAATCGGCCTCAGGATTTTCTTGTTGAAGAGCTCCCACAATACGATCCCTGCGGCGAGGGCGAGCATCTCTACCTCTTTGTCGAAAAGAACAACCTGAGCACGTTCGAGATGATCGACGTTCTTGCGGCACACTTCGAGGTGCCGCGCCACGCGATCGGATACGCCGGACTCAAGGACAAGGCCGCGATCACCCGGCAGGTCGTCTCCATCCACGTCCCCGGCAAGAAGATGGAAGACTTCCCGATGCTGACGCACGATCGCGTCAGCGTTCTCTGGGCAGACTATCACACGAACAAACTTCGGCCCGGGCACCTGCGCGGCAATCGTTTCTCGATCCGTGTGCGCGATACTTCCGCGACCAACGCGCTGCACGCTCACCGTGTGCTCAACGCGCTCGCCGCCCATGGAGTTCCCAATCGCATCGGCGAGCAGCGTTTCGGGGTTAATGGCGCGAACCATCTGATCGGACGAGCCTTGCTCAAGTTTCAGTTTGAAGACGCGGCCGCTCTGCTTCTCGGGCCCAACCCCGAGAGCTCCGAGCAGACGACCTCATCGCGGCGCGCCTTCGCGGCCGGAGACCTGCGCGCGGCTCTCATCGAGAACCCGCGTCACGCGCG
Organism: uncultured Phycisphaeraceae bacterium; assembly: GCA_964540295.1. Taxonomy (GTDB): domain Bacteria; phylum Planctomycetota; class Phycisphaerae; order Phycisphaerales; family UBA1924; genus CAZCPB01. The sequence goes on from CAZIMT010000100.1 coordinate 1,006, forward strand.
AGCCGAGGAACGCGTGCTGCGAGCCCTGATACGAGGGCGTTCGGCCCGTGAGGCGATGCTCACGATCGACGATTCAGCCCGAGCGTTTTTCATTTCCGCGTTCCAATCTGCGGTCTTCAACGCCGTGCTCGACGAACGGATCGGCGGCGGCTCGCTCGCAACCTTGCTGGCTGGCGATCTGGCAGTCAAGCACGACAACCGCGCAGTCTTCGCGGTGAACGACGCGGTGGCCGCTGACCCTGAAACAACGGCGCGGCTAGCGAGGATCGAGATCAGCCCCTCGGGCCCGATGTGGGGACCGACCATGTTGCGAGCCACGGGCGAGTGCGACGCGCGCGAGACCGCGGCCCTTGTGAACGCCGGCGTCTCTCTTGATGAACTCGCCGTGTTCGGCACGCGGACACGCGGCATGTTGGACGGCGCGCGGCGGCCCCTGCGTGTACCGGTCATCGACCCGGCAGTCGAGGGCGGAGTGGACGAGCACGGCCCGTACGTCCGCTGCGCGTTCGAACTCCCACGCGGGTCCTTCGCGACCGTCGTGCTCCGCGAGATCATGAAACCCGCCGAGAGTGAAACCTTGAGAAGCGAGCCCGAGTGAGCGATCAAGATTGAGAACATCTGGCTGAGCACATCGCAGTGACCAACCCCGACCCACAACTCTGGCTCAACATCCCCGTTCGAATGGTCTGTTTCGATTGGGGCGGCGTCATCCTCCGCATCTGCCGATCGTGGGCCGAGGGCTGCGCCGCCGCTGGTCTGCCCGTGCGCGGTGACTCCGCCTCGCCCGATCTCAGAGTGCGTCGCAGGATCGCCGCCGAGGAATACCAACGCGGACGATTCACGACCGCCGAGTTCTTGCGATCGCTCGAATCGATCGTCGAGAACGTGTATTCGCAGGTCGAGCTCAAGCGAATCCACGACGGGTTCCTGATCGAGGAGTACGCGGGCGTCGATCGGCTGGTTGATCGCCTTGCCAACACCGCGAACATTGAGACAGGGATGCTTTCCAACACGAACGAACTGCACTGGCAGCGGCAGCACGCCGACTCAAACGCTTCAGTGCCCCACTTCCCCACCGCTTCACGCTTGAACCACCGACACGCAAGCCACCTGCTCGGGCACGCCAAGCCCGGGCACGAAATCTACCGCGCGTTCGAACGACATACCGGCTTTCGAGGCCCCGAAGTCTTATTTTTTGATGACCTCGCTGACAACATCGCCGCCGCCCGCGCGGTCGGTTGGCGCGCCGAACAGATCGACCACACGGGCGATACGGCCGCGCAGATGCACGAGCACTTGCAACGCCACGGTGTCTTTGCACGCTGAGATCACCCCACTCACGCGCGGTCAATCGCGACGTCCAGCTCGACCGTTCGTACCGGCAAGCACTCCGCATCGCTGCAAGCCTGATAGGTCAGCACGAGCATCGGACGACCGGTCCACTCTCCCTCGCGCTCGACCGCCACGTCGAACTCAACCGTTCCGGTATAGACAAACGAGCGAAGATCCTCGGCACCAACAGGATCTTTCAGCCGCTCACCCGCCGGGTAATCGGCATAAACACGGATACCTCGTCCACCTGAAATCCCGACACGCATCGGCTGAAGTTGAGGCCGACCCCCACTGTCGTTGCCCGGCGCCTCATCGCACAGCTCCGCGGCGACGACGTGGTAGCCGTCGGCGATGCGGAGCACGAGCCGAACAAGCCCGGGCTGATCCACACCGACCGCAACGCGGTCAACGCTCGAGTAAACCTCCATCGCAAGCAACGAGTCAGTCGCGCTCGGCAAGGCTGGCTGAGCGTCCTCGGTCGCGAGAGTCCGCGCGATAGACGCAAAGCAAGGCTCGGTAAGCACCCGCGCAATGGCGCGAACCGCGTTCACAGTGCCGACCGGCGAATCAACCACCGCTCGACCGATCCCCGCGAGCAGCCCGGCCGCGCGATCGAGATACCTCTGCTTCCCGGTGATCCGTCCCAGATCAAGCAACGCGTGCAGCATGACCGAAAGGCCGCTGGGAACAGCGCCGTCGGAGGTGGACGCGGTCCGCACGAAGAGATCGGTGCACAACTCCCGAGTATCGAAGTATCGCCCGTAAGCATCCGCGAACTGCGCGTGAGCCGCGTCGGCAAGTTGCTCGGCCCACTCGAGGTTCCCGCGCTCGGCGTCGCGCTGGCGGTCGAGGGTAACCGTTGCCTCATGCAGGTCGATCAGGCCAGAAATCACGCACGCGTAATCCTCGAGAATCCCCGGCGAACTGCGCGTGTCATTGCGCGAGGAGCGGAACAGGCTTCCGTCTTCCCACATGGACGCGCGAAGATGCCGCGCCGCGCTTTCTGCGGCGTCGATGAAGCGCGGCTGACCCAGCGATGCCCCGGCCGCGGCCATAGCACCGATCATCAATCCATTCCATGACGCGAGCACCTTGTCGTCGAGCGCGGGCTGCCTCCGAGTCTGTCGTGCTTGGTACAAAGCCGCGTTCGCCGCTCGAAGACTCTCAGCGAAATCCGCCCCCGACACGCCCATCGCTCGCGCCAAACGCTCGGGCCGATCGCTCAGCCGCAACACGTTCCCGCTTGGTTCGTTCGGATGATGCGGGTCCTGAAAGTTCGGACCTTGATCGAGGCCATAAACCCGCTCGGTGAACGAGGCCTCGCGCACGTCCATCAATTCGCGGACCTGCGCAGCCGTCCACAGATAGTTCAACCCCTCACGACCGTCCACTTCCGCGTCCTGCGCGGCGAAGAATCCGCCGTGCGTTCCGGTCATCTCACGGATGACATAGTCCAGCGTGCGAGCGGCGATCTGGGCATAGAACTCGTCGTCGTAGGCCGCCGATGCACGGGCATACACGCGCGCGAGCTGCGCGTTGTCGTACAGCATCTTTTCAAAGTGCGGCACCAGCCATCGACCGTCCACGCTGTAGCGGTGGAACCCGCCACCGACCTGATCGAACATCCCGCCGCACGCCATCTTGTTCAGCGTGCGCGTCACGGCCTCATCGATACCGTCCTTGGTCGCATCGTCCGCGGCGAGCGATCGAACACTCAGCAGAAGCTCGAGCAAGGCCGGTTGGGGAAACTTCGGCGCGGAACCAAACCCGCCCTCGGCGCGATCGAAGCTCTTCAGAAGTTGGCCGACCGCTTCGGTGACCTGCGCCTGACCGATCACAGCACGCTCTGAGCCCGCAACATCTGGCGACAGATGCTCCCGCACGGCCTCGGCAACGCGCTCGGCCTGCGCGACGACCTCCGCCCGCTGATCCCTCCACGCGCCGCCGAGCCGCTCCAGAATCTGCGTCCACGCGGGCATGTTCATGCGCGGCTCGGGCGGGAAGTATGTCCCGCACCAGAACGGCTTGAGCGTCGCGGGGTCAAGAAACACGTTCATCGGCCAACCGCCGCGCCCTGTCATCATCACCAGCCCGGTCATGTAGATGTCGTCCACGTCGGGCCGCTCCTCGCGGTCGAGCTTAATGCAAACGAACCGTTCGTTCATCTCGCGCGCGACGACCTCGCTCTCGAACGATTCCCGTTCCATCACATGGCACCAATAGCACGTGGAATAGCCGACCGAGAGAAGGATCGGTACGTCGCGACGTCGAGCCTCGGCGAATGCCGCATCTCCCCAAGGCCACCAGTCCACCGGGTTGAACGCGTGCTGCAGCAGGTACGGACTCACCTCGCCCGCCAGCCGGTTGGGCTTGCGCGACGCTGAGCGTGAGACGGGCTTTGAATCTGAGCGTCCGGTCATGAACAACCTCTTCTTGATATCTCGCCAAACGGAAAGCCGAGACGTGATCGATCGCCGATGCTCGCGCGAGAGAAGGAGCACCGAGGGAACGCATTAGGCCTACCGCGATCGCCCCATGACCTTCACGATCAGAGAAACAAACCGCCGACCACTCAACGCATCCCGGACCACAGGAAGCGTAGACGGCCCCGCGTCGCTCACTTCCGACGAAGAACGCACGCCCGTGACCGCGCCCAGCAGACGCACGGCCGCGAGGCTCGCGCTGAGCACCGAGTCGCTCAGCATTGCAAGCGCGGTGACCGTGACAAAGCCGTCGATCACTCGCTCCTCGTCGCGCGGAACACGACAGAGTTCGGTCCGATGCCGGTCGAAGCTCGCGCAGTACTCCGCCGCGGCCTCTCGCAGCGGGCCCGGATCGCATCCCACTTCGTGTTCCGTCTCGACCGCCGATCGCGTCAGACGCTCCACCGCTCCATGCAACGCGTGCAATTCCTTCGCCAGAATCGCTCGACCGCGCAGAACACTTTCTCCGCCCGCCTGGAGCAAGATGGGGAGCGCCATCGCGAAAAGACGCGAACCGCCGCGAACCTCGGCGCGTTGCGCAACCGACACCGCATCAGACCGCGCGACCATCAGGCCGTGACGCGTTGCAAAGCGATCAAGCCCGGCCGCCATTGGGACGCTGATCCCCGGATCGGGCCCGCCCTTGAGAAGGTCCGAGGCCAGAAAGTCCAAGTACTCGCGCTGATTTTCAAAGAGCGAACGGCGCATAAGTGGGCGGAGCGGCCCGAACTCCGGCCTCTCGTCGATGGCCCGGCACACCTCGCGCACGTCGCCCGTCGGGTCGTCGCCTTGCCATGACGACGCGATCACGCCATCACGCCAGAGTGGGAGCGACCAAGACCACGATTCGATGAACCGCATGTACCGCGGCGAAGACCTGACCGCCGCGTGCAGCTCGGACTGCCCAAAGTCCGAGAGTGGCGCGGGCATCATCGTCACCACGTTCTCACCCAACAACAACGCGGCCATGGCGGGCGGCTCGCGCGTCGTCAGGTGGTATGGGCTGAGTATCACGCGCATGAGAGGGGCCAAATCTCTTTATTTGCTGTCGCCTTCGGGCTTCAAACCATCCTCAGCTTTGGCGTCCAGGGTTGCTGGTTTGAGCGACATGGCGACGTTGAGCCAGCCGACGATCTTGTCGAACTCAGCTGGCAAGCCCAGACACAAAAGCTCGTGATTCGCAGGGTATATCCATCTCTCCGGTCTGCCCAGACGCTCCCAAAGCACGTCGCCCAGCGCGGACGGCACGGCACGATCAACAGAACCTTGGAGCATCAACGCTTTCACGCCCTTCATCGCGCCCGCGGTGTGGTACCCGTCCAGGCGAGCGTGCGTAAGAAGCTTCGAATCAAAAGACCCGATTAGGCCTTGGGTCGCCGCTTGCCCCACCCACACCGTCCGCACCGCGTCGATCATGTCCTGATAGTTGCTGCGTTCATTGATGAGCCAGAAGCCCGCGCCACCGCCGACCATCACCGCCGCGGAATACAGCGAGGGCGTGCGAGCGACCACCGGGGGCAGGCTGATCGCCCCACCGCTGATCCCGACCACCGCGTGCGGCAGAGCCCGCGATCCTTCGCGCTTCTCGTGCACGTACGCCCACGCGGCCTCAACCGCGTACGCGCACTCGCCGAGCCGGTCATTGACGATCCCGCCGACTTCCCGCGCGGACCGATCGAGGTCCGCAGGGTCCACGCTCACAATGAGCCGCTCCGTGAACCGCGACGGCTGAGCGAGCATCCTCAGCACGCCAAAGCCGCTGGCACGCAGCCGGAGCGTGAGCGGATCGAGCACAACCTCCGGAGTTCCGAACATGCCGGGCATGAGCAGGACAACGCCGCGGGCGATCGCCCGACCGCGAGCATCACGCGGCGAATGCTCGTCGCCCATGGCGTCGTAATACGCGAACCATGTGCGCTGCATCTCGATGCTCGGGGCGGCCAACTTCTCCGCCGCCTTGCCCTCGCCCGCGTCCTTGCGCACGACCTGCTCGCTCCCTGACGCGAACACGAACACAAGCTCCGCGTCCGGACCTGCGGCGGTGCCCGGCCCGAGCCCGAAGCCGAAATTGTTCGCAAAGTCTCGCTTCCGACCGCCAGCGTTCGGCACGAAGATGATCGAGTTCCGGCCCTCCAGCGTCAGGCTTGATCCATGATGGTCCTCAAGTCCCAGAGTGCTCGTGAGCGCCTCAAAGATCGACCGTTCGTCCTGCGTCGGCGTCAGTGGAGTTGCCCGCAACCGACGCGTTCCGAGCTTCGATACTTTCGTATCAAGAGCCCAGATCACGCCCTTGGCACCATTCGCCCGCGGGTTCCATCGAGCGGGCCAAGCGTCGTCGAACGGCAAGAACGGCACCGCGCTATCTGGGACATACTCGACCGCCGCGGGCAGTGCGATTGGCACAGTGGACGAGGCCGTGGACGCCTGACGAGCGGAGCAGACCGTGATGCAACCGCCAGCAGCGATCAGCACTCCAGCGATCACGAGCGAAGTTTTACGCGCCAACAAAGTTCGAACGAGGCTCGCTTTGCTCATCTCGAGTATCCCTTCGGGTTCGCCTTGAACCACGACCACGCCGATTCGATGCTCGTCCGCAGATCGGTGATCGACGCTCGCCAGCCCAGTTCGCTCTGGATCTTCCGAGGATCCGCAAACAGCCGAGGCGGATCACCTTCACGGCGTGGCTCTTCACGCACCGCAAACTCACAGCCCGTCACCTCGCGCACCGCCGCGATAATCTCACGGACCGAATACCCTCGTCCGATCCCGAGGTTGTAGGCCGCGCTCGTGCCGGGTTTGATCGCGTGCAACGACTTCACGTGAGCGTCAATGAGATCTTCGACGTGGATGTAGTCTCGGATGCAGGTTCCGTCGGGCGTGAGGTAGTCGGTGCCGAAGATCGCAACGCCGTTGCGCCGTCCCATAGCCGCGTGCAGCACAACCGGGATCAGGTGAGTCTCAGGATCATGATCCTCGCCGAGCACGCCGGAGCGGTCGCAGCCCGCAACATTGAAGTACCGCAGCGCCGTGAACCCGAACGGCTTTCCGGCCTTCTCCTGCCCACGCGCGAAGTCTTCAAGGATGTGCTCCCCGTGCAGCTTGGTCATGCCGTACGGGCTGATCGGCGCCTTGGGGCAGTGCTCAGGGATCGGGACCATGCCCTCGGGCGGGTTGCCATAGGTCGCGCAGCTCGACGAGAACACGAACCGTTCGACCCCGGCCGACTCGCACGCGCTCAGAAGCGCGATCATCGCCGACACGTTGTTGCGGTAATACCACAGCGGGCGATCGACCGACTCCCCCACCGCCGCGAGGGCCGCGAAGTGCATCACCGCCGAAACACGGTGCTCGCGCAGCAGGCCTTCCACCCGGGACTGTTCCGAAACATCAGACTGGACAAAGACAAGCTGCGACCCCGCCTTGGTCGCCCGCTGCAACGCGTCCATCGCGCCAGCGTGCCCGCGAACCAGGCTATCAACCACGATCACCCGGTGCCCGTCACGCAACAGCCTCTGGGCTGCGTGTGATCCGATGTACCCCGCGCCCCCAGTCACCAGAACATTCATGAACCCTCCGTAAATTGGTCCTTCCGATTCTTCTGTGCACGAGCCTTACCTGCCCGTTGAATTCGTTCCGCACAATCTGATCGATCAAACAAAGTTCGAGTTCGATAAACTCCCCGGCGTAATCACGCCGCCGCCGAATGCCTCTCCCCCCAGCCGCCGACCTTCGCTTCCTTCCTTCGTGCGATATACACCAGCACCGCAACTCCCAGCAGCACCACCAGCACGCTGTACCACTGCCCGCGGCTGAACCCGAGCCATCGCTGCACGGCCAGGTCCGCGTCCGGCAGCCGGACAAACTCCGTCGTGATCCGCATGATCCCATACGCGATCAGCCACCACGCAGAGATCACCCCCGGCGCACGCGGCCTCATCGCCACGACCCACACCACCGCCAGCAGCAGCACACCATCGGTCAACGCCTGATACAACTGCGACGGGTGCCGGGCCGAGACCAACGGTTCAAGCTGCGCTGCCAGTTCATGCGCGCCGTGCTGGATCTTCTCGGTCAGCCTCTGCAAGCCGCGGTCCGCGTCGTCGCTGGGCAGGCGGACCTGCTCGACCAGCCTCGTGAGCGCCGCCGATCGCTCCCCCCCAGCCTCGGGCGACATCAACTTCGCCGGGTCGTGCTCGCTCAGAAGCTCCTGCGGGAACTTCACCGCCCACCACGGCGCGGGCTGGCCCGGCAACGCAACGATCTTTCCCAGCAACTCTCCATTGATGAAGTTCGCGATCCGACCAAGCCCCAGGCCGATCGGTGAGACCAACGCCATCACATCCGTGACGTGCAAAAACGGCGTTCTCCCAACTCGCTGCCCGTTCCCGATCGATCGCCCGCGTGAGATAAATATGCACCCGAGAATCACGCCCACGATCCCGCCGTGGCTCGCCATCCCGCCCTGATTGATCCGCAGCACGCCCCAGAACGGCAGGTCGCTACTAAAGCTCCACAGCAAGTGCGGCTTGTAAAAAAGCACGTACCCCAACCGCCCGCCGATCACGACCGAGATCACCATGACCATCATCGCGTCGGCAATCTTCTGCGAGCTCATGGTGGTCAGGCCACGCCGCGACATCCGGTTGAGCACCAGCCACGCTAGCGCAAATCCGCTGACATACGCCAGCCCGTACCAACGCACGCCGAGCGTCTCGGTGAAACGGATGAGAAACGGGTTTAGATCATGCAGCCAAGCCAGCATCCAACCAGCGTACACCGCCCGGCGAGTGCGTGCACGCGACCACTCACAAACAAGGCCAACTTCAAGCCAGAAGCACGAACTTGGGAGACTTCAAGCACGTCCGCTCGACCATCCGTCAGCCGATGGATCCACCGGAGATCCCAAAGAAACGTTCCACGTTGCGATCGATCGCCGCGTGAAACTCTTCCCAGCCCTCGCCTCGCAGCGCCGCTAGATTCTGCGCGGTCAACGACGCCATCCAAGGTTCGCAAGGCCGCACGCCCCGCTTGGGCTCGGGCGACAGAAACGGCGCGTCGGTCTCCACCATGATCCGATCGAGCGGCACCAGCTTCGCCGCTTCGCGCACCTCAGTTGCGTTCCGGTACGTCGCTACACCCGTGAACGACACCATCGCCCCGAAGTCCAGCACCTTGCGAACATCCGCCGTAGTCCCGGTAAAGCAATGAAAGACAAACCGCGTCGGGTCCATCGATGTCGCCCGCAGCACCGGGATCAGATCATCGAACGCCTCGCGGCAATGGATCACCACGGGCTTGACCAACCCCGCGCGCGCGCACGAAGTCAGAAAAGCCAACTGCTCGTCAAGCACAATTCTCTGCAACGCCGCGGTCGGCTCAGGGTAATGATTGTCAAGCCCCAACTCGCCCCACGCGACGCACTTGAGATCCTGAGCCACGATCTTCAAGGCCGCCCACTGGTGCGGGCCTTTGTCGGCGTAGAGCGGATGGACCCCCGCGGTGCACCACACTCGCGCGTCAGACTTCGCGATCGCCAGAGCAGTCAGGCAGTCCACGGTGGTGGTCGAGATCGTGATGCACCCGACCACGCCAGCTTTTTCAGCGCGGTCAAGAACATCAGGTATGCGCCCGTTGAAGTCCGCAAAGGTCAGATGGCAGTGCGTGTCGATCACGACGAAACCGTAGCAACCGTGCCCCGGTTGACCCAGCCGACCTTAACCCAGCCAACCTTGACCCAGCTGGCAAGCAGGCCTGGAACAAGCGTTGAGCGTACCGAGCGCCGATACACTCTCCGCGAAGAGCGACTCTCGCCAAGAGCGTCCCAACCACGCGGCGCCCGATCTTTTCCCAGCCCGCCCAGCAACTCTGAAGGAACTTCGCATGAAAGTCCGCACGCTCAATGCCCGCTCGATCTTTCTTCAAGGGCCACTACTCGCGCTCGTCCTCGCGCTCTTCATCTGCCCGGCATCCAAAGCTCAAGACTTCGTTCGATACTTTGAGCTTCAAATGTCCGGATCGCCCGCCGGCTGGATGCGCTCCACACAGACGACCGACCGCGACCGCATCACCACAACCAGCGACCTGAACCTCACGCTCAAGCGCGGCCCGGTCAACATTGAGATCGTCATGTCCAGCGAGTTCGTTGAGACCGCCGACGGCCAGCCGATCTCCATGAAGTCAATCCAGAAAATGGGATCGACGCCGATCACCACGTCCTACGTCTTCAGCACCAGCGACCTGACCGCGAGCACCGAGCAGGGCGGCCGGACCACCACCATCACCAGGCCGCTCCCCAAAGCCAACTGGCTCACGCCTGCGGCGGGCGCACGTTTCACGCTCGAAAAGTTCAAGAGCGGCGAGAAGCAGATCAAACTCACGACCATCGACGCGCTCTCGGGGCCCGACCCGGTCACCATGACCCGCACCGTCGGCGAGCGTGAGACGATCACCATCAAAGGCAGGCTCGTGAGCGCCACCCGCACCGTCGTCGACGCGAGCACCATGCCCGGCGTTCCTTCCGTCGAGTTCATCAACGAGCACGGCGAAACGATCAAATCTGAAACATCCATGGGAGGGCTGAAAATCTCGATGGAACTCGCCGGGCCCGAGGTCGCCAACGCGGCCATCGGCGAGGTCGCCGAGATGATGGTCTCCACGCTCATCCGCCCCAGCCGCCCCATCGACCACGCACGAACGACCAAGGAGGCGGTCTACATCGTGACCAACCCCAACGGGAAAGTTCCCGAGCTCCCGAACGCCGGTTTTCAAACCGTGGAACCGATCGACGAGCACTCTGCCCGCGTGATTCTCGATCTCTCGTCGCCCGCGCCAGCGCCCGAGACCGACAGCACCAATCACGAGTTCACGGGCTCTTCCGCCCTCATCGACGCGACCGACGAGAACGTCAAAAAACTCGCCCAGCGGGCCACTGCCAAGCTCCGCGTCGTGGCCTTGAAAGCCCACGAAGACGAGGCCAAGGACGGCGGAGCAGCGATTGTCACCGACGTCACGCCGATGAAGCGAGCCGAGGCTATCCGCAAGGCCGTGTACCGCCACATCAAAAACAAATCGCTCGGCGTCGGGTTCGCCTCCGCCTCTGAGACCGTGCTCAGCCGCGAGGGCGATTGTACCGAGCACGGCGTCCTCCTCGCGGCGACGCTGCGGGCCGACGGAATCCCCGCCCGCGTCGTCGCTGGCATCGTCTACGTCGACGAGTTCACCGGTCAGAACGCAGTCTTCGGCTATCACATGTGGGCTCAGGCCCTGATCGAGATCGACGGCAAACCTCGCTGGATCGATCTCGACGCAGCCCTCAGTGAGAAGGACGCGTTCGACGCGACGCACATCGCCATGTCGAACTCGAGCCTGGCCGACGACCAACCGCACAACTCTCTGGCCAACATCGCGGGGACCATCGGTACGCTGCAAATCAAGGTCGAATCTACCCGATGACAAACCATTACCGCCCTGAACCGGACGCTGAGAACTCGTCTCACGCGAGTCAAACCACCAGCGACGCCGCCTCCGCGTCCATCCCGCTTCCC
>CAZIMT010000101.1:0-12290 GCA_964540295.1 uncultured Phycisphaeraceae bacterium
GCCTTCACCGCCGCGACGTCCTCGCTGGCGCTCGCCAGCACCACGATCACGGTCCCCACCGGCACCGTCACACCCTCGGCCACTGCAAGCCGGGCGACCGTGCCGTCCTCGAACGACTGCAGCTCCATCGTGGCCTTGTCGGTCTCGACGTCGGCGATGGTGTCGCCGCTCTTGACCACCTGCCCCTCCTTGACGTTCCACTTGACGATGGTGCCCTGCTGCATGGTGTCGGAAAGGCGGGGCATGGTGATTTCGATTGGCATAGTGTGAACCTCAGGTCAGGATCGTTCTCTTCGGGGACATTTGAACCAGAATCGTGAAACTCAATCTTCGTGGTTGCACGCTCGTCTTGCTGCAGGGATCGCGGCATCAACCAACGCATCGTACCTCTCAAGGCCGACTTCACCCACGCGGCTTGGCCGGGAGCGCTTTCTCAATCTCATCGAGCGAAACACCCAGCGTCGCGCGAGCGACCCGATCGACGCTCGCCCGCGGGCCTGTGAAGTGCACCGTCCGGCTCACGTGCTGGCCGCTCTGTCCGGGGGCGAGGGCCAGCGCCGGAGACGACGTCTCTAACTCGTAAAACGACGGCGAACCATCCGCCATACCCGCATCGTTGTAATTGTTGATCACGTCACCCGCGAACGGTTCCTTCTGCATCTCCCACATCGAGTTGACGTAGTCCGTGGCGCCCGCAGGCCGCGTGAATGAGACCAGCGTGAGCACGTTCAGCTCAGGATCCCACGAGCCGCAGACCGACTTGGAACGCCACGGCGAGGTCCCGATTTTCGTCCGGCTCACGCCGTCGGCCCGGAAGAAGATCGCGTGGTCGTTGGTTGTCAAACGGTCGCCGGGCACCTTGCCGAAGTAGTCGTCCTTCACGATCGATCCGCGCTCGCCGACCGAACCCGCCTGGTATGGGATGACGGCCGTGCATCGGGGCGAGGGCTTGAACATCCCCAGCGTCCAGATCGACAGCATCCCCGTCTCTTTGGTCCACGCGGCCGGGCCGGTGTTGGTGATCGCGTTGTCGGTCTCGAACGCGACGCACGAAACCATGCCCGCCGACATGCCCGCCGGATCACCCGCAGACACACCGAGATCCTTGCAGGCGACCTCGCGGTCGATCAGCCGCACGGTCCGGTCAATCTTCACCTTAAGCGTGTTACCGCTGAAGTTCGTGAACGACGCGTCGTGGGTCATTGTGACTCTGGACTTGTCCTGAGCCGTGACTCGATAGGCCTCGGTGTCGATCGGCGCGGGGGTTTGCCAGTCGTCGAGCGTGAACTGATCTCCCTTGTCAAAGAAGATGGCGAACTGCCCACCCTCGGGCCCGAGCCAGAAGCGGTCCTCGCCGCCGTAGCCGTTGATCTTGGGGAGGGTGACTTTCGAGGCGATGACGTCGCGGTTGAGGAAGCCGTAACTGGCGCCGCTCTCGCCCGTCGCGGTCGTCGTGAAGACACGCCCGCAGATCGACGGCACCACCGCGACCTTTGATCTTTGATCCGCAGAGGCCAGCACGATCGTCTCGCGGTGACTCTTGAGGAAGGCGACATCGTCGGAGAACGAGCGAGCGGAGCGGTCCACAGTGCACCCTCCGAAAAGCCAGGCCGCGATCGCGGCCGAACAGAACACCATCAGGCGATTCAGCTTCATATCAGGCCTGGCGACGAGGAGGTTCGCTTCATTCAACGGCGAGAGCCGTCACGACCGATCCGTTCAACACCCAAAGGCACACAAGAGGCACACGCGAGGGTCGCCCGCGCACTCTTACGCCAAAGTCCCTCGCACGGCCGCGATGATCCGTTCTTTGTTCGGCAAGTACGCATATTCCAAGTTCTTGGCGAACGGCGTCGGCACGTCCTCGGTGTTCACTCGCACCGGCGGATGGTCCAGCCAGTCGAACGCCCGCTCGCACACCTGCGTGCAGACCTCGCTGGCCACGCTGGCGAAGGGCCAGCACTGGTCCACCACGACCACACGCCCGGTCTTCTTAATGCTCTTGACGATCGCGTCAATATCCAGCGGCCTGATCGTCCGCATGTCCAGCACGTCCACCGCGATGCTCTCTTTCAGAAGCTCGTCCGCGGCCTCGATGCAGAAGTTCACCGGGCGACCGAAGCTGACCACCGTGCACGCGTCGCCCGTCCGCCGCAACGCCGCGACGCCGAAGGGGATGTAGTACTCCTCCTCGGGCACGTGCGCCTTGTCGCCGAGCATGCGTTCGGATTCCAGAAAGAAGACAGGATCGTCGTCGCGGATCGCGGTCTTCAGAAGGCCCTTCGCGTCGTAGGGGTTGCTGGGGATCACGATCTTCACGCCCGGCACGTTGCTATAGAGACCTTCGACGCACCACGAGTGCGTGGAGCCAAGCTGCCCGCCCGCGCCGTCGTTGCCGCGGAAGACCACCGGGCAGCCCCACTGCCCGCCCGACATGTACAGCATCTTGGGCACGTTGTTGAGGATCTGATCAGCCGCGACCAGCGAGAACGACCACGACATGAACTCGATGATCGGCCTGAGCCCGTACATGGCCGCGCCCACCGCGAGGCCCGCGAACCCGTTCTCCGAGATCGGCGAGTCGATGATCCGCTTGGGTCCGAACTCGTCGAGCATCCCTTGGCTGATCTTGTACGCGCCGTTGTACTGGGCCACTTCCTCGCCCATCAGGAAGACTCGCAGGTCGCGCCGCATTTCTTCGGACATCGCCTCGCGAAGTGCCTCGCGGAACTGGATCTCTCGGGTGCCCTCGCGCGAGGGCAGGGGGCGGGTCAGGTCCGGGGCGGGGATGGCAAACGCGGTCATGCTCACGCTACTCCGTCTACGAAATCGGGCTCGTCGGGGGGCCCGTACACCGGCGCTCGGGCAAACTCCGAGCACACTCCCCGAACAGGCTTCGAAAGCCTCCTCGAGGTGGACAAAGATGGTAGACCCGTTCACCCGCTGCTTTCTGCGCTCGCGTCTCTGAAACTAATCCAAACGTGCAATCTGCGGGCCGGTCGAACCTTCCGCTTCCCTATCCTCTCTTCGTGCTCGTCAACCGTCCATCCCCTACCAAGCCCAAGGTCCTCGTTGCCATGTCCGGCGGGGTCGATTCCTCGGTCGCGGCCGCCCTGCTGGTCCGGGAGGGCTACGACGTCGTCGGCTGCTTCATGCGCCTCGGTTCGCCCGGCGAAACTCTCGACGAGCTCCAGCCTTACGACGACGCCGCGTGCGCGACCAACCTCAAAGTCAAAATCGGGCACCAAGGCTGCTGCTCGATCAACGACGCCGCCGACGCGCGGCTCGTGGCCGCCCAGCTCGGGGTGCCGTTCTACGTGTGTAATTTCAAGAAGGACTTCGGCCGAATCATCGACTACTTCGCCGACGAGTACGTCAACGGGCGAACACCCAACCCCTGCGTCCGCTGCAACGACTGGCTCAAGTTTGGCAAGCTCCACGAGTACGCCAACCAGATCAGCGCCCAGTTCGTGGCTAGCGGCCACTACGCACGCATCCGCACCCTCACTCCCGCGAACGGCCAAGGCGTTCAGCACCAGCTCCTCCGCGGGCTCGACCACACCAAGGACCAGTCCTATGTCCTCTTTGGCGTCCCCCGCTCTCAACTGGCGCACATGATGCTCCCCATCGGAGGGCTCGAGAAAAGCCACGTCCGCGAGCTCGCCCAGCAGTTCGGCCTGCCGGTCTTTGACAAGCCCGACTCGCAGGAGATCTGCTTTGTCCCCGACAACGACTACGCCGGGCTCGTGGAAAAGCGTCGCCCTGAATCGGCCAAGAGCGGCGATATCCATGACACCACCGGCGCGAAGGTCGGCGAGCACGGCGGGCAGCATCGCTTTACCGTCGGCCAGCGCCGCGGGCTGTCGCTCAGCCTGGGCTATCCGGTCTACGTCGTGTCCAAGAACGCCGCGACCAACACCGTGACCGTCGGCCCGCGCGAGGCGCTGCGATCAACATCGTGCGTCGCCGCCGAGGCAAACTGGCTCGTAGATTCGACTTCGTTCAACGACTGGCGACCCGCGTTCGCCAAGTACCGCTACAACACGCCAGCCGTCGCCGCGGAAGTTCGCACGCTGCCGCCGCGCACGGCACCAACGCCTTCGGGCCGAACCGGATCGTTCGAAGTCCGATTCGCCGAGCCGCAGACCGCCGTCGCCGCGGGTCAAGCGATCGTGCTCTACGACGCCGCCGATCTCGACATCGTCCTGGCGGGCGGCTGGATCGCTTGAACAGATCTCGCGCGCACGCGCGAGATGAACCGTCGAGAATCAGTACGGGATCGCCACGCCGTCGTGATTCAAAAACCGCCCGGTGTCCGCGATCGCCAGCCGATCGATCGTGCGCAGCATCGACCGCACGCTTTCGTCGGGCGACAGTGATGCCTTCTCACCGCCCATGTCTGTCCGCACCCACCCCGGGTGCATCGCCACGCACGCGATGCCGTCGGCCTTGAGTTCCTGACTCATCGAGACGGTGAGCATGTTCAGGGCCGCCTTGCTAGCGCGGTAGGCATACGAAGACCCGCCGCCGCCCGGCCCAGCGTTGTTGGCGATGCTGCCGAGCTGGCTGCTGATGTTCACGACCAGCTTCCGCGTGCCACGCTTCAAATTTGGCAGGAACTGCCGCGCGATAAGGATCGGCGCGACGCTGTTGACCATGAACACGCGAAGCATTTCTGCCGCGTCGAGCGTGGCCAGCGTTCGCGCTTCGGAACTTACGCCGATGTTGTTGATGAGCACGTCGAGCGTGTCGCTCCCGTATCGCGCACCGAGCCCTTCGATGCTCGCGGCCGCGCCCGCGTCGAGAATCAGCACGTTTTCTGCCTCGTTCGGAATTTGAGGTTTTCGCCCCAGATCGCGCGCCGTTGCGACCACTCGATCGCCGCGATCTGAAAGCTGGCGAACGAACTCGCGCCCCAGCCCCCTGCTCGCTCCTGTCACCGCATAGATGTTTGTCATGCACGAGTATGGCACCCAAATTCGCCTAGAGCCACTCGGTGATGCTCAACAACGAAGCCGGAACTGTCCCTGAAACACTCCGCAATCTGGCGAATTCTGAAGGATCTTCGGACGCGGGCGCTCTCAATTCGTGTGCCGAATCGTTGACCTCTTTCGACGCACCAGTTATCCTCTTATCTCATTACTTCCTGCATAGATAGCCCCCACGGAGCGGTTTGCTGCTTGGTATGTGCCTCGCAGCGCCCGACGCTCCCGCCTGTTCCCGGAGAGATGTCCATGAAGAACCTTCGCCTCGCGCTCCTTGCCGCCATGACCGCCAGCCTGTGCTCGGCCAGCGCCCAAACCACCCTCACCAACGGCAACGCTTCGTTCAACCTGCTCGGCCCGACCGTGTTCGATGCGCCGTTCGGCGATTGCACGCTCCTCACCGACACCGGCGCGACCGACCAAGGTTACAAGTACACCTGGTACTACCGCGCGCCCAACAACAACACCAACCGTCTCTTCAGCAGCCTTGACACCCCCGCGTCCTCGTTCGTCGGGAACACCGCCAACATCGTCTACACCAATGCAGGGCCTGGCCCGTCGGGCGTCGAGCGCTTCAACGCCACGATTACCGTCAAGCTCACCGACGGGCCCGCCTCCAACATGGTCCGCATCAACCACGAGGTCCGCTTCAAGAACATCAACCTCGTCACCGTCACCTACCAGCTCTTCAACATCGTCGACTTCGATCTCTCGAGCACCGCCACCAACGACGTCACCCAGCTCACGTCGATCCCCGACGGGATCGCTCGATTTACTGAGAGCAGCTCGTCGAACTACGCCGAGGCGCAGGGCGAGGGCGCGACCCGCTACGAGGTCAACTCCGGCTCCAACCTCCGCGGGAAGCTCAACGGCGGCGCGTTCAACATGGCCAACGTCGCCGGTCCCTACGCTGGCGACGGCGCGGTCGGTTTCCAGTGGACTCTAAGCCTCGCACCCGGGCAGGAAGTTGTCATCAAGGGCGGGTTGGCCATCAACATGACCGTCAAGCCCGGCTGTGCGGCCGACTTCGATGGCGACGGCTTCCTTACGGGCGACGACTTTGACCTCTACGTCGCCGCCTTCGAAGCCGGCCTACCCACGTCCGATTACGACGGCGACGGCTTCGTCACCGGCGATGACTTCGACCTCTACGTCACCGCCTTCGAAGCTGGCTGCTGATCCGCTCGTTCTCATCCTCTTGAACTGAAAAGGCCCCGGGTTGCAACAACCCGGGGCCTTCGTCTTTGGTGCGTCCTCATGGGTAAGGCTTGGTAGGTCGTCTCTCCGAGCCGAGCCTTGTGCATCTCTTGGCCTACTCGATCACCTCACCGCCCCGTGATTTCCTTCACGAGCCTGTCCGCTCCGTACAGCTTCGTCATCGCCTCAACGATCGCCCGCGAGTCCACCGCGACCGCGCGCGCGAGCTCGGAGTCGAACGCGACCGCCGACGCGAGGCTGTGCAGGTTGCCGTCGAAGATCAGCCCGATCAGTTCGCCCTTGGCGTTCACCACCGGGCTCCCCGAGTTCCCGCCGATGATGTCGGCCGAGCACACAAAGTTGAAAGGCGTCTTAAGGTCAAGTTTTTCCTTGCCCTTGAGCCAACGCTCGGGGAGCGAGAACCCCTCCTGCCCCTTGCGTTCCTCGTAACGCTCGAACATCCCGCCCAGCGTTGTGTATGCTGGCACGGTCTCGCCCGCCCCCGAAACCTTGGTTGAATAACCTTTGATCGGCCCGTACGACATCCGCAGCGTGAACGTCGCGTCGGGATACGTGCTCTCGCCCTCGATCGCGAACTTGGCGGCCGCGATCTTGGCGTACGACTCGCGCTCCACCGCCTCGACCTGATCCTCGTAACGTTTGCGCAGTTCGCGGTACTCGTAATCGATCGATTTGGCGAGCAGGATCATCGGGTCCTTGGACGCGTCCACTGCCGCCTTGCCGCCCTCCACCAGCTTCTTGCGAGCGACGATGTCCTTGAGCGTCGTTCCAGCGACCAGCTCTGCGGCACGCTGCGCTGGCGATTTGCCCGCGAGCGCTGTCACGACCACCGGGTCGTCCGCGCCAAGCATCTCGCCCATGGCCGCCAAACCCGAGTCCAGCTTGAAAACTTCTAGCTTGTCGTACACCGGCGCGGGCGAGTACAGCCCCAGGTACAGTGATTCGAGGGCCGAGTCTCGGTACTCCTTCAACCGCTCGCCGCTGGGCTTGGTCAGCTCGTCGCCGAGCTGCACGATCCGCCGCGCGTCCGTGAACAGATCGGAACGGATCCCGCGTGCCACCGCCTGATAGCGTGTGTTCCACTCGCGCCGGGCTCTTTGCGCGGCCGCGAGCTTGTCCCACGCGTCACCCCACTTGGCCTTGTATTCCGGCTTGGCGTTCACCGCGTCGCGCAGCGCTTTTTCAGCCGCGATCTTCCGCCCGAACAGCACCGGGTCCTGCAAGCCCGCGAGCTGCCCCGTGATGAACTTTCGGCCGTTCGCCACGCCGCTCACGTCGTCCTTGGCGATGCGTGCGTTCTCCGCCGAGCGCCCGCCGAAGTTCTGCAGTTTGACCTCGGTCCGCCACATCCCTTGCAGTTGCATAGGAGTTTCGACATCGCGCAAGAACTTCAGGTGGTCCACGCTGTAGAGCCGCCGCGTTGTGCCCGGGTGACCGATCACGATCGCCAGGTCGTTCTCTTTCGACCCCTCGCTCCACTTCAGGTAGTGCTCGCTCTTGAGCGGCTTGTCGTTTTCGTAAATGCGGAAGAGGCACATGTCAAGGTTGAAGCGCGGGAACTCGAAGTTGTCGGTGTCGCCGCCGAAGAACGCGGCCTCCTGCTCGGGCGCGAAGACCAGACGCACGTCGGTGAACCGCTTGTAGCAATACAGGTGGTACTTCCCGCCCCGGTAGAGCGTAACAACCTCGCTCTTAAGGCCCGTCGCCTTCTCAGACTCGGCCTCGATCGCGCTGATGGTCTTGCGCCGTATCCCCGCCGCGTCGGCCGCGGGCGTGGTATCGGTCACGCCCGCGTTCACATTCACCGTCACGTCCGCGATCGTCCACAGGATGTTCAATTCCAGATCAGGGCACTTAAGCTCTTCGTCGCGCTTCCCGGCGAGGAACCCCGTGACCAGCAGGTCGCGCTCCTTGGTGCTCAGTTTGGCGAGCATGTCCGCGCCGACGTGGTGGTTGGTGAGCACGAGCCCGTCCGGCGACACGACCGAGCCCGAGCCGCCAGTCATAAACCGGACCGCCGACTTCTGCGCGTGCTCCATCCACGCCGCGCTCGGCTCGAACCCGTACTTGGCCTTCATCTGCGCCGTGGGCGGCTTTTCCAGCAGCCACATGCCCTCGTCGTTGGCGACACCGGTCATCGCCAGCCCGCAGATCGAGAGCAGCGCGACCGCCTTGGAAAGAACAGCCGCGCGATGAAGTTGAATAGCCATGAATCAGACTCCACTGGTGATCTTGACGAACATCCACGCTCAAGAGACTTGGGCCAGCTTATACAAACGGTAGCGGGAAAGGTTTCAAGCACTACCGCGCCGCCGTCGCGTGCGCACCCATCTTCACTTCCGCGAGCACCTTGGTCACGTCGATCTTCAGATGCTGGGCCGCGCGTCGCCCATAGTCCTCGTCGGCCCGGAAGAAGTGGCACAGTTGCAGCATCTGCACCTCGGGCCTCGCCTGCCCGAGCACGCCCGCGATGCGTCGCGTGAGCCGATCGCGGTGCCCCTCGTCAAAGAGTTTGTAAAGATTGCCGACCTGCGTGAAGTCGTCGTGATCGAGGGTTGAGTCGTACCGATCAACGATCGTCTGTCCGAGCAACCAGGCGGGGTCGGCAAACGCCGGGTCGGGCTTGGGGGCCGTGGCGATCGTGTTGGGCCAATAGTTCGCCGCCGCTCCATAGTTCGCCGCATCCGCCTGCGCGCCGTCGCGCGTGTAGTTCATCACCGGGCAGCGCGGCTTGTTGACCGGGATCTGCTGGTGGTTCACGCCCAGCCGGTGAAGGTGCGTGTCCGCGTACGACATCAGCCGCGCCTGCAGCATCTTGTCGGGGCTCGAGCCGATCCCCGGCACCAGCGCGCTGGGCTTGAACGCCGCCTGCTCGACCTCCGCGAAGTAGTTCTCGGGATTCCGATTCAGCTCCATCGTCCCCACCTCGATCAGCGGGAACGCGCCGTGCGGCCAAACCTTCGTCAAGTCAAAAGGGTTCCATCGGAACACGTCCGCCTGAGCCTGCGTCATGACCTGGATGCACACCCGCCAGCGCGGGAACTCTTTCCGCGCGATCGCGTCGAACAGGTCGCGCTGGTGCGTCTCGCGATCGCCCGAGATCAAAGCGGCCGACTCCTCGTCGGTCAGGTTCTTGATCCCCTGCATGGTCTTAAAGTGGAACTTGCACCAGACGCGCTCGCCCGTGGCGTTCATGAGCGAGTAGGTGTGGCTGCCGAACCCGTGCAGGTGCCGGTACGAGGCCGGGATCCCGCGATCCGAGAACAGGATCGTGACTTGGTGCAGCGATTCGGGGCACTGCGACCAGAAGTCCCACTGCATGTCCATGTTGCGGACGTTGGTCTGAGGGTGCCGCTTCTGCGTGTGGATGAAGTTCTGGAACTTGTACGGATCGCGCACGAAGAACACCGGTGTGTTGTTGCCGACGAGGTCCCAATTCCCCTCTTCGGTGTAGAACTTCATCGCGAACCCGCGGACGTCGCGCTCGGCGTCGGCCGCCCCGCGCTCGCCTGCCACCGTCGAGAACCGCAGGAACATCTCCGTCGTCTTGCCGACCTTCTCAAACAGCTTGGCCCTGGTGAACCGCGTGATGTCGCCGGTCATCGTCAGCGTGCCGTACGCGCCGCTGCCCTTGGCGTGGACCACACGCTCGGGGATCCGCTCGCGGTTGAAGGCCTGCATCTGTTCGAGCAACGCCACGTCCTGCATCAGCAGCGGCCCGCGCGGCCCGGCCGTCAGCGCGTGCTGCACGCCGATCGGGGCGCCGCTGGAAGTTGTCAGCATGGGGCAATTGGCGTCGGGGGTCGGAGTCTGCCCGTTGTTCATAAGTCGGTCCTTTCACGGATGAAGCGAGGTAGGGTGAGCGCGCTTGAGGCGTAGAATAGCGTCGATCAACGCATTTCGCGGGGCCAACGAGCCACCCGCGCAGACTTGAGATCGTCCGAACCAGACTCGTAAAGCGCTTGCCCTGTCTTTGCTCCCAAACCCACCCTCGATTTCACGATCCTCAAAAACAAGATCAGGCCGCCCAGCGGCGACCCGATCTTCCTGCGAACGCTCCGGGTGCGATTCGAACGCACGACCTTCGGTTTCAGCCGTCCAACGATTCCTCGTCGGGCCGGACCATCTCATCACCCTTCCTGACGCCGCCCTCATCAAGGCTGACGACGCCGGGGATCGGGTGCCGGGCGCTTCCTCGCCGTGACGATCACGGCGCGGTGCGGGAGTATCGCCGGGGCGGCTCACCCGCTGGTCTCTACACCTTCCGTCAGCTTGAGAGCTTTCGCCCCCAACCCCGCCGACGGCTCGGCTCGGGATTGCCCGCGCGGCTCGTGCCACGTTTGGGTTTCCCCGAGTTCACCCGGTTGTCACCAGCCCGTTCCCGGGCCGGGTCCCTCTTACGCGAAGGAAACCGATGCTCTATCCAGCTGAGCTACCGGAGCGGCTGGACTTTCACAAACCAAGCATATTCCATCCGCATCTCCAACGCCGCCTTTGAGTTCCCTCCGAAGTAGGTCGGTCCGAAATAGGTTGGTCCGAGGTAGGTCGGCTCTCCGAGCGGAGCCTTTTCTTCAACCCCAACACTCCTCTCACCGACTCTGCGTCATCTTCTTATAAACCTCTTCCGCCGCCCCGAACAACTCTGGCCTCGACCCCAGCCTTTGAATCGCCTGGCTCCTCTGCCCGCTGGCATCCAGAATGATCGCCACCAATGCGTCGTGGTCCGGATAGCGCAACCAGTACGCCTCGTTCTTCCAACGATCAGGCCCCGCCTCCATCACACTCGCCGAGTCGCTCAGCCGCCCCTTCGTGTACGCGGTCTGGGCCGCCCAGAACGAAAGCCTTCCCGCCCGCCGCCAGAAGATCTCAAACTCCCCGGCATTGGGAAGCTGCGTCTCCACCGCCTTCAACATATCTAAGACCGCCCACGCAAAGTCCACCGAGTCCTCGCCAGCCTCGAGCTTGTTCGCCGCCAACGTGATCGCCTCGTCGGCCGTCACCTGCCCGGCCTTGAACGACGCGACCAGCCCCGCCGTCACCGTCGCTCGGCTCGTCTTGGCCTGGGCGGCATAGCTTTCGAGCAGCGTGTTCTTGTCCTCGCACGCGGGCACCACGGCGAAGCTACCGACGACGCACCCCATCACCACGAGCACGCGTACCAGCCTCGTCCAGCGAAACCGCGCGCCAGTTCGTTGGTCTTTGGTCATGACAGGAGATACTCGTCGGTCCACACAGAGTTGCAAGCGAAACCAAGGCACGGCACAGCTGCTCAGAGGTCGCTTACTCACCCCCACCACTGGCGCCCGGCAGGTCCTTGTCGTCCACCCGCTCGATCGACGCCCCCAGCATCCGCAACCGATCTTCCATCCGCTCGTACCCGCGGTCTAGGTGATACACACGATTGATGATCGTCGTCCCCTCGGCCGCCAGCCCGGCCATCACCAGGCACGCCGACGCACGCAGGTCGCTGGCCATGACCGGCGCGCCGACCAAGTTCCTCACTCCCGAAACGATCACCGTCGGCCCCTGCCTGAACAACTTTGCCCCCATCCGCGACAGCTCCGCAACGTGCAAGAACCGCTCCGGGAAAATCCGCTCAGTTATCACCGAGTTCCCGTCCGCCAGGCACAGCAGGGCCATCAGTTGCGCCTGGAGGTCCGTCGGGAACCCCGGGTGCGGCTGCGTCGTCACCTCGACAGGCTTCAACACTCGCCCGCACGTCACGCGCACGGTCGCGCGCATCGGGTCCACCTCCGCTCCCGCTTTGCCGGGCAGCGTCTGCACGTCAACCCCGATGGCCGCGAGCCGATCGTTGAGCGACAGCAGCGCGTCCATCGGGCAGTTCTCGATCGTGATATCGCCGTTGGTGATCGCGGCCGCCATCAGGAACGTCCCGGCCTCGATGCGGTCCGCGATCACGCGGTGGTCCGCCTCGTGCAGCCGATCCACGCCCTCGATCGTGACACGCGGCGATCCAGCCCCCGAGATCTTCGCCCCCATCGACATCAAAAGCCGGGCCAGGTCCCCGATCTCGGGCTCGCACGCCGCCGACTCGATCACCGTCGTTCCCTTGGCTAGGCACGCGGC
>CAZIMT010000102.1:0-12218 GCA_964540295.1 uncultured Phycisphaeraceae bacterium
GGGCCGCTGTCATGAGCGTCGTTTCGGCTTCAGCTTGATCAACCTCGCTGCTACCAAAGGCCCAAGCTCGCGCCGCGTGTTCGAGTACATCGAAATGTTCTACAACCCAAAGCGTCACCATGCCGCCCTGGGTTACCTCAGCCCCGAAGCGTTCGAGGCCTGTAGAGTTGGTGAGAAGTCTGTCGACGGAGAGTGGGTCAGGTCAATTAGAGATAGTTCTGCCTGATCGTCACCATCTGTACCGGGGAGAAGAACTCGAACGGCACCGGGGGTGTTGGCGGGACCGTCGGTGGCGGCGGCGCGGGCGGGGCCACGGCGGCGCCCATCACGCTGCGGCATTGCACGTCTGCGAAGACGTGCGGCAGGGCTTCTTGGAAGCTAACGACGTGCCGGAGCCCGAGCGTATGACCGATCTCGTGACAGATCGTGCTGGCGACGAGCTGCGCGGTCTGCTCACCGCCCAGGGTGCTGATCATCTTGCGCATCCCGCTCTGGCTGTTGGACCCGGCGGTGATCACGATGGGCGCGAGAATCGCCTTGGTCGCAACGACCGGCGGTGTGGCGCGAGGGTTCGCCCCGACGACTCTGTCGATGATCTCGCTATGCCCAACTTCCCCCTTTGGTGGATCTATATTTTGAGCGCAGATGAAGAAGTCAAAGAATGGGATCTGGACGGTCTCGCCCGCCAGAATGACCGGGGGGTCCCCGTTGGCTTCCATTTTCGTAGCGATCGCAACGCGTCTGGCTTCCGGTACGTTTCTCGACATAAACCAGAGGTTCAGGCTTTTCACGACTCGCGCTTGAACGAAGAGGGCGGCGAATCGCGTACGAACGGTTTGCGGAGGAGTCTGGCCGGGGGGGGTAGGGGGCGCGGCGGCAGCGAGCTCGACGTTGACGGTTGTGAACCCGGCGGCCTGCAGCACCGTGATGACGTGCGTGCGAAGTTGTCCCGTGTTGGCGGCGGGCACGAGGGCCAGCACAGTGTCGTCAACGAAGACGTTCACCGTGAGCCCCGCCGAAGAGAGCCCTGCCGGCAATGTTCTCTCGCGGGACATCGTGGAGAGCGTGTGTACACCGAAGAAAGACAGCAGAGGGTGCTCGGCGACCTTGTTGGCGACCGCTTCATCGGGGACTTTGTCGTGCTGGAGCGGGATCTCGATGGGCGGGTTGGCCGCGGCGCTGTTGACGTCTGTTTCGATGGTGCTGTTGATCGACAAACGAGCGTTGAGTTGAAGGAAGGCGTTGGTCGGATCGAAGATCCAAGGAATGCGGAGTACCAGGGGGTCACCGTTGGCGATCTGTAGCGTTGTTCCGTCGACGTTCAGTCGGATCGACCAGTCCGATCTCGTCATGATGTCCGGAGCGCCCGGGGCGGTGTTGGGCGTGAAATCGGTCACGAACGCTTGTCCGACGGCTGTTCCGGGGCGCTTGGCGATGAAAGTTGGAGTTCTCGCGGCGCCGAGGAGCGACATGGTTCCGTTGAACGTGCCGCAGAGCGTGTAGGGTGCCGCGGGGTTGTTGACGCGTTGACGGACGAGGATTTCCAGGCGTGCGCGCGGGGGTGTGTTGGCCAGCAGTGCGGCTGGCATGGCTCCCGCGCCTCGTTCTTCGAGCGAGACTTCGACAGCAACCACCACGGGGAACGAGCCTTTGCCCGGCTTGACCGCGGAGGTGAAGGTGCCGGTGGCGCTTGGGGTCAGGTGTACTGTGGTCGGCGTGAGTTTCACACGAATATGGTCGGGCACGGATGGCTCCGGGGTCGCGAGTTAGAACTTGTTCACCTGCGGCTGATTCGAGATTGAGGTGAGAAGCGGGCCGAAGATCTCCATGACCGCCTCGGTCGCGCCCGCTCCTCCGTTTGCCGGATCTAAGCGGTGCCATGGCGTGACGTTTTTCACGGCCGCTCCGCTCGGTGCATATTCGGCGCGGTTGTTCGAGCCGTTGGGAAACTTCACAATCCCGGCGTAGTCGATGAGCCACTCATGGGCGGCGTGGATCGCGACGGAGTTGGGAGCGTCGGTGCTCCATGACGCGACGGTCGCGGCGAACTGCATGAACCCTGAGATTTTCTGGATGTCGCGCGATTTGCCGTCGGGGTATGTCAGGTGAGCCTCGAACCCGCCGCTGCCGGGACTATCGCCCATCTTCATGCGGATGGTGGTCTTGTCGGCCGGGTTTGGGAATGTCACCTGCATCATCCCGGGTACGTTGCACACGGGCCAGATCGGGGCATTCTGCTGCGGGGAGATTGCGGCGGATCCGACGATCGGACCTGGCTCCGACCCAGCAAAGCCCGCGGCGTCGAGTATCCGTCGTTTCGACAGGTTGGCGGCGTTCTGACCTAGGGCGCCTAGCGGGTACTCGCCGACGATGAAGGAGGTTTCGGAGTTCTGGAGGTACCGCGGCGTGACACGATCGACGCCGACGTCGCTCTTCGGACCGCCTCCGACGAGCTTGATGTCCAGTTCCGAGTCCCATGCGTGCTGCCCGAAAATGAATTCGCCGCACATCGCGCCGACGTGCGTCGGGGGGACGTTGAACTGAGAGTTCGGCTTGGCCGCGAGCTGCTTGGCGGCGTCCGCGAAGAGGTTGCGGGTTGTCACCTTCGCGGTCTCATCTTTCACTTCGACACTCACGATCACGAAGTTCCAGCGCAGCGTGGAGCCGGTCTTGGTGGTTGCCACGGCCGAGAAGGAACCCGGGGTGTTCAGTGTGATCCCGAGCTTCGTACCGGATTGATCGGGAAGGAATCGCGGCTTGGCCGCGGTGCTGTTGTTTTGCACAAGTTCCCACGTCACGGTTTGCCCCGGTGGATCGGTGATGGCTTCAAGGGTGACGTCGGCCTTGTGCCTGACGAGCACGACATGGTCGATGGGATCGGAGCTGTTGGACGCGCTGGGCTTGAGAACATTGTCCGGGAGAATAATGCGAGGCGGCGGATTCTGAAGGCTCTTGGTTGCCGGAAGCGTGCCTCGGATCTCTTTGAGCGTTACGGCGGGCGGCGCTTTGGCGTTGAGCTGGGCGGTCGGTTTGGCTTTGGTCAGGCCGACTTTCACCTTGCCGTTGGCGCTGTCGGCGAGCGACACGAGGTCGCGGAGCGCCGATCGCTCAGTTGAGGCGGTCACGGGCACATGGTCGGCTTTGGTGGCTGTGAACTCGAAATCGCCCGGGTTGACAAGCCCGAACGCGGCGACGCCGTCGGCGTCGGTTTTCAACGATCCCAAACCTTTGACCGCGACCGTTGCATCCTCGATCGGTTGCCCGTCGGTGGTCTGTACGAACACGGTGAGTGCACTGGTTTCGAGGTACCGCACGGTTGGCACGTTGTCGGTCGGTTCTTGCACGATCATGGGCGATTCTTCCTCGCACCGGTCGACTTTCAGCAAGTAGTCGCCGTCGGGAACGAAGTCGTGCAGCAGCGTGGCCTCGTCGTTGAGCACGCCGGAGAAGAGCACCCGGTCGCTGGTGACGCGGCGGATTTTATACTTGCGTTTGGCGAGCAGCACCCGCCCGTCGCCGTCGAAGACCTGCATGAACAGTCGCCCGATTCGCGTCGGCTTGTTGCCCTCGCAGGGAGAGTGGTCAGAGAGCCGATGATAAAAACGGCACGCGAACGTGTCCTGAGAGATCGCGAACTCGCGGCGTTCTGATGAGTTGGCCAGCCGGCTCGCCGCGTCGGACCAGAACCGCTTGCGGCAGGCACCGGTTCCTTCTTTCGCGCGTGGGCAGGGCCAGTCCTGGGGCGAGATTGAGATCCCCGGGCGGAAAAGGTAGATCACGACGCGACGGTTAGGCGCGTTGGCCTCGTCGCGCGCGGTTTTCTGGTCTGCGGGAGCGAAGCCTTCTTTCTCTGTGCGCGAGAAGATCAGGCTGGGGTTGAACTCGCCGCAGCCTTGGAAATCACCCTTGCCCTTGGGATCGGCCCCGCGAGCCAGAAAATCCTCGCGCTTGAGAAGGAGCGTTTTCGGAACGCCGCTCGCGTCCGCCACAAGGTCACCAGCTTCGTCTCGCTCGGTGCAGATCAGGTCCATGTACTCGCGGAAGAGCGACCGCCTCGCCCCGGCGTTTACGGTCGCGTTCGGGTCGCGGCCCAGCGCGGCCTGCATGATCTTGGTTGCTTTCGGATCCCAGTTGTCTCGTCCGTGCGGGTGATCGAAAAGGTCCGCCCAGAGTTCCACGTCGCGTATTAGGGCCGCGTAGACCGCCTGAGCGCGACGGCCGCTGAGGATCTTGTTGTACTCGTCGTCTCCAGTAGGGTCGGCGTGCCCGAAGACGCTCAGCCCCGGCGGCCGGGACACGCCGCCACCCGCCTCGATTCCCGAGCCGACCACCGTGTGAGACTCGATGAGCGACTTGAGCGCCGTCAGCTCCAACGAGATTTCAGGCCTGAGGAAGGACGAGTCAAACTCGAAACGCACGTCCTCGGCTCGCCAGCACGCGAAGGGGATCACGGCCAGCTTGATGGTGTTGTGCTCTTTGCCAGAGATCGTCGGCGCAATGAGCGCTGGCGAGGCGGGCGTTACGAAGTGCTCTCCCGCGATCCCGCCTTCTGAGATGGCGTGCAACGAACCAGGTTGAGTAGACATCGTGGCTGGTCCAGTTCGAGAAAGCCGTCCGAAAACCCTGTCCTCGAACGCGGGTCGCTTTAAGCAAGAGTGTTGGTCAGCTTCCGTGCGCGTCGCGCAGCGATTTCTGAGTGTTCGAGCCGCACTTGCCGTCGACCGCGAGCCCGTGGTCGCACTGAAACTCTTCGGCCGCCGAGCGGAACTGGATAGAGCTCTGCAGGTCTGATTTCTCCTTGGGAGTGAGGTCGTGATCGGGCAGTTCCCCAGCGTCGTACCCTAGGTTGTTGAGCCGGGCGATCTGGCCAGAAACCTCAGTAACGGGGTCGAGGTGCCCGATCCGAAACTCGATTTGACGCTCGAATCGAATCCCCGTTGAGCCCGGCGAACCGGTGCCCGGCGCTCCGTGATCGATCAGGCTTCCGAGTTCGGAATTGGGGCGGAGCCTTACTTCAAAGAACCCCTTGGTGTCGGTAAGCAGCTCGTTGGGAGTGCTCTGAGTATCGACCGAGACCGTGCACGCGTGCCCCGCGAGTGGCTTGTTCTTCAGCCCGTGCAGCGCGACCCGGAGCAGGAGCTTCTCGCTCTTCCTCACGAAACGATGGCGTTTCTCGGTCGCGCACGCCTCGTGGCGTGCTTCACGCGGCGGGATGACGAGAACGTCGCCGGGGAGGAGCACGTTGGGGTTGTCGCGCAGCTTTCGGAGTGTGCTGTTCTCACCGGCCTCCCAAACGGTTCGCGAGACTTCGAAGCCAGCTCGGTGAGTGACGCGGGCAAGGTGCTCGCCCTGCGTAACGACATGCTCTTTCATGGGCACTCTCGAATTTCAGAATCAGGATGATCTTGATTTCTCTGCCAAGCCCCTACTTCGGGCTGCTGTCGGCAAGCAAACGGCCAATCTTTGATACGCACAAATCGACCCGACTGCTAGTAGTACGGCGCGGAAGTCCCACGGCGATGTCGTTTGAGAGTGTAGAGGCCACCGCCAAGCGGCGGCGAAGAAGTTCCGCCCGATATCGGGCCGTGTCAACGGAATCTGGGTCAGGTCAGGTGAACGCAGGGCCTGTGGAAGTGCTGCCAATTCAATCGTGCTGCATCTGGTGGTCGTCGGTCATCCGTGATCGAGCGTCGAGCCAGAAAGAGCGGACCTGCCGATCACGGTGTTTGAGTTTCAGATTTTGTGACGCCAGACGAAAGACGGTCACTCCGGGGGAATATGAAGTGAAGCCATGTTCACGCCACCTTCAGGGGAGTTCTCCAGTCTGCGTCACCTCTCTCTCGGGCATCGATCTTGTTTGATCGTGCCGAGACAAAACTTTCCAACACGGAGCAAGAACATGGACAACGGGCCCAAAGCTGATCAGAGAACTCAAAATGACAAGTCTTGGCCGTCCAGCCCATCGGCACCCGCCTCGGGCCATTCCTCGCGTCCCGATGACCACTCGGGCACGAATCGGTCATCGCAAGCCGACAACCAGCGGTCCTCTCAGGACGGGTCGCGGCCGAACGACGGCGCGGATCGATCAGGACGCCAAGGCACGGGACGTGACTCGGCCGAGATCGACCCCAATCAGGGCGCGCTCAAGAACGGCGCGCTCGGCGCTCAGGCGCGGGACGGCGATGACTCCGGCGAGGCGGACGACTCCAACGATTCGGGGATGCGCAAGATGAGCGAAGGAGGCGTGAAAGGCGCGAGTAACCCCGCAATGAACACTCAGTCGTCAGATAAGACCAACTCATCGGAGCGCTCGTCGGGCAGTCAGCAGGGGAAACCAGCTGTGTCCAACCGGCCCGGATCACGTCAGTAGATGATATGACCTAAGATAAACATAGCGTCCCACCGCGGTCTCATGCTATGAGAACGCGGTGGGACTTTCGCGTTGTCGCTCTGCCGAAAAACGGCGCCCGATCACTCTCCGCCCAGATACGACTTTTGCACAAGCGGGCTCAAGACGAACTCGCCTCTGGCCGCCCTCTTCGCCAGCGCAGCAATCAATGCGGTGGGCTCGTCCTTGCTGATGTAGCCGATAGCGCCAGCGTCGAGAGATCGATCGATAGAACTGGTCGAAATATGCCCGCTGAACATCACCACGCGAAGCGATAGCGGTTCCGATCTCAATCGAGCTAACAACACCAGTGTCTCGACCCCTGGAATGTCTAGGTCAAGGAACACGAGGTCAGGGGACTCTCGCGCGGCTATAGACAAGGCGGACTCCACGTCGGTGGCCCACCCGACGAGCACCATGTCATGGAGAGAGTTCATCCAACGTTGCAACGCTTCAACGGCCAGAGCGTTGTCGTCGACGATCAGAACGCGGATAACTGTTTCGGCGTGGTTCATGGGTCATCCATGGTCGCGAGGAGCCTTGATCGCCTGAACGGCCACCGTGAGAGTGGCCCGGAGCGAAGAGGGAATGGCGGTGAGAGGAATGGATGTCACTCGTTCGGATGTACCGGGACCAGCATCGTCAATCTCACGCTCCGGCGCGACATGATCGATTGAGCTGTAGAGCGCAACAATGCGACAGTGGGGGCTCTGCGACAAGAAGCTTTGGATCAGCGCCCTCGACGGATCCTGCGCAATCCAAAGATGAGCTTGTGAAAACGTTGAGCGTGAAAGGGCGTCCGCGTGAATCTTGTCAGATTCGAGACCGACGATCTCCACTCCGAGCCCTTGCAGGAATGTAGAGCACATGGACGCGACTTTCGGCTCCGCGATCGAAACGAGGGCGATGAATGCTGATTTATAGCGCGGGACTACATCGCCAAGGTGCTCATTCCTCTGAACGAGAGCGACCTTTAACGCGGGGATTAATAGCGAGAACGTTGTCCCCTCGCCCAGCGAGGAGCTGACCGCGACGTTCCCGCCTGCGGATTCGACCACTCCGCGCACCATGCCCAAGCCCATTCCTGTCGAGATCGCGCGGCCCTTGGTCGAGAAGTACGGCTCGAAGCAACGAGCCATTACCTCATCCGACATTCCGGGGCCGTTGTCGGAGATCAGCAGCCGGATCATGAGATTACCGTTCCGAGCTGGCGCCTCCTCATCCCACATGCGGACAAAGCCCTTTGTTTGAGCGGCCATCGCCTCGCCAGCGTTCTGGACGATGTTGAAGACGGCCTGCATGAGCCGGTGGCTGGGGATATTGGGCGCGAGATTGGTATGCATCTCGCAGCGGAGCTCAAGGTGTCGGGGAAGGACGGCTCGCAACACGGGAGTGGCCTGGCTGCACCATTGCTCCATGTTCTCGACCGGGCGCGACGCTTGTTCGCGGGAAGTATCCATCGCCATGAGTCGCATGCCCGCCGACATGTTGCCCAGATGATCGAGGGCCTTACTGATCGCGGTCAGATCCTCTTGAACTTCATCGCTTATCTCGCCGGCGCGTATGGCGTCAATACGCATGCGTATTGGCAACGTGAGGTTCGCGAGATCGTGCCCCAGACCAGCGGCGAGGTTCCCCAGCGCGGCAAGGCGCTCGGAGTTCTGGAGCTGGGCGGTGGATCTGGAGAGCTCGATCGTCTTCTGTTCGACGAGCTGTTGGAGGTTCTCACGGTGAGCCGCGAGTTCCACTTCGAACGCTTTTCGTTGAGTGATGTCGTGTCCCTCGGGGACGAGCAGGACGACCTTCCCGCTCTCATCGCGGACCGGGCTTATGCACAAATCGACAACCGCTTCGGACCCGTCCTTGAGGCTGTATTTCGCCTCGAAGCGTACGAACTCTCCATCGGCGGCCCTCTGCACACCCGCGTGCACTCGCTCCCGGTCGGCCGGATATCGAGCCCACCACGGCGCGTCCCAAAGTGCGACACCTTCGATGTCAGCGTCGGTAGCGCCGATCGAGTCTAACGCCGCCCGATTGGCTTGGATAATGTTTCCCTCAGGGGTGGTCAGCCCGATATATTCGAAGGTGGAATTGAAGATCGCGCGGAACCTCCGCTCGCTGTCTTGAAGAGCAATTTCCCAGCGCCGCCGCTCGCTCAGGTCATAGAAATAGCAGACGACGCCCAGGCGACCGTCCGGAAGGCCAATCCGCTCGATGCGCCAGTCGTATGCCTCGACGAGCTTGGTATCCTGCCGTCTTTGGATCACGCTGGGGGCGGTGTATGGCTCGCCGCTGGCCAGCGTGTGCCGAAACTTGGCGATCACGTCCGACGCGAACGGCTCGGGCCAAATGATGCGGATCACCTCCGCAAAGTTCCTTCCAAAGGCGTCCGGCACATTCTCAAAGACTTTCCTCGCGCCGAGGCTGATCCCACGCAACTCGAATTTCTCGTCGACCACGTACACGCCAAACGGATTGTTCGCAACGATGTGGTAGAAGGTCTCGCTCTGACGGCGAATCGCGTCCTCGGATTCACGGCGGGCCGTGATGTCCAGGTTCGTGCCGACGACCCACTCGGCCTCTCCGCGCTCGTTCGTGCGCACGGTTTCCACCGAGTGGATCACTCGTTGGCTTCCATCGCCACTCCGACGAATACGGAACCCGCGAATGCTGGTCCCGATTTTCCGAATAAGCTCTTGCAGGATTTCCTCCTGTCGAGGTAGATCGTCAGGGTGAACGGCCTCGCTCCAATCGCTGTACCGCACCAACCCGTCGGGCGTGGGGGCGATGCCGTAGATTTTGAACATCGGTGCATCCCAGCGGATCTGCCCGGTCTTGATATTCCATTCCCAGAGCCCGACCCCTGTTGCAGCCGTCGCCAGCCGCATCCGATCCTCATATTCGGCGAGCTGTTTCGCCGCCGCGATGCGGACGGAGATGTCTTTGATGAGAGCGACGGTGTGGAGAGGGGTACCGTCGGGACCACGAACGACACGGGCGACCACATGAGCCCAGACGACACGCCCGTCTTTTCGGAGGTACCTTACCTCACGGTCGTACTCGCCCGTCTCGCCTGAGATCAACTTGGCAAGGAAGAGGCTGTCCGCCGCGCGATCGTCTGGGTGCGTTAGCTCGGGCACAGAAAAGCTGAGCAACTCACCGCGGGAGTAGCCCGTGATCTCGCAGAATTGGTCGTTGACGAGGATAAACCGGAACGTGATCGCGTCGGCCTGAACCGCGCCGGTAAGCCCAAGTTCGAAGAATCGACGAAACTGCTCTTCTTGATCTCGCAGCGCTGTTGCGGATCGTTCGATCATCGAGGCGGTCGTAAGCACAATCACCGTTAGAAAGACCATCAGCGTAACGGCCACTAAAGCCAGCGCCATGGAAGCGTCAGTCACCTCCCCAATCACGAACATTCGTCCAGCCCAGCACAGGGTCGGAGGCACCCACAACGTGGTCCAGAGCATGCGCCGGGCCATCATCCCACCGGGGCCTCGCGCGGTGACGATGGCGCCGATCCCTGTTTCTCGAACGGCCGCGATGATCCCAAGCCCGAGAGCGAAAAACATCGAAGAGGCTTGCACAGAGATCGCCGTGATCCGCGGGCCAGCGTGCAGAGCGTTAACGTCGAACAGAAAGCCCATTAGGCTCACGAGGGCAATCGCGGCGGTACCGAACCCCAGCACGGACGCGACACTTCGAGCCCTCTTCCCGCCCGTGAGAAGCACGAGCGCTGTGCCGACGATCATGAAGGAAACTGACGCAACCAACCCGAATCGACCCGGGGAAAACGTTGCGCGTGCGCCGTAGGCCTCATCGAAGAGCAATGTGTCGATGCCGAGGTTCCAACCTGACAGGTGCTCGAGGAGCGTAAGACCCCCGAGCACCGCGACGAAAGTGCTCAGTCCCCTAACAGCGACCAAGAATCTGGCTGGCTGTTCGTGCCGCGTTTGCATCAGCAGAGCGACAGCTGAGACAATGATACCCACAGCCGCGTTGGCCTTGATCGTAACACCGTTTCCGCCCCAATCGATGAGGCGTTCAGCGCCTGTAGCCCAGCCTAGCAAAGAAATCAGACCGCCGATGAAGGAGTATCCGCCAAGCATCAGGCAGGGCCAATTGGCTCGCAAAAGGTCTGAAGTCAGACCCTGCGGTAAGCGCGAAGTGGGGACTTGGGGGATGATGGGCGGTGGACTCCACGGTCGGCACTGAGCGCCATCCGATCACGAGCCGGACGACTTTAGGCGGTAGGACAATGCTATCACACCGAGTTTGCTTGTGCGTCATAGGAAATCAGCTCACTTCGACCGGTTGGGTCGGTTGAGTTCAGGACGCACTCAACCCCACTTTCAATGTGTTTTCCAGCACCTTTGGTGTCGTTATGTGTCGCGGAAACCAGCGTGGTGGCGACTAGGACGAAGCGGAATTCGGACTTCACCTTGAGTATGTGTTGCATTGACAACCTCAAAGATTAAACTACATGAAGATTTCAACGCCGCGCTCGATGCTGGCCTCGAACGAAACCGCGGTGGCTCATCAGACTGCAGGCGGCAGACTCTTCCCGGTTGCAAAGTTAAAAACTAGGCTGACCAGAAACACGACGAGAAAGACGTAGAACAGAATCCGTGCTATTCCGGCCGCTTCGCCGGCGATCCCGCCGAACCCGAGCAATGCTGCCACAAGCGCGACAATCAGAAAAATAACAGTCCATCGTAGCATATGGATCTCATCAAAGAATTGAATTAAGCTGAAAGAGACAGTTGATCGCGTGGCTTGCAGATCGCATTTCTTATTTCAGACTTGATCCACCATCCCGCGTGGGTGCTAAATCGATAACCGATCGCCGGATCAAAAGTATCCACGGCACGATTGAGCCCGATTAGGCCACGATCAACGAGCT
Source organism: uncultured Phycisphaeraceae bacterium (assembly GCA_964540295.1). GTDB lineage: Bacteria > Planctomycetota > Phycisphaerae > Phycisphaerales > UBA1924 > CAZCPB01. Next base: position 11,292 of record CAZIMT010000102.1, read on the forward strand.
CGAACAAGGGCAGCCCGCGGTCTAGGTACCGGTCCGCGATGTCGAGCACGAGTCGCACGTTGCAGCGACGCAGGTGTTCTCGCGAATTGTGACAATGATTGTTAATCATATTCCTGCCTAGCTGGCGCTCTTCCTCGGCGGTGAGGTGCGTAAGCTGCGTATCTCTCAGCATGCACGCCAAATTCATGATGCATCCCTTCGATAAGATTGTGCTTCCTTGCCTGAGAGTGTTCGAATTGCGATCAGAATATTCCCGGGGAGACTGCGAAGCAGTAGCCTCAAGGCGGTAGCGGATCCTTTCTCACCGAGACCTCTGCGCAGAGGAGGAGTTAACGCGACTGTTGACCCGCCCCAAATGTGGCCGTCTTTAAGAAATCGCCTTTGTGTGAAGCGCGCCGAGCTTCGTGAGAGTGAGCGCGCGATGTGAGGTGTCTCTTCGTCTCGGCGATGATTAGGACTTGATTTTTGGAGTGGGTAATAGATGGCACGACGCTCCAGATGCTGAAAACTACTAGGCCGTTTAAAGCCACGGCCGGCGGTGGTCCTAAGGATTCGTTGATCCATAGAAAACCCGCAGTACATGCCAGCGCCACGCCAGCCAGAGGAGGATGAAGGCTACAGCATAGCCAAGCACCAGTTCTAGCCGGGCGAGGTGCCCACGAGCAGAGCGACCATCAGAGCGGACCGTGTGGAGTAAAGTTCTGCCTTCTGCCTCCACGAGGTCCGCCAAGGATAGAATAAGCTCGGCGACGCGTTTCAGGGGCGCGCTCCTGAATTAGCTACGAGCTCTACAGACCAGCATTCCGATCAGCACACCTACGCCGACTGCAATACCCAGACTCGTCAGGGGCTTACTCGTGACCTGGCTTGAGAATGTTTGCAGTGCTTCATCGCCCTTCTGCTTCGCGGCATGGATGCCATCCGACA
>CAZIMT010000103.1:0-12042 GCA_964540295.1 uncultured Phycisphaeraceae bacterium
GGCCGGGATTTTCGCGTTCAAGAGCGCCTGGTCGAGCGCGGGGAACGCGACGCTGCCAGCCGCGCTTGCGTCGAAGAACACGGGAAGTGCGGTGTCATCAACGAACACCTCGGGCGAGGTGAACTCTGCGGGGAAGAGCGTGCCGAGCGCGACCGCGCTGTCCGCGAATCCGACCCGGCGCGCGGCCCCGTCCGCACTCGAGGCGATCGTCGCGTCCGCGAGGGCATACCTTCAGCAGGGCGAAAACGCCAAGGCCGAGAAGGTGCTCTCTGAAGCAGTGTCTCAGTACGCCGACGAGCAGCCATTGAGGCTGGCCTACGCCGACGCGCTGCTGACCCAGAAAAAGCTCTCCGAGGCGTACGACCAGTACATCGCGGCCTTGGCCATCGGGCCGCGCACGGCCAAGATCGAGGGCATGGCTGGCACGATCGCCAGCCTGGCAGGCAAGAACGATCGCGCTCTTGAGCACTACCAGGCCGCCCAGACCGCCGAGCCGACCAACGCCGAGTACCCGCTATTCCTTGGTCAGATCCAGCTGAAAACCGGCGAGATCGAGGCCGGAAAAGCAAGCCTGATGCGAGCGGCTCGCCTCGATCCCAATTTAGCCACCGCCTGGGGCAGCCTCGCCGACGTCGCGATGCGGCAGAACAACCTCAGCGTCGCCTTGCAGCACATCGCCAAGGCTCGCAAGCTCGAACCAACCTCGGTTGCGTGGCGGTTGATCGAGTGCCGAGCGCTGGCTCGTTCCGGCGAGCCGGGCAAGGGCGTTGAACTTCTCATCACGCTCGAAGATTCGTTGCGGTTCCAGACGCCGGTGCTGCGGCAGATCGGCGAGTGCTACGGGCTGATGTCCAGGCCGGGCGACGCGGCGGTAATCTTCGGGAAGGCGTCTGATTCAAACCTCGCCGACGCGGCCCTAGCGATGCAGGCGGCCGAGTGGTTCGAGAAAGACAAGCAGAACGAGCTGGCGCTGGGGTACGCGCTTCGCGCGCTAGACCTCGGTCAGGCCGGGGCGTTGGAGTTGGTCACGCGGCTTCAAGGCGAGAACTAGACGGCTTCTCGCGAACCGCTGCCTTTGCGACGAGAACCGAGATCAGGCTCCGGCCTTCTCGACCGGGGCGGGCGACTCGGGCAGGCCACTGTCTTCGTCGTTTTTCTCAGGCTTGAACTGCATCCGCAGGGCGAGAGGTTTGAACGCGAAGGGGTTGGCGTCCTTCTCTGTTTCGAGGGCTTTGCGGATCTCCGCCCCGCGGACCTGCTGGATCGCGCCCTCGCCGCCGTTGCGCATTTCTTCGGAGGTCACCGGGCGGCGGGCCGTGATCTGCACGACGGAGAGGCTGAGGGCCGCAGGAACCCCGATTGCGATCGTGCGCGTCTCCGGCGGTAACTGATCGGCCGGTTTGAGCGGGTCCAGGGTTGCGCCGACCTTGGCGACCTCTGCCAGCAGCGGTGCGTAGTCGAGCGCGGGCCCGCCGTTGCGCGATTGGGTCGGGTAGAACTCCATGCGGCGTTGCACGGTGAGCTTGGGCACCTCGGGAGCCTTGCCCGCGTTTGGGCCTTCAGTCGGTGTCGGGGGAACAGCGGCGGGGTGCTCGGTATCGATCAGGGCCGCGAGCTTGTCCATGCCCTCGGCCGCGGCGACGCCGCGATACCGCTCGATCTCGCCCTTGAGAATTTCGTAGGCCTTGATCTTCTTCACGTTCGCCACCACCACGTCGCGGACGTCCTCGATCGAGTCGGCCGGTGATTCCACGCGTGAATCTAGGATCGTGAAGTAGAAGCGATCGTTCTGAGAATCGATAAGTACGACCTCGCCGCTGGTCACGAGGTTCTGCACGCCGGAGCCCGAGTCTTGGCCAGCCGCGATGGACTCGGGCGTACGCAGCTCCTTGCTCTCGAACACGACCTGCGTGAACGGCACCGATTTCGTGCCGACGCGGTACGTGCTCTGACCGATCTTCTCGAGCTGGCTCAGGTCGCTCTGGGTCAGCCACTTCGCGGCCTTGACAGTGACGCCTGGCAGGGGCATCGCGATGCCGGTGGACTCGCGGACAGCCTTGGAAACCAGCGCGGCGATGTCCTCGAGCTTGGGGCGAGAGTTGGCCCAGCCGTCGGGCAGCTTGCGATAGCCCTTGTCAGATTCCAGGCGAGCGACGGCCTTCTTCAGCTCATTTCGGATAAGTTTGTCGGCCTCGCCCACGACCTGATCGACCTTCTCGTTCTTGATGTCAGCCTCGACATTGGTCTGCTCGGCGGCGAACTCGCCCGGGTACTTGGCGCGGGCGGACCGCCAACGCTTGTTGGCGTCGATCGGGTCCACGTCGATCGCGGCCGCGATGGCCGAGCGGTCCAAGGCCAGCCATTCGAGTTTCACGCGCGGCGGGAGGCGGTACCCGATGCCGAACTCGGCGGCGGCGGGGGCGGCCTCGCGGTACTTGCCGAAGTGCTCCTGGATCTCGACTTCCGTCGGCTCGAGGATCGTCGAGACGAGGCGGTCGGCGGGGATCACCAGAGCGTCGCCGATGGTGTGGTCGTACTGCGATTTGGTCGCGGCGATGGCGCGGATATCCGAGAGCCGTGCTGCGGTCTCGAAGGTGTCCATCATCCGCTTGATACCGCGAGCCTTGGCGATCGCGGCGTCGAACTGCGCCTCGGTGAGCCCGCTGCCGCGGAAGGACTGCTCGCGCATGCGCGGGAGGTTCTCCTGGGCCTGTTGCATGAGCTGCTGAGCGATCTGCGGCTGCTGGAGCGCGAAGTTGGCGTACTGGCCGTACTGCTGCTGAGCCATCGCTCGCGCGAAGACGGCGGGAAGCAAAGGCCAATCGATCCCGTCGCCCGCGTCGCCGATGAACCCGCCAGCCTCGGCCTGCTTGACAAGCAGCATCCAGTGGTTCACGTTCTCAACGCCCAGCACGCCCCTGGTCAAATAGGGTACAAACTTGTCGACCGCCTGATAGTCGTGGTCGTAAGACGCGAACTCGGCGTAAGTCAGCTTCGTGTCGCCCAGATGAGCGTAGGCTCGCTTGCTTTGGTCGCCGAAGAGCTCGTTGACCGCCTGGGGCATGATGAACGCGATCATCAGCAGCGAACCGCCGACGACGAGGATGTACTTGTTGTACTTGCGGAGAAGTTTGACCATGGCGTGCGGTCCAGTGCTTGGGTAGGTCGGCACTTCGTGCCGACTCTTTCTTTTCGGAAGGAAAGCAACAAGAACTGCTCGGCTCGGAGAGCCGACCTACCTCAGAGCCACTTTCATCAGAGCCGACCCACCGCTTTTTAACGGTAGAATTCGACGATCAGGTTCGTGTTGACGTCAAACGGAATCTGGTCCGTGGCTGGCAGAGCGACGACCTTGATCGAGAGCTCGGCCGGGTTGAACTCGATCCAGCCCGCGATCTCGTGACCAGCCAGCGACTCCATCGCCTCGCGGGCCAGCTTGTGCAGCTTTTCCTTGACGGTGATGACGTCGCCGATCTTGAGCATGTAGCTGGGGCGGTCAACTTTCTTACCGTTGACAAGGACGTGCCCGTGCGCCACGAGCTGGCGAGCGCCCCAGACGGTGCGCGAGAGCCCGGAACGACGCACGACGTTATCAAGACGACGCTCCAAGATCTGCAGCAGCATCTCGCCGGTGTTGCCGGGCATGCGCCCCGCGTCCGCGATATAGCGGCGGAACTGCTTCTCGAGCACGCTGTAGTGGTACTTGAGCTTCTGCTTCTCGTTGAGGCGGATGCCGTAGTCACGCAGGCGACGCCCGCGGTACCCGTGCATGCCGGGGTACGTCAGCTGACGCTTGGACGTGTGCTTGGGGATGTCCGCGATCGGAACTCCGACGCGGCGCGACAGCTTGAGCTTGGGTCCGGTGTAACGGGCCATGAGACAAATCTCCGTCACTGGGTCGGGATCGGCTCGCGAACGTTCGCGAGCGATCAGCCATCCCAGGTGCTGCGATCAAACTCGCAGCGATCAGCGCCGGGGTCCCGCGACTGCGGTCCGGCTAGGTGTGATCCGGTTGTGACCCGGGAAGTTCCGGGAGCAACGTGGGAGAGAATGAAAGGAGGCGTGAGGAACAGAATCAAGTCAGGACGCTCGCAGCTCGCCCAGTCGAGCACGGACGACCCGCGCACGCTATTCTCCCGCCCGATGTGGGAATCGATCCGCCAACGCAACCCCGGCACAGGCTTGGGTTGGATTCTGTTCTATGAACTCGCGCGAGTCGCGATCGCGCTCGTCAACCTCGTGACGTTCCGGGCTCGAGCGTACCACGCCGACCGCGTGCCGCAACGAGGCGCGGTGCTCATCGCGGCCAACCACCAGTCATTCCTTGACCCGCCGCTCGTCGGCTCCTCGGTCAGGCCTAGGCACACCGACTACATCGCGCGCTCGGGGCTCTTCAGGTTCGGCCCGTTCGGGCTGCTTCTCAAGGCCTTGAACTGCATCGCCATTAAGGAACAGTCTGGCGACATGGGCGCGATAAAGCAGGTGCTCAGCCGGCTCTCCACGGGGCACGCGGTGCTTATTTTCCCGGAAGGGAACCGAACCCCTGATGGTGCCATGCGCGGTTTTAAGCGTGGCGTCGCTTTGCTCGTGAAGCGAGGCAGGTGCCCGGTCGTGCCGGCGGCTGTCGAAGGCTGCTTTGACGCTTGGCCGCGGCACCGTAAGTCGCCGACACCGTGGAGCTGCCCGGTGGCCGTGATGTTCGGGCACCCGATCCCTTACGAAGAACTCGTGAAGGACGGCATGGACGAGGCGATGCGGCGGCTGGAGCGTGAGATCGACGCGATGAGGATGGAACTGCGAGCCAAGATCCGCGAGTCGACCGACGGAGCCTACCCGGGCCGGGGCCCGGCCGACACGCGGTTCGATCTCAATCGCCTTCGCCTCTCGTCTGGCGTCACCGCCGATGAACGATCGAAATCAGTCGGTCCGGTTTTTCAGACCGATCTGTAACGAGCCGGAGCGAGGCACCCAAAGCCAAGGCGAACCCGAGGCGGATCCGAGGTGAACCATGGTTCTCTCAAAGTCGTTCTCGCGAAGGCCTTCTCGCGATGAGCGAGTTCGATTCGCGCAGAAAAAAACACACGGCCAGTTGGCCGTGCGTTTCTGTTGAACTTTTGTGGACAGGATTCACACGCCGAGATTAGAATCGCGGCGGCTTGTCGGACTTCTCCGCCGGGGCCGCTTCGGGCTCTTCGTCCTGGCCGCCGAAGGTGTCCTTCATGGTGGCGATGACCGCGGTCGGCACAAAGATCCGCAAGTGCGTGCCGCTGTCATTGGTGGTGGCGCCGAGCCCGATGGGGGGCAGCGTCGCGGGCATGGGCTTGCCGCCGCCCAGGAACGGGGCCGCCATCTCGAGGATCGACTTGATCCCGATATAGGTCTCGAAGCTGCGATTCGCGGGCAGTCTCGCGGCCACAGCCTGAAGATCCTTGTTCACGCCCAAGGCTTTGTTCCCCTTGGCGCTTTCGAGTGCTGCGGTCATGAGGGTCTTGCTGGGCGACATCGTGGTGACGATGCCTTTGTCCACAATCGCCGAGTACCCGCTCGCGCCCCCGGCCGGGCCGAACATCATCATCTGGGCCTGCTGGAGTTGCATCGCGTTCTCGGCGTTGGGATCGATCGTCGCGATGGTCGAGTATTTGTCGACCTTGGTCCCGCCGATGTCCAACACGCCGACCTCGTAGGTGCTCTGGTAAGTAGAGCCAGCGATCGTCTTGCCGTTCATGCTCGTGAGCATTCCCTTCGTCATCGCGACGTACGAAGCGGGGTCGGAGCTAGAAATGAACATCGACGAGTTGGACAGCAATCCGCCAGTGATCCCGCCGGGCGATTGGCCGATGACCATGGACATCCCGCCGAGCTTGTCGATCTGGGTGACCATGCTGGCCATCATGCCCAGCGCGTCGTTGGCGTCGTCTTCCTTGGGCTTCATCAGTTCCCAAGCGTTTTTGACAAGCTTTTTGATGCCCGCGTCGCTGGTGTCGTACCCGAGCGCGAGGAGGAAGGGCTGGTCAGGGAGCTTGGCGACAAGCGAGGAGGCGTTGCCGTTGCCCTTGAAGAAGTTGCCGACCTCCGATCCGTCCTTGAACTGTGCGCCGATGTCGATCCACACGCCGCCCTCGTCGAGCCCGAGCCCAACGATGCCGATCTGTGCGTCCTTGAGGAAGCCCTCGCTGACGACTTCCATCAGCCTCTGGGCGCCCTCGATGTTGCCCGCTTGCCCGCCCATCCCGGCCATCTGGCTCATCTGGTCCTTGGCCTTCTTGACGCCCTCGCGGATCTTGGGGGCCAGCGTCGCGATGTTGGCAACGATAATGGTCTCGGCGCTGTCCGAGATCCGGTTGCCGATCTTTCCGAGCGCCTTGGCGTGCTCGGCCATGTTCCCACCCTTGCCCTCGAACTTCTCAACGATGTCCTTCTTAGGGCTCAGGGCCGCGTACCCGCCGCCGATGTCCTTGGCGTACATCTCGCCCTGAAATGCCTCGGCGTCTGCGGGCGGGGTCAGCTCGACCACGCCCTTGGCACCTTCGGCCGCCCCAAAGTGCTTCACGAACACGTTGTAGTCCGTGACCGGGACGATGATGACCATCGGGGGCTCGTTGCCCTCCTCGTCCATCATGTCCTCGTCCTGCTCCTCCGCGGCCTTGCCCTTTGCGGCCTTGCCCTTGGCGTCCTTGGCCGCAGCCTTGATGCCGTCTTTAGGATCGGCAAAGATCGCGATCGCGACCGAACCCTTGGGATTCAGCCCGGGCGTCTTCATCAGCTTCCGGGCCTCGGCCATCTCGCCGTCCTGCCCGAGCTTCAGGTCATCGAAGAGCTTGCCTAGGCGAGCGTCGAAGGTCTCGATGCTGCGCACGCCGACCGCCATCACCACATCGGTGGGGACGCGATCTAGGGCCGCCGGGGGCTCCGCGAGAGCGAATGCCGGGAGCGCCACGAGGGCGGTCCCCGCCAGGAACAGAGTCTTACGGATCGCGAGCGTCATGCCGATTCCTTTCAGAGGTCTTGGTCAGTGGAGAGACGGTCAGAACATCGATAACCGGGATTTGAACCCGAATTTGAACCAGAATGTGATCTTGAACTGGAACCTGAATTTGAGCCGGGTGTTCCGAGCGGAGATTCGGTCTGGGATCCTGATTGTGCTTGAATTTCTTCGGTCTCTTTTCAACCCCAGCATTGATCGGGCGGAGTGTATACCGTGAGCGTTCGTCCAGGTGGCAGAGGAGAAACGATCATCGCCACGGGTTCGCCGAGGTGTCGAGTCTGGACGCGACATTTGATCGTTGGAAAACAGGCCGATCGGTTTTCGGTGGTCTTTTTTTCGGCGCACGGCGTTCGGCTCCTCGCTCGCCCGAGCTTGAGCTCGTCCCCTGCTCGACCGCTGAGAAAGACCCGGCCTTCGGACTCACGAGCGCGCGATCGCAGAAAATTCACCGTTTGCTGTCCGCGAGGTGGGGCGCTATAGTCTCCGCCCATCTCGGAACGGGATGGCTTTGTCAGTGGTCAGAACCGCGTTCAGTACTGTGGCCGACGCCGCGGTCGGGTCGGAATCTCGTCAGATTCCTCTCCCGATTCCGAGCGTCCCAGGCCTCCGGAGCGAGTCTCATGCCGAAGAATAAAAGCCACAAAGGCCTGCTCAAGCGGGTTCGCGTCACCAAGACCGGCAAGGTCAAGCACCGCTCCGCCAACCACAAGCACTTGCGGTCGGGCAAGGGCGGCAAGCGGCTTCGTCAGCTCCGCAAGGACTCGATGATGTCTAACGCCGACGCCAAGCGGCTCGAAAAGCTGCTCTTTCGTCGCCTCCGCGGCCGCGACCAGTCTCGCGCAGCACTTCGCAGCAGCCCCAGCCCGGCTCAGAGCGCCGAGCGTAAGGTTCTCAACGCCGCACTGAAGAAGAAGGCCTTGGGCACCGGCCCGGGCGGGAAGTCGATCCCCGACCCTCGCGTCAAGACCACCAAGACCGCCAAGATCACCAAGACCGCCAAGACCGCCAAAGCAGCCCCCAAGGCCAAGAAAACAGTCAAGGCTGGTGCGTAGCACCGCACGCCTCGCAGTCCTCAGTCCTGAATTTCTCGTCCCCGCCTTTCATCGCCCGTCGGGTTCAAGTCGGTTGACCACTGTCACCGCCCCGCACGAGCCAAGTTCGGAGAGTTCTCATGCCTCGCGTTCGTAAAGGCGCAGCTCGCGCTCAAGCTCGTAAAAGAGTCCTTCGCAAGGCCCGTGGTTACTACGGCGTCAAGCACCTCCACAAGTACCAGGCCGTCAACGCCATCATCCGCGCTGGCTGCTATGCCTTCCGCGACCGTCGCAACCGGAAGCGTGACTACCGCAAGCTGTGGATCATCCGTATCACGGCCGCGTGCCGCATGCGTGGCACCCGCTACAGCCTCTTCATCAACGGGCTCAAACAAGCGGGCATCCTGCTCAACCGCAAAATGCTCAGCCAGATCGCCATCAACGACCCCATGGTCTTCGACTCACTGGTCAAAACCGCCGTGAAGGTCAGCTTGGCGACCCCGGCCAAGGCCGCCGCTTAACTCCGGCTCGGATCTTCAAACGATCTGATCCAACCGCAACGCTCCAGAGACCCGGCCTCCGCAGGCCGGGTTTTTCTTTTTCCATCTTGCACCGCTCTACTTCTATCTCTTCGAGACCTTCGAGTTCAACTCCAGTGCCATCGCAGCGGCGACCGAGCGAACCCGACGCGTGAGCCGTGAGATGGCGACGGAAAATCTCGCGCGCCCGCGTGGGGTTCGTTCTCTCGAACCCTACGCTTCAGCCGAAACCAGTCTAGCGTTACTAATCAGTTCGTGCGTTTCAAACCAGTCGGCATTCAAGCGAACCGCTCGACCATCTCGGAGGCCGATCATGAGCACTTGGTGGGTATCTCAGACATACCAGATCAGCCCCGTTCTCCTCGGTTCATGGGTGATCTGGGTGATCACTTCGATCGTGCTCCATGAGCTCGGCCATGGGTTGGCTGCCATCCGCGTCGGCGACCGCACGCCCATCGAGACCGGGCACATGACCATCAACCCCATCGTCCACATGGGCTACATGAGCCTGCTGATGTTCGCGCTGTTCGGGTTCACGTGGGGCGCGATGCCCGTGAACCCAAGCCGTTTTCGAGGCCGCTACGCGGATTCGCTCGTAGCCGCCGCCGGTCCGATGGTGAACCTGATCCTGGCCGCGGTGTGCATTCTGGCCGACGCTCTCTGGCTGAGCTACGGCCGCAACGCGGTCGGTAGCTTCGGGCTCGCGATGCCCAGCCATGTCGCCACCAACATCCACACGTTCCTCTGGACCGGCGCGATGATCAACGTCATGGGTTTTCTCTTCAACCTCGTCCCCATCCCGCCCTTGGACGGTTCCAAGATCGTCGCCAACTTCGTCCCCGCCTACGACCGCCTGATGAACAGCGAACGCGGCGGCTTGATCGGTCTGGTCTGCTTTGCGCTGCTGTTTTCCGTGGGCGGCAGCAAGATCTGGGACGCCACCGCAACGATCGCCAATGTTTCGATCCGCGCCCTCACCAACGTCTTCGGCGGCACGCTGCAAAGCCCTATGGGATAAAGTAAAGGCTCGATTCTTGTGAACTTGGGCGCGCGATCAATGCCGTGACGGTCACTCTTCGTCGAACCCGCCATCAACGAGTTCCTTGAGCGCCTTGCAAGCCTGCACCGCATCCTCGCCCTCGGCCGCGATCTCTAGAGCCGTACCCTCGCTGGCCGCCAGCATCATCATCTGCATGATGGACTTGCCATCGACCGAGCAGTCTGGCTTGGAAACCGTCACGGCCGACTTGAAGGTTGTCGCCAGGTCCACGAACGACATCGCCGGTCTAGCGTGAAGCCCGAGCCTGTTGACGATGGTGACCGTGACCGAATGCTTCAGCGACACAACGAGCGTTCCCTGTCAAAGTTGAAAGCCGGGAGCGGATCGAAAAGAGCGAGAACTTCAACCCTCATTCGCGTTCCTCACCCTGCGAACCCGTGCCCGTCGGCCTCTTCGAGCAATCCGAGGATGTCTTCAGGAGTGGTGGACTGTCGGAGGAAGCTCCGGAAGGTTGATTTCGAGAGATTCTTAAAGATCGCTTCCATCGCCTGCAAATGGTCCTCGGGTCGATCCTCGGGGGAGAGCAGCAGGAAGACGGAGTAGACCGGCAGCTTGTCGAGCGCGTTGAAGTCGATGCCGTGAGCCGACAGACCGACCGCCGCGGCGATCTTGGCCACGCTCTTGTGCTTCACGTGCGGCACCGCCACCCCGCGTCCGAACCCGGTGGAGCCCTTTTTTTCTCGCTCCAGCACCCGCCCGATAAGCTCATCACGGATGGTGTGCGAGGCCGCCCCGCTGGCGATGAGAGCGTCGATCAGCTCGGTGATGACCTCATCGCGATCGGAGGACTTCACGTTGGGGATGACCGCCCCCTTGGCCACAATTTCCGTCAACTTGATCAACGTCGATACTCCCCGCCAAACACGCGACATCTCGACTCGCCAAACTTGTCGAGCTCGAAGGAACCTCAGCGCGTTGTCTCGTCCACGCCCCAGCCACGCCTTGCCCACGCCCCAGCCACGCTCCAGCCACGCTCCAGCCAAGCCCGAGCTGTTCCGAACGAATCGAACTGCGGCAACCGTGGCCCGGCGCAGGAGAGACGGTACGCGCTCAGCGCTTGCCTTGCTTGAGGATTTCCTTGAAGTCCGTGAGCTGCCGGCTGCCCTTCTGGACGACCTGATCGATGAGCAGGTACAAGTCGTCCCCGTGCGCGTGGCTCACGAAGTCTTGGTGCTTCTCGACGTCGATGATGAGTTCCGCGCCGAACTCGCCGTGCACCTTGTGGTCGTCTTTGGAGACGGTGAGGGTCATGAGCTGAACGCCGTCGAAGTACTTGGGGAGCTTGATGATCTTGCTCTCGGCGTGAGCCCGGATAGCGGGGGTGATCTCGAGGTTCCGCCCGATGACATCGATTCGCATGAAAGTCCTTTCTTGGTACGAGCTTGGCCATGCCCGCCGCGGCATCATAACGTGACCGAAGAGCTCAAGGCGTGTGCCGTTCGGCGGCGCGAACCGATTTCGTGAATTCCGATCCGAGCCGATTCGACCCAGAATCACTCCAGATTCTGACTATCAGAGGTGCTCTCGGCCAAGGACGGATCGTTCTCGCAATCTCACCGCTGGCAGCGGGAAACCCCAGGTTCAGGATGGATCGTGGCTCGCCTGAGCGCCCGCCGGGCTCCCTGAGCAGGGGGGTGATACAGACCCACCTGAATGGGGCCTAGATATCGCAGTCCGACGCAGACCGGACAGATTTATCCTCGATGACAAAACGCTTACTAGGACCACCGCGCAAAAAGGGGCGTCTTTCATGCAGAAGTTTCGATTTTCCATCAGAGTCAAGATCCTGACCACGCTCGCTGTTCTGCTTCTGGCCAGCCTCTCGGTCATGGCCTTGAGCACGCTCAAGTCGGCTCGGAGCTCGAGCGAGCAGAGCGGTAAGGCTCTGTCCAAAGCCGCCACCCAAGTCGCCGACCGGATCTCGCGCACGATTTACGAGCGTTACGGCGACGTGCAGGCTTTTACGCTCAATCGCGTCGCTCAGGACAAAGCGAATTGGGGAAAGTTCGGGGAGGACAACCCGCTCGTCGCGACCATGAACGACTATGCGGCTGGCTACGGGATTTATTCGATCACGATGCTGGTCGGCCTGGACGGGAAAGTTGTGGCGATCAACACCCGCGACCCTTCGCGCAAGACCATCAACACGACCACACTTTGCGAGAAGTCGTATTCGGACGCGGCGTGGTTCAAGGACGCGGTGGAGGGCAGGTTCTTTAAGAGCGAGGGCTCGCCGCTGACCGGGACGGTCATCGAGGATGTTCACCTCAGCACCGAACTTAAGGATGTCTACGGGACCGACGGTCTTGCCCTCGGGTTCGCCGCCCCTGTGCACGACGCCGACGGCAAGATTATCGCCGTGTGGAGGAACATCGCCGAGCAGACCAACCTTCTCGCGCTCAACGCCGCGATCGAGGCGGCCCGCGC
>CAZIMT010000104.1:0-2346 GCA_964540295.1 uncultured Phycisphaeraceae bacterium
GAACCACCCGATGCTCTGGCACGCGATCCGCGATCTGCCGCATTCGGTGCTGGTTTATCGAGGCGTTTGGGACCAGAGTGGGCCGGGCTTCCTCACGCGCGTGGTCCGCGACCACGGGCACTTCCGCGAAGTCGTGCCGTTCCACTGGACGCTCTTCGAACAAAGTGAGGAAGCAGCCAAGGCCCACGGCGGTGCGTTTGGGTTCGTACAGGCCAAGAGCGTGGAGGCCATGGCTTGAGCACCGCCGCACGCACCACCTCGATCTCGCAGTTCCTGCACCAGATCTGGCTAGGCAAGGGCGAGATGCCCCTGCAACAGCAACCCTGGCGACGGCGCTTCGCCGAGATAAACCCGCACTGGGAGATGCGGCTGTGGACCGACGAGAATCTGCCGCCGATCTTCAACTGCAACGCATGGGCGGCATGCGGCAATGTCGGTGGCACGCCAGGATGCGTGATGCGGTCGGACATCCTGAGGCTGGAGCTCCTGGCGCGCTTTGGCGGCGTCTACTTTGATACGGACGTGAAGCCCATCCGTCCTCTGGACGAGATGTGCCCACCTGAGGTCAAGGCTTGGGCGGCCTGCGAACAGCTCGACATCGTGTCAAACGCGGCGCTCGGATTTCCGCCGAACCACCCGGCGATGTGGCACGCGGTGGCGATGGTCGAAGAGTCGTTCTTCGAGAGGCGGTACGTTGGCGATCAGGCCGCGCCCGGGCTGGTGGCCCGCGTGGTCACCCAGTACGACGACGTGGCGCTCTATCCGCCCGCGTACTTCCATCTGACGGTCGGTGAGTCGAAGTCCAGTCCGAACGCAAAGAGATTTCTTCTGAGCGCGCGTCTGTTGGCTGGGACGTGGGTAGAGGACAACCGCGTTCGCCACCATGGATTGTGGTCGGCCAATGCGGCTCACTGAATCGCAGCGATCGATCTCGCGTTGATGACGACCGACTTTCCATCGGCGGAAGTCACCTTGCCCACCACGACCACCTCCGAAAGTTCCTTAAGCCCTCGGCGGCCCATCATGTCTGTTCGCAGGATCTGGCCCTTGGCGTCTACCACTTGCACCGTCACTGAGTTCGCGAGAATGTCGTCCTTGGTCTCGCAGCAATAGTCCCAAGGTTTCGAGCACTTGTCCTCCGGGTTCTCGTTGCAGGCCTTAATGCCACTGCCCATCAGCGTGAACACCGCCCGTCCCGCGACGAATGGCTCCTTACTGCCGCCGATGCGCCCTCGGAGCACGACCTCGTCTCCAGCCTTGAGCCCGCCCGCCTTCCGAGCGTCTGATACGTCGCGTGCATTCTCGGCAGGTTTGTCCGTGAAGAACGCTGGAGGAAGCGGCCCCCTGGGAATGTGCATCGAGGTCACGCTGATCAGCAGCGCGTCCTTGACGTTGGCGGTGGTCACCGTGCCGGTCGCGAAGACTTCTGCGCCAGGCTTGAGCCCGTGCTGACCGCTCAGTCCGAATCCCAGAGCGCGGCCACCAGCGTCTACGAGCTGGACCGTTGCACGACCATCGGCGGGGATATCGCACGCCGTGTCAGGAAGTTTATCGCTGGGCGGATAGAAGCCGTTGCGAGTGGATTCGTCCACAAGCGTGAACATCGCTCGGTTCTCGACAAACGCGTCCTTGGACATCGCGACGTTGCCGCGGATGGTAATTGTGTCGCCCGTCTTCGCGGTGGTGATGGCCTTGGTGATCTCGGTTGCGTTTGCAGGCAGCGTCGGCGTGAGAATCGACTTTACATCGCTCGCGGACTTCATCGTCGGTCCGGGCGTGATCGCGGGCGTGGCTTGGGCCAAGGCCACACGCGGCGCGAGAGCGCCGCCGATGATCGCCAGCGCGACGGCAGCAAAGGCCGCCGCGCGCGCAACCGAGCGTGCTCTGATAGTGGTGCGGGGAATGGACTGTGTCATTGCAAGGTTCCTTGTCAGGGTGATGAGATTCTTTGCTTGGCCGGGCCGCACGCTGCGTGCCCGTAACTGGATCTGGTGAACGTGCTGCTAGACGGCTTTAAGGGCTAAGGGGATTGTGGGCCGTAAACACTTGATCGCTGGCGGCAGCGCGCCGAGCACGCCCAAAGCCAGCCCGCTGAGCAGCCCCAGCCCGATGACGGGTTCGTCGATCGCCAGGCCGAAGGCGCCCATCGAGAATCGCACCGCCAGGCCATCGATCAAGAACACCCCGACGGCGCAGGCGATCAGCCCGCCTGCGGCGGTGGCGAGCGTCGATTCTTGGATCATCGACCACACGATCGCCGTCTGGCGATAGCCGATGGCTTGCAGTGTGCCCAGCTCGCGGATGCGCGAGGCGAACGCGGCGTACATCGTGTTCAGCCCGCCGAAG
>CAZIMT010000104.1:2356-11872 GCA_964540295.1 uncultured Phycisphaeraceae bacterium
ACAATCTTGATCGGCCCGAAGAACGCCGCGAGCTTGCCGTAATACTCGCGTTCGGTCATCGAGACCAGTTCCAAGTCGGGCCGGGTCTTGGTGAAGGCGGCGATATCGGCGAACTCGGCCCCCTCGCCGGTGGCCTCGTTGTACGGCTCGAGCGTGAGCACGACACAGGAGATCGTCTCGCGCTTAGTCGCGGCCTTGAGGTCGGACAGCGGCATCCACACCTCGGCCTCGACGGTCGTGCCGGGCGCTGCGAAGGTGCCGACGATCGTCCACGGGCGTTTGTCGATGAGAAGGGTCTTGCCGACGGCGACCTCGCTCGCGCCAGTTCCGGCGACGGTCGAGACCATCCGTCCGACCATCACCTCGTCGGCCCCGGCCCGGGGCCAGCGCCCCTTCGTGATGGCGACCGACTCGTGGACCAGCGCGGCGGCGAGAGTGACGCCGCGGAGCATGACCTGCCGCAGGTTGGTCGTGTCGGAAGCGACTCCCGACTCGCTCTTCTGATTTCCCCCCACACCCCCCACACCCACCGGCAGCATGACGTGGACCTCGGGGGAGATGTACACCACTCCTGCGCGCGTGCGGATGCCGGGCACGCTCGCAGCCAGCACGCCGGGCGTCGCTGTCTCGATCTCGCTGCGCTCGACGCTCTCCTCGCTCCCGGCGCCCATGAGGATGACGTTGTGCTCCCCGCCTGTGGTGCGGAGCGCCCGGCTCATGCCGGTCACAAACCCACCCGCGACCAGGATGAGCACGACCACCAGCGCCGAGCCGCCAACCGACAAGATAAGCCTCGACGGCGAGCGGCCCAGGTTGCGGACGGCGTATTCAAACGGCAGGCGTTTCATCGGCTCTCCGGGACTAAAATGCGAGCGCGTCGCTCGCACAGCTCACAACGCAGGAACCCGCTGCGTGACGCGAACAAACGTCTGGGTGAACTGGATGATCGTTGCGATGATTCGGACGAACTCCGAAGAGAGATGGACCAAGGTCCAACCGGGCCGGACGAACGTTCGGATGGTTCGGCCGCTCGTCCAAGGGCCGTGGACGATCGTCCGAACGGTCGGCCTAATCGTCCGAACGCACTAGAGGCGGGCGGCTCGGCGCGCCGGGGCTGCGCCGCCGCCATCGGGGGTTCCATCGTGGTTGCTTTGGTGGTACGGGTCGGCATCACGGGTCCATTCTTTGTTCTTCGCTGTTCAGCCGCGGCTCGGCGAGCGTCACACCGCTCGGAAACAGGCCGCGATCTCGCGCCGTCCGGCTCTGACAGCTGGCACCAGCCCCGCCACGATCCCCACGCTGGCGGAGATGAGCAGCCCTAGGGCGAGCACCTGCCCCGAGGCCTGCACCGTCACCGACAGACCCTCTTGCGACAAACTGAAATTGCCGTAGTGGACGACCGCGAGCGCCGCGGCGGTGCCCAGCGCCCCGCCGAGCAGCCCGATGAGCATCCCCTCGCTCACGATCATGCGGGCGATCAGCCCGGAGCGGAACCCCAGCGTCTGCAAGACCGCGTGCTCCTTGATGCGGTCCTGCACGCTCAGCACGATGGCGTTGGCCACCAGCGCCAGCACCGCCGCCAGGCACCCCCATCCGAGCCACTGGGTGAACTTCACGATCTCAACGATGTCGGCCCCGGCCTGAGCGACAAACGCTTTCTCGGGGCGAGTCGTCGTCGGATCGGCTTCTGCGCGGAACGCCTCGTCAATCGCGGCGGCGACCGATTCCATCTTCGCCGGGTCATCGACGCGGACGGTGAACTGAGTCACGCTGCCAAGCCCGCCCCCCTTGCCCGCAGCCTGCTGCAGGAAATCGAGGTGGACATAGGCCACATTCTGATCCTGCGGCTCGGGCGAGCGGATGATCCCGGCGACGGTCACCGTCACGCCCGAAGAGTCGAACGACTGGCCGACCCTCAAGCCGCGCCGTGCCGCGAGGGTTTCGCCAACCAAGGCCGAGTCGGATCGCTGCTGCCACTCATCAAGCCCACCGGCCAGCACGGTCCACTTCGCCGACATCGCGCTCGGTCCGGCCAACTCTTCACTCGGCACGCCGCGGAACGTGATCACGTCAAGCGAGGCCCGGCAGTTGTTCACGACGATCTTGATCGGTACCGCCGAGGCCACGCCCGGGATCTTCTCGATGCGATCGACATAAAACTGCGGCAGGCGGCTGGTCGCCGGACAAAAGCGGTTCTCGCGGTAGACCACGAGCGTCGTGTCCCCCGCCGCGGCCTTGGTCGCCCGAGTGACGCCCTCTTGCAGCGACTGCACGGCGATGAACAGGAACATCGCCACGCCCACACCTGCGACGGTAAGGGCCGTGCGGACGCCATGCCGCGTGAGCTGCTTGATGACGACGAGGAAATAACGCGGGGCGAGCATGGGTTACGCCTCCTGAAGTTGTGAGGGTGTGCGACGAGATGCCAGCTCCGTAGCCTCGATCAGGCGGCCCTTCTCAAGGTGAAGTGTGCGGCGGGCATAGGCGGCGCTCTTGGCGTCGTGGGTCACGATGATGAGGGTCTTGCCCAGCTCGTCGCAGAGCCGGGTCATGAGCGTCATGATCGCCTTGGCCGACTCTTCGTCGAGGTCACCGGTAGGCTCGTCGCCGACCAAGATCGTGGGGTCGGTCACGATCGCCCGCGCGATGGCGACGCGCTGCTCCTGACCGCCCGAGAGCTGCCGGGGGTAGTGGTCGTGGCGGTCGGCGATGCCCACCAGTTCCAGCGCGGTCCGCACCTTCTCGTGCCGCTGTCGAGAGGAAAGTCCGTGGAGGAGCAGGGGCAGCTCCACATTCTCATAGGCCGTGAGCACCGGCACCAAGTTGTAGAGCTGGAAGATGTACCCGACGTTTGTGCTCCGCCAGTCCGCGAGCCTAGACCGCGAGAGCGTGGCGATGTCGGTGCCGCCGATGACCAGCTGCCCGCCAGAGGGGCAGTCGATCCCGGCGATAAGATTCAGCAGCGTGGTCTTGCCGCTGCCCGAGGGGCCCATCAGCGCGAGGAAGTCGCCCGCGGGCACATCGAGGTCGAGCTCCTGCAGCGGGGTGATGGTGTTGTCGCCCTTCTTGTACGACTTGGTCAGGCGGCGGCACTGGATGAGCGGTGCGCTGGCGGGCGATCGAAGTAGATCTGTCTGCGGATGTGTCTGAGTCGGGGGCATAGTTGTGCTCGTCTGAGCGGCGTCGCGCCGCGAGATGCGTCGGCGGTGCGAAGTTACTGGGTGGTGGATGCCGGTTGAGAAGCGGCCGCCGTCGGCTCGCCAAGGATCTTGAGCCGGGTGCCGTCTTGGATCGCTGGAGGTGCTGGTGGGTTGAGGATGACGCGGTCGGTCAGGCGAAGCCCGCTCGTCACGCCCACAAAGCCCTCGTCTGCGGAGGGTGCGGTGGCGATGTCGCGCCGACGAGCGACAGGACTGCCGCCGCTGGCGTCGACAACCCAGACTTGCCCTTTACCTTCGCCCGCTGGCGTGACAGCAACCATCGGTATCAGGAGCATCAAATCCTCGCCTCCCGCATCGCCGGAAGTCTCGCCGCTTGTCGATTTACCGCGCGCATTCTGAGAGTTTGACGCTGACGCGTGAAGTTTGACGCGGGTGAGCATCTCGGGCTTGAGCACCGGCGACGGCGCGTCGAGCGACACCTTGAACTGGACAGTGTTCCGCTGGATGTTCGCCTCGTGAACAACTCTTGACACGACGCCCGCAAAGGTCTGGTTGGTGATCGCCTCGGTGCTCACCACGGCCCGCGTTCCGATGCCGACTTTGGCCGCATCGGCGAGCGGCACGTCCACCCGCACCTGCAACCTCATCGGGTCGTAGACGCGAAGCACCGCGCCAGCCGTGCCGCCAGCGGCCGCGCCGTCGCCGCCCTTGCCGCTCATGCTGATGCGAGAACCCGGCTCCACGAGTCGGGCGAGCACCACGCCAGCGACCGGCGAACGCACCTCCATGCGCGAGAGCCTGAGCAGCGCCTCGTCCTTGGCCACCAGAGCCGCGGCACGGGCGGTCTCGGCCTGCGCCACCGCCGCGCGCGACTCGCCGACCAAGCGCTCGGCGGTCGCGACCTTGGCCTCGAGTCCGCCGAGTCGGATCTCCATCCGCCGGAACTCCCCCGCGCTCACGCTGCCCGCTGCGACGAGGTCTCGTTTCCGCGTCACCTCGTCGCGAAGTTCGTCGACCGCGATGCATTCGACCTGAACCTGGGATTCGGCCGTCGCTCGCGCTGCACGGGCTCGCTCCACGTCCGCGTCTCGCTGTGCGACGTTGGCCTCCGCGGCACGAAGCTGCAATCTCGCATCATCGTCGATCAGTCTCGCGACGACCTGCCCCGCCTCGACACGCTCGCCTTCGAGGACGAGCACCTCGCGCACGACGCCCTCGGCCAGCGCCGGGACGCTGACGGCAAAGGGGGCCGGTTCGATCCAGCCCGGGGCCTGGACTACGACAGGCCCGAGTGAGGAGTCTACGAGAGTGCTGTTTTCGCGTGTTGCTGCGGGCTTGTCACCGCCGATTGACGCGCCGACAAGGCTCGCTTTGGGGATCGCCGCAGCTACATACACCGGCAAGCGAGGGCGCAGGGCGTCGCGGGCGGCATAGGCCAGGATGCTCCCGGTCGCCAACAGCACGACCGCCGGAACGAGAAGGCGTGTCACCGCTCGCGAGCGGGGCCGCTGCACGACCGCCGAGCTGTTTGACACGGTCGGACGGATGTTCGTCTGATTAGAAGAGCGGGGCCCTCTCTGGAGGGTCCGCAGGTTGGTCTGCGATTTGGTCATGGAAGTTCCCTGAAACTCACCCGAGGGTGGAGACGGGTGCGTGCCGTTTGCCTACTACTCGCGCCTGCCGTCACGAGCCACCGGAGCGAGGACAACATGGACCATTAGTGTCCGTTGCGGGCAAAAATTTAGATGTTCAGCGCGCAGAACCACCGGAGCGCTTCGCGGTTGGCCTTGATAAACAACCGATCACCTCGCCATGAGGGAAGTCCCGCGATCATCGCTGGATCCGGCATTGGGAGATCGGACAGCACCACGAACGCAATCATCGCGATCGCGTTCAATTCTTGATCGAGTGTCGAGAACTTGGCCTCAACCTTCAGAGCCGCCTCATCGGAGGCACCTTGGCAGGAGGGACAAGAAGGACAATCGCGGGGGAGCGAGCCTTCGTGATCTTCCGGAGCTGATTCTTCGTTTGACGAAGGCTGCGCGTGGCAACTCTGGCAGCATGCAGCTGACTTTTCCTGAGGATCCAGCGTGCTTCCGCAAGCAGTTCCCGCCAATGCCATTGCCTGGCAGCAGCACAGCGGCGTGCAGACGCCGATAAGCAAGGCCACTAGAATTCGGATAAGCGGGTGTCGCATAGTTCTCGAAATGGTATGGCGACAGATGCAATCGGCTCAACGTCCGGTCGGATCCAAGCTCAAACGAAAACTTTGGTACGCCATGAGCTTCACTCCGAGCTCTTTCCCGCGAGACCGACGACAATTGCGGCCTCGGGGTCGGGCGTTTCTTGCCTCACGCGCTTCAGCGATTCACCGAGATTAAGTGCCAAGCGAAAATGACCGATAATCGATCAGTGACCTCTCTGACCATAGAGCCGTATACACTTCCGCGTACCGCATGTACCAAACTATCCCCCAGCACCTCATTGCAATTCTCTGCCTCGTGGCCCTTGGCCTTGGGCAGACGGTTTTCTCGTCAATGGGAGTGCTGTGCACGGATGCGTCGGGCGAGAGCCGGATCGAGTACGCCTGCATCAAGACAAGTGAGGGGCAATGTCTGACCTCGTGTACCAACGGTGCTTCAGCGTTGATTGAGGACGATCACGACGAGGATTCAAGGACGCTCCCTGAGCCTTGTGAGGATCAACCGCTCAGTCAGCAGTTCAACGCGGCGAAGCTCCTTCCTCAATGGATTACCATTGATACGGTTTTGGCGACTTTCGTGGTCGCTGTCTTCTGCGACACCTGGTCTTCGCCTCTCGCCGAGTCGGTTGGGTCTGGGCGCACCCCGGTTGACCGGGAGCGACCGCCGGATTCGCTTGCGCGATTGCGCACGATCATCCTCATAGTCTAGTTTCGTGACCATGCTCTCTCGCCGCGTTTGCTGACGTTTGGCGAGCTGGCCGCACTGAGGGTTGAGGCGGATTCGCTCTCTTGGCGCTGCGAGCGGCCACTCACCAAGCTGGCTCCAAATGGCGACGATACGAGTTTCCGTGCCTCGCGGCTCGAGCTTCATCTCAACTCACGGCCTCAGCATACCTCCGGGCGTATCCGCCTCGCGGCATCGTGTCTCAGATCCACCAACCGAACGACACCACACTTGCCTCGATTGGCAATGACGAGTTCATCCATGAATCCATTACTGAACGCACGCATATCCAACCAGCATCGCTGCATCGGCTCTCGCGTGACTCCGCTCGCGCTGATGGTCGCCGCGGCACTCGTGTCCGGCTGCACCACCACGCCGCGAGGAGATACGGACACCTCGCGGTCCATTGGCGAGGCGACCGGCCAAGCGGCACCGATTCAGTTCGTGGCCGTCGGCCCCGACGGCGGCTCGCTTGACGAGCCCGACGTTGCTGGAAATGCACTCACGCTCGCCGATGCGCTTCGCAGGGCGGTGACGACCGATCCCGGCCTCCAGGCCGCGATGGCCCGCGTACGCATCGCGATGGCCGAGGCGGACCAATCGCGGTTGCTTCCCAATCTCGTGCTCAATGTCGTACTCCGCTGGGGTTCCGGAAAGCCGCAGATCGAGGCATCGCTGGCGCAGGACTTCGTGCAGGCCTTGCAGATTCCTCAGCGGTCGAGCGCCGCTGACAACCGGCTTGGACAGGTCGCGGCGGAGGCTGTCACCGAGGCTATCGACGTGGCCAGCGAGGTTCAGGATCGGTACACGATGGCCCAGGCATCGGCGGCGCTCGTGCCGGTGCTCCGGGCACGCATGGACTTGCTCGAGCGCCTCGTTGCGGTCGCCAAGTCGCGGCTGGATGCGGGCGAAGGGATGCGGAGCGATGAAGTCACCCTCAACGCTCAACGCGTTGAGTTGCAGGTCGAGATCGATCATGCCGTGCTCTCCGAGCGAGAAGAGCGGCTGCGTCTGGCGAGGCTCATCGGCGAACCGTCCTCAGCCGCGGTCTGGTCGCTGGAAGCGTGGGCAGCACCGACCATCGACATGCAGCCTGAAGCTCGATGGGTCGACGCGGCTCTTCGCCAGCGTCCTGAGCTCATGGCGATCGCCTGGAAGCTCAAGGCCTTGGGCGACGATGAGGCGTTGGCAAGGCTGCTGCCCTGGGATGGCGCGAGCGTCGGGGTCGATGCGCAGCGTGACGATAAATGGTTCGCAGGACCATCCGTGTCGACGCCCATCCCGGTGTTTGACATGGGCCAGGCGCAGCGCGCCAAGCTGACCGCCGAGCAAATGGAGGCACGGCACGAGCTGACGCTGACACGACGCAAAGTCGTCGAGGATGTCCGTACCGCATACCAGACCCTGATGGCCAGTTCCGCCAACCTCGCTCGTATCAAAAACGAACTCATCCCACTTCAGCAGCAACGCCGCGCCCTCGCCGAGGATGCGTACCGCGCCGGACAAAGTGACGTGACTGCGCTTTTCCTCGCCGAACAGGACTTGAAGCTTTCGCAGACCAAAGCCATCGAAGTCGAACGCCAGGCCGCGACGGCGCTGGTCCGCCTGCAACGCGCGGTCGGTGGTCCGGGTGTCGCTTCGACACTGTTTCATACCGCCGCCGACCCGACTATTTCCAATCCCCAGCTTCAGCCCTCTCCCTCGGCATTCGCAACGAGCGCGACGGCACTGCCCGATCGTGGATCTCGACACTGAGCCCGTTACCTCGCCACTCTCCCTGCAACGAAAACCTGATTACTGAGACTTCACCCGTGCAAACCATGTCCACGAACCACTCCGCCCCAACTCGACTCGCACGGGTTGGCCTTGCCAGCGATGCACTTACGCTCAGCCTTCTCGCCGGGTGCGACAAGCACACCGAGGGCGATGAGCACGGCCACCCTCCCGCGGCAAAGCCTGCGGCAAAGACCGATCCGCACGCGGGTCAAGACCACGGGTCTGGTGCGAGGAATAGTGAGGGAGCCGGGGCGAGCGAGAACGCTCATGCCGACGAGGTCAAGCTCGCCACCGAGGTCATCGAGTGTTACGGCGTCAAGGTGGAGCCAGCCTAGATGTGGATTCTCAAGCCGACGTTCATCACGCCCGCTCGCGTGGGTTTCAACACCGAGGCGATGGCTTACGTCGGCTCGCCGCCGCGCGGTCGGGCCGTCGAAATCAAGGCCCGGCTCGGTGACACCGTGAAGAAGCGCGATGCCCTTGTCGTCATCTGCATCCGCGGCAAGGTAACCGAAAAAGATATGTTCCTGATCCGCTGGGCCAAAGTTGCCTATGAGCCGGTGGCCAAGTTCGCCGTGAAGTTTCGCTACGCAGTGGTCGCCGCGGCGGTGGTCGCGTTCCTGGGTTCGTTGCTCCTCTTTACGCGGCTGGGGCAGGAGTTTGTCCCCACCCTCGACGAGAAGGACATCGCCATGCACGCCATGCGCATCTCCTCCACCTCGCTCACGCAGTCGCAGAACATGCAGTTCGACGTGGAGCGAGCCGTCTCGTAGATTCCCGAAGTGGCGTTCATCTATTCCAAGACCGGCACGGCGGAACTCGCCTCCGACCTCATGCCCCCCGATGTCTCCGACACCTTCATCATCCTCAAGGACAAGACCCAGTAGCGGAGCGAGGCCGATTTTGAAAAACTCATTGCGGACAAGACCGCCGAGATGGCGAAAATGGGCGATCACGCCGGGGACCACGATGAGCACGGCGCAGAGGGGGGAGGCGGGAACGAAGAAGGAGAGATCAAGATCGAGGGCCACAAGGGCAAGCTCATCTAACTTATCCAGCTCATCGTCGCCGCTGTTCCCGGCAACAACTACGAGTTCACGCAGCCGATCCACGTGCGGTTCAACGAACTCATCTCTGGCGTGCGCGGCGACGTGGCGATCAAGGTGTACGGCGACGACCAGGCCGCGATGAAGAAACCGGCCCAGCAGATTCTCGCGGCTCTTTCGGCGATTTCGGGCGCGGCGGATGCGAAAATGAAGCAGACCGAGGAGCTGCCGGTGATGACCGTTGAGACTGATCGCGCGGCCGTCGCTCGCTACGGCGTCTCTATCCACGACGTGCAGACGGTGGTGGCGACCGCGATGAGAGGCGCGGAAGCGGGACAGGTCTTCGAGGGTGACCGCCGATTCGACCTGGTGGTGCTTCTCCCCGATGCACTCCGAGGCAAGATCGACACGCTTGAAAAACTCTCGATCCCGCTGCCGAAAAGTCAGGACCAGTCACAAGTCGTGCGGCTTGCCCGCGCGGACAGTCGCATTGGCAAGATAAACCAAAGTGAAGAGATGAGCTTCATCTCGCTGGGACAGGTCGCACGGGTGGAAGTCGCCGAGGGCACCAACCAGATCAGCCGCGAGAACGGGAAGCGGCGGGTG
>CAZIMT010000105.1:0-6663 GCA_964540295.1 uncultured Phycisphaeraceae bacterium
GTGCCCGAGGATCACCTCGTCGATGTGCGTCTGCGCGAACTTCTTGGGCTTGATCGAGTGCTCCTGCGAGGCGCCGAGCAGGTCGTAAAGGAACGCGACGTCGAGCTTAAGGACTTCGATGAACTCGCAGATACCGCGGTTGGCGATGTTCAGTTCGCCGTCGAAGTTGAACGCGCGAGGGTCGGAATCGCTGCCGTACTGGGCGATTTTGCGGTAATTAATATCGCCGGTCAGCTCGGTGGAGTCCTGGTTCTTCTCGTCCTTGGGCTGGAAGGTGCCGATACCGACGCGGTCTTTCTCACTCAGCACGATGCGACGAACTTTCACATGGTCCATGACCTTGCGCCAGTCGCCGCTGTAGAACTGCATGAGCTGTTCGAGGATGCTACGGCAGAAGGGGTCGGGGTCGCCAGTGACTTTAATCTTGCCGTGGTGGTTGGCGGGCTTGTACTTTTCGTTGAGGCGAGTGAGCAGGTCGGCGCGAGCCTCGCGTGGCACAAGCACCAGCGGCTCTTCGTGCATCGGGCACGGGAACTCGTGGGTCTTGACGGCGACAGGCTGGGGCTGCGCGGCGGAGGGGTCGGCCGAGATCTCGCAGTGCTCGTTGAGCATCCAAGAGAAGGAGTAGAGCGCGCCCTCGGGCGTGCGTGAGTAGGCCTCGATGCCTTTCTTCAGGAGGCGCGCGATGGTTGATTTGCTGGAACCGACGGGCCCGTGCAGGAGGAGGATTCGCTTGTCGGTGCCGTAGCCCTCGCTGGCGGAGCGGAAAAAATCAACAAGTGACATGAGCGCGAAGTCAAGGCCGTAGATGCCGTCGGCCCCGTTGTCGAAGGGATCGCTGAAGAAGTGGTAGCGGATGCAGTCTTTTTTGAAGAGTTTGTAGGGCTCCATGCCGCGTGAGAGGATGGCGTCGTAGGTTCGTTGGTAGGCGTTGCGGAGGACGGCCGGGTTCTGGCCGCAGATGTCGAGGTATTCCCAGAACGTGCCGCTCCAGTGCTGGTCCTGGAAACGACGGCGGTCGAGGCGTGATTCGATGAGCGACGCGAGGTCGGCGCTGGTGACGTTGGGTGAAGAGGTCGGGGAAGAAGTTGAGGAAGAGGAAGAGGAAGAGGAAGAGCCTCGGGATTCGGGGCGTGTCTCGGGCATGGTTTCGCTCCTTGAAATCGCCGGTGAGATCACCATATCAATCGCGGTTCAAACGGACGCGGGGTCGGTACCGTGGCCCGGGAGAGGACACGGAGAGGCTTGAAGAGCATCGACTCTGGCGGGACTTTTCGTTCTGTCCCAACTGTCCGGTCCTTTCTATCGGAAGACGGCCAGCGGAACACGAACAAGGATTCCAACTCTCTTCGAGTTATAGGTAGTACGCACCAGAGCCCGGGCGGATCGTGTGCCGAGCGGATTCCGAATCAGCGTACGGCATTCGATTCGGACGCAAAAGCCGCGAGCGAATCGACCTCAAAGGCTTTCTTGGCCGAAATCAACGAGGCTAGGGTCGATACGCTTTTCGTTCGTATCCGCACGCCGCGTGAGGCCACCGCTGACCGCAAGGATTTCTGTATGTCGTTTGGGCTTGGACATGATCGTGAGTTGGACCCAGGGTTGGGCGTGGTGGGCATCTCGCGCGAAGAGCTGCCGCCGATCCCTGATTCGGCGGCCACGGACCCGACCGCGGCGCGGATCGATCCGCGTCGCTGGTTCGTGCGGCCCGAGCTGCCGCTGGAGATCGAGATCGGGTCGGGCAAGGGCACGTTCCTGCTCCAGCACGGGGCGGCCCACACGGACGTGAACCTGCTGGGCATCGAGTGGGCCCGCGAGTTTTACGCGTACACGGCCGACCGCGTGCGGCGGGCGGGTTTGCGGAACGTT
Organism: uncultured Phycisphaeraceae bacterium; assembly: GCA_964540295.1. Classification (GTDB taxonomy): domain Bacteria; phylum Planctomycetota; class Phycisphaerae; order Phycisphaerales; family UBA1924; genus CAZCPB01. The sequence goes on from CAZIMT010000105.1 coordinate 1,870, forward strand.
CGCGTGCTGCACACCGACGCGGTGGAGTTTCTGCGCTGGCGCGTGCCCGACGGCGTGGCGACGGTGGTGCATCTCTATTTTTCGGACCCTTGGCCCAAGTCGCGGCACCACAAGCGGCGCGTAGTGCAGGTTCCGTTCTTGGTTCAGGCGCACCGCGTGCTCGCGCCCGGGGGCGAGCTGCGGGTCGTGACGGACCACGCAGAGTATTGGAAATGGATGCAGCCGCATCTCGAGCAGGTTACGGTCACGGGCAAGGCAGCCCAAGCGACCGAGAAAAACCGGTCGCTGTTCGAGCGGCTGGAGTTTGCGCCGCCAGATTCGGCCGGTGCTGGCGAGCTTGTGGGGACGAACTTTGAACGGAAATATCGGCTGGAGGGCAGGCCGTTTCATGCGTGTACGTTGCGGCGGGTGTAAGGATGCGGGACTGAAGGCCGAGAGAATTTGTCGAAGAATCTTGGCCTCGTGGTATGCTGCACCCGGGGGTGAATAGGTGTCGAGTCCTGACACGATCTTCTCGACTCGGACAACAACCAGGCTGCTCGACGCGCTGCGTGACTTGCAGAACGAGCCAGCGTGGGCGCAGATCGACTCGCGCTATCGGCCCGTGCTGACCGGGCTGGCGCGGCGGCTGGGGCTCAACGGCAGCGACGCCGACGAGGTGGCGCAGCAGGCGCTGGCCGAGTTCGTGCGGGCCTATCGCGACGGGCGGTACGACCGGAGCAAGGGGCGGCTGAGTTCATGGATCCTGGGGATCGGGCACCACACCGCGTTGCGCGTGATCCGGCGCGGGAGGAACGAGAAGAACGCTGATTCAGTTTCGGCGGTGGAGGCCGTGGACGAGCCGACATTGCGCTCGATCTGGGAGGATGAGCGCGATCGCGCGATCCTTTCTCAGGCCATGACGATGCTGAGCGACGAGTCGAGCATCGACGATCGGACGTACCTCGCCTTCGAGCTCTTCGCGATGAGGAGGGTGCCGGTGGCGGAGGTTGCGAACCGGTGCGAGATGACGACCGATCAGGTGTACGTGGCGAAAAGCCGCGTGACCAAGAAGCTGCGTGAGATCGTCGCCACGCTGACCGAGGCCTTTGAGGAGGACTCCTGACGTGCCACACACCGTAAGCCCGTGTCTCAATGAAGTGCAGATCGCGCGGCTGGCGCACGGCGACGACGTTTCGCCCGAGGCCGGTGCGCATCTTTCCAATTGCGCCGAGTGCATGGCGCGGATCGACGCGGCCCGGGACGATACGCGGTTTGTCGAGCGGGTGCGCGCGATGGCGTCGTCGGTGCTGCCGCCCGAGGGGGCGCCGCGCATCCCGGGGTACCGAACCAAGGGCGTGCTCAGCACTGGTTCGCAGGGGATTGTTTTTCTAGCGATCCAGCAGTCCACGTCGCGCAAGGTGGCGATCAAAACACTGGCGGCGGGGAGCACGGCGTCACCAAGACAGCGGGCTCGCGCGGAGCGCGAGGCCGAGATCGCGGCCCGGCTGCGGCACCCCAACATCGTCACGGTCTTTGAGTCACGCGTGCTGACCGACGGGCGGATCGCGGTGGTGATGGAGTTCGTAGACGGCGTGCCGCTCGACGCGTGGAAGCCGACGGGAACCGCGGCGAGCGAGCGGCAACGTTCGGTGCTCCAGGTCTTTGTCGCGGTGTGCAACGCGATCCACCACGCGCACCTCAACGGCGTGATTCATAGGGATCTGAAGCCCGACAACGTGCTGGTCACGGCCGAGGGCAGGCCGGTGGTGCTGGACTTTGGCATCGCCAAAGCGGGCGGGATCCGCGCGACGATTACGGGAGACTTCGCGGGGACGCCAGCGTATGCCTCGCCCGAGCAAGCGGCGGGAAAACCTGAAGACGTGGATGCGTTGACGGACGTGTACTCGCTGGGCGTGATCTTGTACCGGCTGATGTGCGGGTCGATGCCCTACAAGGTTGAGGGATCGATCTTCGATATTGCGAGGACGATCGCGGACGTCGAGCCGGTGAGGCCTTCAAAGCGCGACGCGTCGATCGCGCCAGATCTGGAAGCGATCATCCTGCGTGCGATGCACAAGAGCAAGGACCGGCGCTACCAGTCGGCCGCCAACCTTGCGCGCGACCTCGAACGCTTTCTGGCGGGGCACCCGGTCGAAGCTCGCAGCGGTTCGGGGTGGTACCTGCTACGCAAAGCGATCGCGGTGAACAAGCGGCGGCTGGTGGTGGCGGGGGTTGGCGCGCTGGTGCTGGCGGGGGCGAGCGTTGCGGTCGCGCTAAGCCTTACGAACGCGGCCCAGTCCAAGGCGCGCGAGGCGGCCCAGCGTGAGCAGGCACGGGCCGAGGGTGTCCGAGCCCGCGCGGTGACCGAGCTGCTGCGCGAGGCGTTGCCCAACGCTGACCCCACTCGGCCCGAGCTTGGCGCGATCATCGGCTCCGGGCTCGGGAGGCTGTATTTCCGCCTTGAAACCGGCGCGTTCGCGGACGAGCCGGAGGTTGACCAGGCGTTGCGGCGGCTGTGGGCGGAGGTGTACACGGGGCTGGGCACTGGCAAGGCGGCGGGGCTCGTTGAGTACGCCGAGGTCTCGCTTCGCAACGGGCTGGTCAAGCTCCGTCAGCAGCACGGGCTCGAACACCCCGAGATCGCGGCGGCGCTGCACGAGCTGGCGGGTGTGGTGCTGATCCGCAAGCGTGCTCCCGAGGCCGAGGTGCTGTGCCGCTATGCGATCGCGATGCGCGAGAAGCTTTTGGGAGCCAACGCCTCGCCAACGATCGATTCAACGGCGCTGCTGGCACGGATCCTGCTGGCGCTGGGCCGGGGTTCTGAAGCGATCCGTGCGGCTGAATCGGTTGAGGCGAGTTCGCGGTTGATCGCGGGCGGGGAATCCGACGCGCAGGTTTCATTGCGGATCGCGTCGATGCGAGCGCTTCGGTCGCGTGTGCTTTTGAACCAGGGCAAGCCCAGCGAGGCCGAGCCGCTCGTGAAAGAAGCCATGATCGCGCGGCTGCGTCGGCTCACGCCTCAGGACCCAGACTTGCTGGCGTCGTTTGCGGACGCCGCGGAGACGATCGAGCGTACCTCGGGCGGGCCGTTGGGCCGCGACTTCGTGGCCGCGTGGAAGATCGACGTCGCGGCGGTTCCAGGGCGGATCCGGGCGGATCTCGCGTTGCTTGCCAATCCGGAGAGCGGCGAGTGGGTGCGGCACGGGCCCGCGGGGAGGACTGAATCGCTCGGGCGCATCGTGGCGCTGCAGCGCAGCCTGCTGAAACCTCAAGACCCGGCGATCGTGAGCACGCTGATCGCGCAGCTTCGGTCCGCGCGCGAAGAGAACCTGATCGAGGTTTTCGCTGGCAACCCGTCGTCGCCAGCGCTCCAGAACATTCAGGCCGAGTCCGCGATCCAGGCCGCAGAGATCCTGTCCGCGCGGTTCGGGGCGAGTGATTCGTCGGTGCTGGTGTGCATCGATGATGCGGCGATGACGCTGGCGTTCAACGGCGGCGAGGGACGAGCGATCGAGCTTTCCCGGCGAGCCTGCGCGATCCGTGATACCGTCGCGCCCGGCGTGCGCGATCCGCTCGTCGTGGCGACGGCGCACCGGGTGCTGGGTTGGTTCCTCTCGCTGGCGGGTCGGCACGAGGAGGCGATACCGGTTCTTCGCGGCGCGCTGCAGGAAATCCGCGAGGCGGTCGGCCCGGACCATCACCTGGTCGCGCTCGCCCAGAGCAAACTGGCGTTCAGCCTCGTGCAGACCGGTGCGGTGAAGGAGGCGGACGAACTCTCCGAGCGCGCGCTGGAAACAGGTCAACGCCTGCCCGCGACGTACATGGATCAGCTGACCCACATGCAATTCGTGCGCGGGCACGTGCTGATGAGCCTCGGGAAGCCCGCCGAGGCCAAGGCTCTGCTCACGCCCTGCTGGGAGCAGCACTACCGGTTCACGGCGGCCTCGTTCGCGTGGCGGCGGACGCTCATCATCGACATGGCTCGAGCGTGCGCGGCGCTGGGAGACTCGGCCGGGGCCGAGACGTGGCAGAGGCTCATCGAAGAACCACCCGTGACGAGCGTTATTCCTCAAACGGCAACGCTTGAAAAGTCGGCCGCGCGAGGCAAGTAGCCCAAGCTGGCGCGAGCGTAGAATCGCCTGGTGGGGTGGCAGAGCGGTTGAACGCGCCGGACTTGAAATCCGGTGTACCCGTCAGGGTACCAGGGGTTCGAATCCCCTCCCCACCGTTCGCATCGTGGGTGGTTGGCGGAGCGAAGGGCGGCGTAGGGGTCGAGGCGGGAGAGTTCGGTCACGGGCAAGTTTAGTTGGAAGAGCCGATGAAAACGAGAACTATGTTTTGGAAGGATCCACAAATGGGAAAGCAGTCGACCCTCGGTGTCGAGTCATCAAAGTTCTGGTGGTCAATGCTCTGCAACGTACCGAGCACCGCTGACTCACTCGCATACAAGCGACTGAAGCGCGTGTGGTTCGATCACACTTGGCCAGGTCATCCCTTTGCTGATTGGACTCACGAGAACCACTCTACAGCAACTCTCTGGGAGAACTTTGCGATTTTTCCTCCAACCGTTTGGGTTCCCGTAGTTCTCGAAGCAGCGGGGCTTTGCGCAGCAGCATCTGATGTAAAGGAGTGCGCCTGGAGTTATGAGTTTGAGACGACGGGAGGCGGAAAGAAGATAGCCGATGTGGCGCATCATGTTCGCGATAGAGACGGCGACCTCGTCATTGTCGTCGAAGCCAAAATGTATGGGGGCAAGCTGAAGACAGATACTGATTTGCCGGATACCGACCCCGGTTCATATCTGGATCGTGA
>CAZIMT010000105.1:6763-11594 GCA_964540295.1 uncultured Phycisphaeraceae bacterium
TTGACGACCAAACTTGATGCGGATCCAAACATTCGGGCTTTTGTCGCCGGTGCCATTCAATTTCAGTTTCTGCTTCACGGCATTAAGCCAAATCAACTTGCTGCAAGCTATTTGCATGGTGAGCTTCCATTTGAACAGATCAACAAGGACAACCCCCAAAAGCAATCGACGTCAGCCCGCCAAGAGCCCCTTTGGAAATTGCATCCATAATTGAATTTGGACTTAGCTATCGGTGGCCCACTTCTTTCCATCCCTTAATACACGCCTATACAGCGTGTCCCTCTCCACCGGCTCAAATCCCGCTTCCCGGATCGCCTTCTGCAGCGTCCACACGTTGACCTCCTGGTTTGTCGTCGCGCCGCCGACGTGGGTGATGTCGTACCAGACGACGGTGCCGTCGAGGTCGTCGGCCCCGCTTTGCAGCATCACCTGGGCCATCGGCAGCGTTTGCATGATCCAGAAGGCTTTGACGTGAGGGAAGTTGTCAAGCATGAGGCGGGCGACGGCCAGGGTTCGGTAATTTTCGAGACCGGACGGGCCGGGGAGGTGTTCGAGGTCGCAGCCGTCGGGGAAGAAAGGGAGCGGGATGATGGTCTGGTAGTACCCACCCTTGGAGTTCATCGCAGGGGTTGGTTGCTGGATGCCGGGGCGGGTGAGGGTGATGATGGGGACCGACGCATCGTCGCCGCGATAGCCGAGATGGCCGGAAGATTCGTCGTTCTGACCACTGTTTTGGCTTGGTTTAATCTCTTGATCTCTCGTTCCCTCGATCCCTTCATAGCCAAGTCGGGCAAGAGCTTCGTCCTGGGCTCTGCGGAGCATGTCGAGGTGTACGAGGCGATCAAGGCGCGATTCGATGTGCCCGTAGAGGAGCGTGGCGTTGGTGTTCAGGCCCAGTTCGTGGGCGATGCGGTGGACGTCGAGCCAGACGTCGGAGCGAATTTTCCCTTTGTAGGCCTCATCGTGGACGCGGTCGTCGAAGACCTCGGCCCCGCCGCCGGGGAGCGAGCCCAGGCCAGCGTCTTTGAGTTGCTGCAAGACCCAGCGGATGCCAGCCTGGCGGTCGTCCTGCTTGTAGACCTTGGCGATCTTGGCGAGGTGAACGATCTCGACGGCGGTAAAGGCCTTGACGTGCAGGTCGCTGCCGATCTCGCGAGCGGTGTCGCGGATGGCGCGGACCATGTCGGTGTAGTAGGAGAAAGGCAAGAAGGGGTGCAGGCCGCCGACGGAGTGCATCTCGGTAGCGCCGTTTTCGACAGCCTTGCGAGCCTCGGCCTTGATGTAGTCGAGGTCGCGGGTGTAGGCCTTGGCGTCGTCCTTCTTGGCGTAAAAATCGCAGAACTTGCACGAGAGCGCGCAGACGTTGGAGTAGTTGAGGTGGCGGTTGATGTTGTAATACGCGAGGTTACCGTGGAGGCGACGCCGCACGAAGTCGGCGAGTTCAAGGACGGTGTGAAGGTCGGGGGTGGAGAAGAGAATCTCGCCGTCGGCGATGGAGAGGCGCTGGCCAGCGTGAAGTTTGGCGCGGATGAGTTCGAGACGGGGGTCGGAGCGAGGGTCGGTACTCGAGGGGCGGGCCGCCGCTGGTGTGGTCTTCGAAGTTGAGGCGAGGGTGTTCATGAGGAGTTCCGCCAAGAGGGGTGGTCTGGGTTTTCACTGCCGATTGAAAGATACGAAAGCTTAGGGGGTCGGGGCAAGAGGGTCGAGGATTTTCCAACAGACCGTCCGGGGGTTAAGTTGGCTCGCAACGATGCGAGGGTTGTCGGGTTGAATGCGTTGTCGAAACGAGCGGGTTCGCCCAACCTCTGGGTGGTTGGGAAAAATGGGCATTCCGGGGGTGCACAGCCGCCCTTGGCAACGGCCGCGTGCCCTGCGGGCAAAGACTGGGAGTTTGAACGATGCGTGAGTTGCTGAAAAGGGCTGGAGTTGCGTTAAGCGGTTTCTCTGCGGTGGTTCCCACTCTTGCGGGTGGGACTTTTGGTGCGGGGTTAATGGTCGTTGCGGCCCAGACGGCTCGCGCAGATGAGACGCTCGACGCGTTGCTGGCGCGGATACGCTCGGCCGTGCTCACCGCAGATGCGGATGAGTACCTCGCGTGCGTGGATGTTCGCGATCCGGTGTTCGCACGCGAGCAGAAAAACTGGGTGGCGGACCTGAAGCGAAAGCCGGTGAAGGAGTTCTCGGTCCAGGTCCAGGATCAGGCTCTGGTCGGTCCGGACGGGCCGATGAACGGGCAGCTGACCATGAGCTGGAAGATCGCGGACGAGGACGCGGTGGGCCGGACGATCAGCTTCCCGGCCACGTTCACGCGCGACGCGGCCGGGGGCTGGCTGTACGCGGGCGAAGCGTGGCAGAGCATCGAGGCCAACGGCGTGAAAGTTCTCTATGACCACGGGCTCGACGAGGTGGCGAAGAATGTCGTCGAGATCCTGCCAGACATCCGCGCGCACGTGAATGAAGGGTTCGAGGTCGCGATCAACCGCGTGCAGGAGGTCAAGCTCTACGGCAGCATGCGGCACCTGCAGCAATCAATCTACCTCAGCTACGTCGATTCGCTGGGCGGCTGGAATGAACCAGGTGAGTCGATCAAGATCTTGGTCGGACGGCGGAGCAAGCCAGCGGAGCTCAAGCCACTGCTGGCGCACGAGTACGGGCATGTGGCGACGTTCGAGTACGGCCCCAAGGCCTCGGGTATGCCGTGGTGGGTGCTGGAAGGCGTCGCGGAGTTGTCGGCCGAGGCCTTTGGCGGGGCGCGAGATGTTTCGCGGATGGTCGGGCGATGGGCCTTAAACGGCAAGCTCGCGGACTGGGACCGGCTCGCGGATTTTCACATGGTGAAGACCGAAGACCAGATGTACGTCTACTCGCAGGGGCACCACATGCTGGGGTTCGTGTCGGAGAAGTTCGGGCGGTCCGGGCGGAACGCGTGGCTGCGGGCGATGGCGCAGGGGGCGACGCTCGACGACGCGACGCGCGAGGCGATGAAGATGTCCTTCGCGGAGTTAGACCTGGCGTGGCGTGCTTCGTTCAAGATCGAGGGCGATGCGGTTGCGAAACCTGAACCGGTGAAGCATGATGAGAACTGACGCGGAGTGCTGGCTCGCGGCGGCCCGCGATCCAGAGATCGCGCGCGAACTGGAGCGCGTCTTTGAAGCGACCTCGGCCGCGATCGAAGCGCGCGGGCCAGCGTGCTGGGCCTCGGGGCGGTGTTGTAACTTCGACAAGACCGGGCACCGGTTGTACGTGACTGGACTGGAGACGGCGTACGCCCTGTCAAGGTTGCCAGCGGAACGCTCGATCGGCGCGAGCGATATCGAGCGCGCGGTCGTGGGCGGCGGGTGCCCGTTTCAGGTCGCGAATCTCTGCGAGATTCACGCGCTCAAGCCGCTGGGGTGCCGGGTTTATTTTTGTGATCGATCGGCCCAGCAGTGGCAGCAAGAACTGAGCGAGCTGATGCTGGCGCGGATCCGTGCGTTGCACGAGCGATTCAAGCTGCCGTATGCCTATGGCGAGTGGCGCGAGCTGCTGGCGATAGTGTTGGAGGCGATGCCGCGCGGCACGACGACGAGCGGCGGCTCTCCAGCCGATGCAGTTGGACGGACCGGGGCATCTGTCGAAACATCAGGCGAAACACCTATCACAGAGTCAGTCGAGGCACCTACCAACGCACTCGTCAAAGACGGTTGGACCATCGGGCTGCCCGTGATCTCGCCCCCGCGCCGCCCCCAGAGCTGAAGCGTGAGATACTCGGCGTATGCTCGGCCGCGTTTGCCCGGGCCGTTGCGAACGCAGGGCTGAACCTGCGGCGGGGGGCGGCTCAGCGAGCGCAGCAGGCCGCGCAGGATCCGTAGGTGCATCACGGGCTGGAGCCCGGCGAGACGGTGAGCCCAGGCCCAGCCGATGAGCACTCCGAGCCAAGACGCGGGGCCGCGTGCGTGGCGGCGTGCGAGCCAGAACCAGTTGCGGGTCGCGAGTTCGAACCAGCGTGCGGACTTTCGAGCCGCGGCCGGGCTGTCATGCCAAACGACCCACGCGGGGTCGATAGTCACTCCGCGACCCGCGGCGAGCAGTTTCATCGCGAGATCAACGTCGTTGCGGTAGAGGAAGAACGTCTCGTCGTACCCGCCCACGGCCAGCCAGTCGTCACGGCGGACGAGGTTGCCGCAGCCCATGATCGGCCATCGCGAAGCGGCGGCGATCGTCGCGGCACGCGGGCCGGTGGCGAAAGGCCATTCGCTCGCGCCGGTCGCGGGATGACGCGGGTGAAGCGGGATGGCGGCCAGCGAGAGGTTCAGCTCCAGCGCACTCAGGGCCTGAGAAAGAGACTCAGCGTCAGGCCTCGCGTCGTCGTCGAGCACGAGCACGATCGGGCCACGAGCGGTGGCAACGCCGACGTTGAAACCCGCGACCGCGATGTTGGTCTGGAGCTGGATCAGTCGGACGGACGGGAACTCGGCACCGACCATCGCGGGAGAGCCGTCGGTCGAGGCGTTGTCCACGACGAGGATCTCTGCGTTCGCGGTGGTCGCGTCCGCGCGAACGTGTCCAAGGGTGGTGCGCAGGCTGTCGCGGCGGTTGTAGCTGACGATGACGACCGAGAGACGCGCGGGCGGACGTGGCGCGACGGCTGTTGAGTCCGACGTGGAGCGCGAGAGAGCCGAAGAGTTCGTCGTGCTCGGATCATGGGCCGCGACGAACTCTCCAAGCCCCGCGACGCGACGTGGAAGCGTGTCAGGGGTCATCGGTTGCAGGCCGATCTTGAGCGCCGGGACTAGACTTCGGACGCCCATCGCGAAAGATTCCCAGAGACGTTCGAGGCTGCGAGGGTTGT
>CAZIMT010000106.1:0-4149 GCA_964540295.1 uncultured Phycisphaeraceae bacterium
CCTGGTGGGCGAGCTGGTGCTGCAGAAGAACAGGATCGCGGCGTTATCACGGCGGCTGGGCGCGGCGGGGACGATGGAGGTCGCGTCCAAAGAGGCGATGACTCTGGCGGCGAGCGGGCTTGATCGTGTGACTGCGGACATTCAGGTGGCGGTGATGCGGACGCGCATGCAACCGCTCGAGAAGCTCCTCGGCAAGTACCCGCGGCTGATCCGCGACCTGTGCGGGAAGACTGGGAAGAAGATCGACCTTGTCATCGAGGGCGGCGACACCGAGGTTGACAAGTCGATCATCGAGGAGCTGGGCGACCCGCTGATCCACTTACTGCGGAATAGCGCCGACCACGGCGTGGAAATGCCCGCGGACCGGGCAGCTGCGGGCAAGCCCGAGACGGGGACGATCACGCTGCGGGCCAGCCACGAGGGGAGCCACGTCCAGATCCTGATCATGGACGACGGTCGCGGGTTTCAGCGTGAGAAGATCTTGAAGAAGGCGATCGAGCGTGGGCTGGTGAAGGCGGACGACGCGGCGGGTCTGAGCGATAAAGAGGTTTACCGGTTCATCATGCTGCCCGGGTTCTCGACGGCGGAGGTCGTAAGCGACCTGTCGGGCCGGGGCGTGGGGATGGACGTGGTTCGCACGAACATCGAGAGCCTAGACGGGTCGATCGAGCTGTCGTGCAGGCCGGGCAAGGGATCGACGGTGGCGATCACGATCCCGCTGACGGTGGCGATCCTTCCGGCGATGATGGTGGCGGTGGCGCACGAAATCTATGCGATCCCACTGGGAAATATCCTTGAGATCGTGAAGCCGTTGGCCGATCAGATCAGCACGGTGGGCGGTCACCGGGTGATGCGTCTGCGTGACGCGGTGCTTCCGCTGATCGGCGCGTCGGATCTGTTCGGGTTGCGGAGCGATGAGCCGGTGGAGACTCCGTTCGTGGTTGTGCTCTCGCAGAACGACAAGCGTGTTGGGCTGCTCGTGACTCGGCCGATCGGTCAGCAGGAGATTGTGATCAAGCCGCTGGATGGGCTGAGCGCGGTGGGCGGGACGGTAAGCGGGGCGACGGTGCGTGACGACGGCGGGGTGAGCCTGATCGTGGACGTTGGACAGTTGCTCCGGATCGCGGAGGGTCGGCCGATCGCGGCGTAAGGGATTGCAGAGGATTCATCGGCACGCCGCGAACGGCGGGCCCGGGACGAAGAACACACGAGGCAAGACATGGACGCGAGTTACATCAAGCCGTTTATCGCGAGCATTCAGAATGTTTTTTCGACGATGCTCCAGCTGCCGGTGACGGTTGGGACACCTCGGATCAAGGACCGCACGGGTCCGGCCTTTGATGTTTCGGGGTTGATCGGGATGAGCGGTGACGTGACCGGGTCGGTGGTGCTGAGCCTGCCGCGTGACACGGCCGAGCGTGTGGTATCGCTCTTTTGCGGGCAGGAGCTGACGCTGGAGAGCCCGGACTTCGCGGACGCGGTGGGCGAGCTGGTGAACATGATATGCGGCGGCGCCAAGGCGATGTTCACAGGGAAGAAGGTTTCGATCTCGTGCCCGAGCGTGGTGGTCGGGCAGGGGCACACCGTGGCGCGGCAGACGGATGTGCCGTGCATCCAGATCCCGTGCACGACTGACTGCGGAGAGCTGGTGATTGAGATCGCGATCCAGCAGAGCCCGGCGGCGGCGGCGGCGGCTGGGGTTGGGGCTGGGGCGACGGCCTGAACGCTGAAGGTTTCCGAAGTCGAGCATTAAGGGGCAGGGTTCTTTTGGACAGAAGGACTATCACATGAAGATCTTACTGGTGGACGATTCGAAGACGATGCGGAACATCCAGAAGTCGGTTCTGACGCAGCTGGGACACACCGACACGCAGGAGGCCTGCGACGGTCAGGATGCCATGAGCAAGGTGGGGGCGTATAAGCCTGACCTCTTGCTGGTGGACTGGAACATGCCGATCATGGACGGTTTGACGTTCGTGAAAACGTTCCGGCAGACCAACAAAACGACGCCGATCATCATGGTCACAACCGAGGCCGAGAAGTCGCGGGTCATCGAAGCGATCAAGGCGGGGGTCAACAACTACGTGGTCAAGCCGTTCACGCCCGACCTGTTGAGCCAGCGGATCAACGAGACGATGGCGAAGGTCGCGGCGGCGTAAGGATCGGTCGGGGAACAATGACTCTTGGCCGACGCGCCCGTGCGCGTCGGCTTGTTTTTTTGGAACTGCGCGCGGAGGTGAGCGGTATCTGGTTGGTTGGGACACGCCACGAGACGACGAGGTGAGTATTGTATTTAGGTGATGCGAAAGTCTGATGCCAACTTCGAGAGATTCAGGGCGCGTTGGTTCGTCGCGGCGGTCGCCTATGCGCTCGCGGCAGTGCCGTCCGCGCTCGTGATGTCGCAGGCGGGCGGGGCAGGCGGCGGGGCGGAGAAGGTCCCGCCTCAGCCCACGACGGAGCCCGCGACAACGGCTGATCCGGGGGCGGAAGTTGGTGCGGATGACCCGGACGAGGCCGAGGCGGACCTGGTTTTGAAGGACGGGCGGCAGGTGAGCGGAGCGATCTTGGCACGGACGCCGGATCACATTATTTTGCGAATTAACGGGATCGCGACACCGTTCCCGGCCGAGGACATCGTGTCCACGGACGAAAAAGCCCCGGTCAGCCAGCGGTACCGGGAGATGCGGGCGGCGATCGACGACTCGGACATCGAGCAACGGATTCGGCTGGTGGAGTGGCTACGTGGGAGGCGGAAGTACACGCTGGCGCTGAACGAGGTCACGGGCGTTCTGGCGCGCGAGGCCGACAACCCGGAGGCGCTCCGGCTTCAGAACTGGCTCAACGAACAATTAAAACTGCGACGAGCTGCGCAAGCCAAGGCGAGCGGGAAGGGGAAGGCGGACGGAGCGAAAGAGGTGCCGTTCCTGCTGCTCAATGCGGCCGAGATTAATCTGATGAGGGTGTACGAGGTCGAGCTTGGTGATCCGCCGCGGATGTTTGTCGAGCCTGAGGGGATCAAGAAGTTAATTGAGACCTATGCGGGGAGCCCGTTGATTCCGGCCACGAACGCGGGCCGGGAGGGTTTGTATCGAAAGCGACCTGCTCAGATTCTGGAGCTGATGTTCAAGCTGCAGGCTCGGGAGCTGTACGGGATGGTGCAGATTCAGGAAGATCCGGCATCGATCAAGCAGTTTCGCGAGCGTGTGCATGGGACGTGGTTGATGAATGCGTGCGCGACCAGCCAGTGCCACGGCGGCGAGGAGGCGGGTCGGTTCTGGTTGGCGGCCAAGCGGCCCAACACGGACCCCACGGTGTACACCAATCTTCTGATTCTGGATCGGTTTCGCGTCGCGGCCGGGCGCGGTGTCGCAGGCGGCGTGGCCAAGCCCCACGAGAGGGGCGGAGAGAAACCAGATGGAAAGCCAGATGGAAAGCTGGATGGGAAAGCTGATGGCAGGCCCGGCGTCGGCATCCCCCTGATCGACTATGACGACCCCGCCAAGTCGCCGCTGCTGCAGATGGGGCTGCCTCGGACGCGGAGCTTGTACCCGCATCCGGAGGTTGGCGGACGGCTGGGATTGAGAGGCTTCTCGCCGGTTTTTCAGACGATGGACGACCGGCGGTTTGAGGACGCGGTCGAGTGGATTCGGGGGATGTACCGCCCCAGGCCTCAGTACCCGATCGAGTACACACCGCCAAGTTCAAAGCTCGTGGAGACTGAGGATGGTGGGAAAAAGGGTCCGGTGGAGCCCGCGAAGGAACGATGAATGGGGTTTGTTTGGAGATGCTGCGTCGGAACGCTCGTGTGGCTGAGTATGAAGCGATTGGACGGTTCGCGACCTGGAGAGACAGGCGGGTCGTTCTTGGGCATCGAGAAGAGTTTGGAAGTCGTTGGCGTTGATGGAGCCGGAGCGCCGGGGCGGGCGTAGAGACTGAAACGCGATGCCAACGCTTTGCCGGGCGGATCGCCGGGTGAGGTGTGGTTGATTGTGCTAAAGTGCTTACCGGTTCGAGTTCGTTGTTCGCTTTTTCGTTGCTGATCCATGTTGGTGATCCATGTTGCTGTTTTATGTTGCTGTGCGGTTTTTATTCACGTCCCAAGGACGACCAAGACCATGCCGATCAAGACCATGCAGACCAAGACCCTGC
>CAZIMT010000106.1:4249-11361 GCA_964540295.1 uncultured Phycisphaeraceae bacterium
TGCAGACCAAGACCCTGCCGACCCAGACCCTGCAGATCAAGACACTCGTTTTGTTGAAGAGCTTTTCTTCGGTTGGTTCGATGGCGCTCGTGATGATCGCGGGCACGGCGCTGGGGTTGTCGGCGTGCGACTCGCGCTCGCCGACGGCCAAGGCGATCGAAGAGGCCTCGCGAGAGTTGTCGGTGCTGACCACGAGCGGGAGCGTGACGCCTTCGGTCGAGATCGAGCAGCAGCAGTACAAAAAGGTGACCGAGACGCTGCGCGACGTGCTGGACAAGGGCTTGCCGCAGGAGCGGGCGGCGGCGCTGGTGCTCACGGCGCACGCCAAGCTGGGGCTTGCTGAGCACGCGGCCAACGAGTTCGCAGCCTTGGAACGCGAAAGCCTGAACCGCGCGACGGTGGTTCGTGGGTTGCTGGCGGCGTGGAACAACCACACGAGCGCGGCGGCCGCGACGGAGGGGTACGACCCCAGCGGCGTGATCGCGGATTTCGTGAAGCAGGCGGGCGAACGTGGGGCCGAGGCCAAGAAGAGCGAGGCGGTCAAGGCCGAGCTTGACGGCAAGATCGCGGGGCTTCGGGCGGACGCCAAGGCGAAGATGGACACGGCGGCGGCCTCGGAGAACGCGTATGCGGCGCTGAAGACTCAAGCGGTCACGGTTTCAGCGATCGTGGCCGAGGGGCTTATTAAGCAGGCGGCCGAGCAGAAGAACGCGGCGGACGTGCTGCGGCACGACGCGGCACTCGTGACGGCCAAGACCGATCAGTTGGACCCGCAGGCGAAAGAGGCGGAACTGCAGGTCAAGCAGTTCAAGAATCAGAGGCAGACGCTGGAGACGATGGCGGCCCAGTTGAACACGGCGTACGAGGAGTCCAAGAAGGAGGCCGCGGGGGCACGGGCGGACGCCGACGCCGTTGCCAAGAAGTTGGAAACCGAACTTGGAGGGCTGAAGAAGCAGCGTGAGGACGCGGTGAGCAAGGCCTTTGATACCGCGTCGTCGCAGTTTGCGGACGCGGCGGGCACGGCTCGCAAGGCGACGGGCGACGAGAACGGCGCTTCAAAGCTCGCGGTGGGCGCGGCCAAGCAGTCGGCGGGTGACCTGCACTGGGCTCGGGCGCAGGGCCAGCGAGCCTACGCGGACCTGCTCAGGTCGCTCGCGGCGTCGAGCACGCCGGGGCTGCCCGATCGCACGAAGTACTTGACGGAAGGCGACGAAGTGCTGAAGGCGATGAAAGAATCGATCGAGTCTGCCAAGGGCGCGTACGAGGAGGCACGCTCGGCGTACACCTCGGCCAAGGCCACCGGCGAGGCCAAAGAGAAGCTGCAGAACCTAGGGTCGATTCTTGAGAAGATGCCGGACCTGATCGACGGCAAGATCCCGAACTTGAGCGCGGCCATGGCGGCGATCAAGAAGTCGGAGACGGCTTCGGAAGAGACTCCGGCCCCGGCTGCGGCGGAGGCTGCGAACGCGGAAACAGGCGACCTGAACGAGACGGTGGACGCGGTGCTGCTCGCGATGACGGAGAAGCGCGTCAACGACCTGCGCGCGATGACGTACTTCGCGCCGGGGTACGAAGCGATCGGCGCTTCGATCTTGACGATGGGCGAATCGTTCAGCAAGCTCGACGCGGCGTGCAAGGCCAAGTTCGGCACGGGCGCTGAAGAACTGATGAAGAGCCTGGGCGGCGCGGGTGGCGCGGGCGGCGGGAACTTGTCGCAGCTGAACGGTGAGGCGTTCATCGGCAAGAAGGCCGCGGACTTGGAAATTAAGGCCGAGGGCGGTACCGCGACGGCCGGGCTGCCGGGGACCGAGCAGACGCTTCACTTTGTGAAGGTTGAGGCGGCTTGGAAGCTGGACCTTCAACTGGAGAAGCTGATGCCAGCGGGGGTGATGGAACAAGCGTCGGCGATCATCGGGCCGCTGGGCGAGGGGTTGGCGGCGCTGGCGGCCGAGGTTGAGGCTGGGAAGTACAAGAGCATCGAGGCGGTGAAGGTCGGGCTGCTGCAGAAGCTCCAAGCGTCGATGGGCGCGCTCCAGCAGGGGGGCGGCGGGGGCGGAGGCTGATTTTTTCGACCAACCGTTCTGGTCGCGCGACGACGACGCTATGCGCGTGGCGTGCGAGGATTGTGAGTTCGTGTAAGGCAACCCGGACCTCTGGAAGCCCTCAGGTCCGGCGTCCACACCCGAGCCTTACGGCGTGTGGACTCGTCAAGATGAGCATGATTCGGGATGAGTATGAGTTCTGTTGAAAAGACTTCCGCGGACGCGCCGGGCCAGCATGGCTCGGTGGGGCCTGACCTTCTTGACGTGAAGATGCACCTGGTCACGCCAGCGAGCCCGGTGGTGGGCCGGGTGGTTTCCAATGAGCGCTGCACGGCCGGGCGCGGGTCCAAGTCGGCGTCGATCGTTCGGCATGTTTCGATCGATGTTTCGGGGACGGCGCTGGCTGGCCAGATCCATCCCGGGCAGTCGCTCGGGGTGCTGGCTCCGGGGACGGACGCGCGCGGGCTGCCGAACAAGCTGCGACTGTATTCGATCGCGTCCCCCACCGCTGGCGAGGACGGCGCGGGGAACGTGATCGCGACGACGGTCAAGCGGACGATCGACGAGCACTGGGAGACGGGGTCGCTGTTCCTGGGCGCGTGCAGCAATTATCTGTGCGATCTAAAGGTCGGCGACGAGGTAAGGGTCACAGGCCCGAGCGGCAAGCGCTTCGTGCTGCCGCGGCGGCCCGGGGAGCACGATTACGTGTTCTTCGCCACCGGGACGGGGATCGCGCCGTTCCGGGGCATGATCCTGGAACTGCTGCGCGCGAACGTGGAATCGAAGATCGTTCTGGTGATGGGGTCGGCCTACTCGACGGATTTACTGTACCACGCGGACCTGCTGGCGCTGGCGGCGAAGCATTCGAACTTTCGGTACCTGACGGCCATCAGCCGGGAATCGCAGGGGAACGGCGAAGGACCGGCGTACGTGCAGGATCGGTTGAGCACGCACGCCGGGGAACTGGTGCCGCTGCTGTCCGGGCCGCGCGGGCTGGTGTACGTGTGCGGGATCGCGGGGATGGAGTTGGGGATCGTGCAGGGGCTGGCGAGGGTGCTGGATGTTGGGGCGCTGGAGGGCTATTTGGCAGTGGACCCGGAGATGATGAGTTCGGTCGGTTCGTGGGACCGAAGGATGCTGCACAAGCAGGTTCGGCCGACGCGGCGGATGTTCTTTGAGGTGTACTAGCAGGCCGAGGCTCGCGGTGTGCGGTCGGTCGTTGTGGCGAAGGCTGCGATGAGGGAGCGCCGGATGAAAGCGCCGGATCAAAGAGTTGACCCGACCGGTGCCCGTTGGTAGTTTGCCCGAGCTATTCTTCCACCCTCCTCGGACCGCATTGGTTCAGGGGTTGGTGATCTGGTGTCTGGTGAGCGGGTGTTTGGTGAGCGGGTGTTTGGTGATTTGGGCGGACGACTTGGTTCGGAAGATCGGCTGGCCAGCGTCGTGGGCGGGTCGGCCTGAGCGAGAAGGGGTTTGGCGTTGCAGAAGGTCATGAGTGGAAAGATCGAGAATCGGCGGGGCCTTCGCGGCGTGAGAGCGGTCCTCTTGCTTGGCGTTGCCTTTACGCTGTTCGCGCCGGGGGCTGTGTGGGCGCAGGTGCAGACCTTGCCCAAGGATATCGTGACCGCGACCTCGGCGCTGTCTCTCGCGCAGATAGATGCGATCAAACAGTTCGTGGCGGCCAACGTCGGCGACCTGGCTGCGGACACGGATCCTTTGAAGATCCGGCGTGCTCGGAACACGATCATGGACCCGCTGCAGGACACACAGGTCTCGGCCCCGTTCCGGCTGGAATACACGCGGGCCTTGCAGGGCAAGCTGAGCGAGCTGGTGGGAAGCGGCAAGAGCATCGTGGTGGTGAACGCGCTGCTGGTGGCGGGCGAGCTGGCGACCGAGCCGGGCGTGGCGATCGTCGAGAAGCAGTTGGGGAATAAGGATATTTCAATTCGATACACGGCCGTGAAGGGTCTGGGATCGGCCTTGGACGCGATGGGACGGCGCACACCGGCCCTGTCCCCGGATCGAGCCCTGCGGATCGTGGACACGCTCGGGAAGATGATGCCGGGCGAAGAGGACGAGCGGATCTATGACGGGATCGCACGCGGGCTGGTGGCGGGGATGGGCGTGACCGAGGTGCGCGACCGTGCGACAACCGAGCTCTGCGCGCGGCTGGTCGCGTTGCTGAAGCAGCAGGCGGGCAAGGACATTGACGAGGCCAAGAATGACACGCTGATCGTGGCGACCTCGGCGGTGCGCGACGCGGCGGCGGCGTTCGGCGGGCGGCCCAAGTTGAGCGCGACGGCCCGGGCGGAGGCAGCGAAGCTGGGCGTTGAGATGCTCACGGCCGCGTCGGGTTGGATCAAGGCGGGGAAAGAGTTCCCGACCGTTGGCAGGGACGATGCGCAGGACGTGAGCGAGCAGAAGCGCGAGTCGCGGCTTCAGGTCCGGCAGATCGTCGCGCTGGGCGAGGCGATCGTCACGCTCGCGGGCGATGCCAAAGGCCAAGTGGGCGGGCTTGCCAAGCTGCTTGAATCGGCCAGGCCTGAGGACGACGCGCGGTACTTGGAGTCGGCGTCGCAGTTGTTGAGCAGCCTGCCGAAGTAAAGGGGCGAGGAGGAGGTTTGAAGAGTCGGCTCGGAGAGCCGACCTACCTGATCGCCGATACTGTTGAGTATGGTCCGACTCCTCGTGCCGTTTCTTGTGCTGGCGTTGGCGGTGGCGGCCTCGGTGCTTTCGGACCGGCCGACGCCCAAGGCCGACTTTACGTTTATCAACAAGAACGACGTGACGACGCTCGACCTGCAGAGGATGAGCTGGATGCAGGACCTGCGCGTGACGCGGTTGTTGTATGAGGGGCTGGTTCGGAACAATCTCTTCACTTGGGAGTACACGATAGAGCCCGCGGTGGCGGACCGGTGGGAGATTTCCGCGGACCGCAAGACGTACACGTTTCATATCCGAGATGAGGCGCGGTGGAGCAACGGCGAGCGGGTGCGGGCGTCGGACTTTGTGTACTCGTGGCGGCGCGCGCTGCTGCCAGAGACGGCCTCGGACTATTCAGGGCAGTTCATGCTCATCAAGGGCGGGCGGGCGTTCTTCGAGGGTCGCCAGAAGAAACTCGACGAGTTTGCCAAGCGCGTGAGCGGCGGCGAGATCTTGAGCGTGGCGGGTCGGCTCGCCGCGGCGCAGGCGCTCTGGGACGAGTCATTGCGTGAGTTTGACAAGACGGTGGGCGTTCGCGCGACCGACGACTCCACGCTGGTGGTAGATCTCGAGAGGCCGACGCCGTACTTCTTGGACCTGTGCGCGTTCCCGGTTTTTTTCCCGGTCTACCCGCCGCTGGTTCGGCAGTACGAGCACCTGAACCTCGACACGGGGATGATGGAGTGCGAGCAGGGCTGGACCAAGCCGCCGGTGTGCGTGTCGAACGGCCCGATGGAGCTCAAGGTCTGGCGGTTCAAGCGGGACATGCGGCTCGAGAAGAATCCGATGTGGTGGAACACGGCATCACTGAAGATCGATTCGATCGGCATCCCTTCGATCGAGGACCCGAACGCTTCGGTGATGGCGTTCCGGACGAGGGCGGTGGACTGGGTGAGCGATGTTGTCGCGCGGTACAACGGCGAGATGCTCGCGGAGAAGAAGCGGTTCTATCGCGAGCATCAGGGTGAGTACGACGCGTTGGTGGCGCAGGGGCTCGATCCGGTCGAGATCGATCGGAGGCTGCCGCCGGACGCGCGAAAGAACATTCATGTTTTCCCGGCGTTCGGCACGTATTTCCTGAACTTCAATTGCTCGAAGAAACTCCCCGACGGGCGGGAGAACCCGTTCTTTGATCCACGCGTGCGGCGTGCGTTCACGATGGTCGTGGACAAGAAAACAATCACCGAAGAAGTTCGGCGACTGGACGAGCCCGAGTCGCACACGCTGATCCCGCCGGGCTCGATCGCGGGGTACACCTCGCCGATGGGGGTTCGGTGCATCTCCGACGCCAAGGACGAGGCTGAGCGGCGGGAAATCATTGCCGAGGCGCGGCAGTTGTTGATCGATGCGGGGCAGGACCCCAAGCGGTTTATTACGGTGGACATGCTGTTCACCAAAGACGGCGGGCACGACGTGATCTTTGAGGCCGTGGCGAAGAACTGGCGCGAGCACCTAGGCGTGCCGGTGACGTTGACCCAGAAGGAGATCAAGGTCTTTCGCGACGATTCCAAGAACCACAATTTCATGGTCTGTCGTGGGTCGTGGTACGGCGACTACGGCGACCCGACCACGTTTCTCGATCTGAACCGCACCGGCGACGGGAACAACGATCGAAATTATTCGAGCGCAGCCTACGACGCGCTGCTCGAAGAGGGCTCGCTTGAAGCCGACCCGGCCAAGCGGATGGAGATCCTGAAGAGCGCGGAGAAGATGGTGCTCGACGAGGCGGTGCTGCTGCCGTTGTTCACGTACGCGCAGATTTACTGCTTTGACGCGAATAAGTTCACGGGCATCAGCTCGCACCCGCGGTCGGACCAGGCGTTGTATCAAGTCGATGTGTTTGGGGACGGCAAGGGGACAGATCGGCCGTTGATGTTGCCGGCGAGAGGAAGATGAGAGAGAGACGGAAAGAAAAAGTGGCAAAGTGGCGGAGTGGGAGCGTGATGAGGAGCGCGCGGGCCGTCCGCGCTACGAGGTGAGGTAGGGTTTGGGACCGCGTCTGGAGATTGTTTGATGCTCGGCCTGATCGTTCGACGCTTGCTGCAGATGCCGCTGATTCTCGCGGTGATTTATGCGTTGACGCTGGCGCTGGCGTGGGCGGTGCCGGGGAGCCCGCTGGAGAGGCCCGAGGGAAGGAGGCCGCCGGCAGAGGTTTTGATGGCGATGGAGCGGCAGTACAAGTTGGATAGTTTCCCGCGGTTTTTCGTGTCGTATCTGGACAACGCCACGGGGTTGAAGTTCGTGCGTGAGAAGATCGACGGGAGCGCGGGGCGCGAGGACGCTCGGCTGATCGAGATCGGTGCGGCCCCGCGCGAGCGGCGCGTGTTCGATCTCGGGCCTTCGCTCATGTACCGCGATCGCAACGTG
>CAZIMT010000107.1:0-11204 GCA_964540295.1 uncultured Phycisphaeraceae bacterium
TCTCGCAACAAGCCGAAACGCTCAACGGGTACATGGGGCGGTACAAGGTCTGAGCCTTCAGTAGCAAATTCAGCAGCCAATCGATCCTTCATGCGGCCCCGGTCAGTTCGACCGGGGCCGTTTTCATGCGCCACGGCGTCGGGTCACGCGGCCGCCTCGCGCCTCAGCATCGAAACGGCGACGGCCGCGAAGATCAGGCCGAACGCGATCAGGTCGGTTGTGCGGAGTTTCTCATGGGCGACAAAGACCGTGAAGAGCGTGAAGACGCCGAGCGTGATCGCCTCGTGCATCACCTTGAGCTGCGGCAGCGTGAACGGCTCGCCGTTGTCTACGTGTCCCAAACGGTTGGCGAGGACATGCAGGATGTACTCAGGCAGCGCAATCAGCTACGAGGTGCCGATGGCCATCAGAAGCGTCCACGAGCTTTTTGACGTGGTAGTACCACGCGAAGGTCATGAAGCTGTTGGAGGCGATGAGCAGGAGGATGGCGAGAAGCTAGCGTGGCACGAGGATTGTTCTTTGGCAGGGTTCACACCGTGCCGTACATCCGGTCTCCCGCGTCGCCAAGCCCAGGCCTGATGAACCCGTGCTCGTCGAGCCCGCGATCGACCGCGGCGGTGTAGATCTTGAGATCGGGGTGCTCGCTGAGCATGAAGCGGATCCCCTCGGGCGCGGCGACGAGGCAGATCATGCGAAGGTCTTTCGCCCCGGCCTCGCGGAGAATCGTGACCGCGCCCGCGGCCGACCCGCCGGTGGCGAGCATCGGATCGACCAGGATTACGGGCCCGCTGGGCAGGTCGCTGGGAAGCTTTTTCAGGTACGTGCGTGGCTTGAGCGTTTGCTCGTCGCGGGCCATGCCGATGTGCCCGACGCGGGCCTCGGGCATCATCTCCAGAATCCCCTCGGCCATCCCGAGCCCGGACCTGAGCACCGGCACCACGGTGGTCTTGGCCGACAATCTCCTTGCGGTGGTCATCTCCATCGGTGTGCGGACCTGAACTTCGGTGGTGGGCAGCTCGCGTGTCGCCTCGTAGACCATCAGCCCGGCGATCTGGTACAGCAGGGCTCGGAACGGCCTGTGCGTCACGGCCGCGTCGCGCAGGTGCGAGAGCTTGTGCTGGATCAACGGGTGATCGAAGATGATGACGTTGGGGAACGATGGGTGGGTGAGGGCCATGAGCGATAGCGTATCGCGAGGTGCGGCGGCGTACACTTTCGAGCACGACCGGGGCCGCGTGCCGCGAGAATCCCGGCGTCACGGAGGATCCATGATCTCAGCGCGTCTGATCAGTGTGGTGGCGGGGTGTGCGTTGATCGCGGGGTGCGCGGTGGTGAACGCAGGGGCCAGCGAGAGCAACGAACCGCCAGCGAAGACCCCGGCGGTCACCGCCGCTTCGGCTCAGAACAAGATGACTCCGCGCGATGTTTCCTACGCCGAAAAGCTCGGCTGGCACCTGGGCACCCAGGCTTGGACCTTCCGCGACCGCACGACCTTCGAGACCATCGACACCGCCCACGCGATGGGGCTCAAGTACATCCAGCTCTACCCCGGCCAGCAGATGATGCCCGGTAAGCCCGACGTCAAAGTCGGCACCGACATGACCAAAGAGCAACGAGACGAGCTCAAGGCCAAGCTTAAATCGGCGAACGTCTCGGCCATGAGCTTCGGCGTCGTGGGCATCGAGAACGACGAGAAGCAAGCCCGCCAGCAGTTCGAGTTCGTTAAGGATATGGGCATGACGACCCTGACCTGCGAGCCCAAGAAGGAAGCGTGGGATCTGGTCGCCAAGCTGGCCGATGAGTACGAGATCAGCGTCGCGGTGCACAACCATCCCAAGCCGTCGCTCTATTGGAACCCGGACACGGTGCTGGAGTTCGTCAAGGACCGGAGCAAGCGTGTCGGCGCGTGCGCTGATACCGGGCACTGGCTGCGCTCGAACCTGCCGACGGTAGAAAGCCTGAAAAAGCTCGAAGGGCGGATCGTTGAGTTGCACTTCAAGGACATCACCGACGGGCAGGACCAGCCCTGGGGCACGGGCAAAGGCCAGGCTCGCGCGATGCTCGAAGAGCTCAAGCGGCAGGGGTTCAAAGGCCAGATCTACGTTGAATACGAGCTCGGTGAAGGCAAGCCGCTCGAAGAGAACGTCGCCAAGTGCATCGCGTTCTTTGACGGCGTTGCCAAGGAACTCGCGGCGAATGTGAAGTAGACCGGGTTCGCGGGCGGAAGGGGACGTCGAGGCTGAGCCCGCGAAGCCTCGGACTCAGCGTTCGGTGTGAGCGCTCTCGTGCCTCGTGCCGCGGATCTCGCCGAGCCTGCGCTCGATCTTTTCCGCGATCTCGCTTGCGAACTCGGGGTCCTGCCGGATCGGCACGCTGTACGTCGGCCACATCTGCCGGGCCGCCAAGTCCGGGTCCATCGTGACCGTGCTGTGCCGCACCGACTTGGGCGTGGGTCGCCAGCCGGGCCGCTGGACGCGGTCGATGACGACCTCGACGCGGGCCGTGATCTTCGCGTCGGCATCGAGCGTTGTCGCGCGATCGAACGTCACGCGGACGCGCCTCTCCTGCATGTTGGCCAGGTCTTCAAGCTCCTGGTTGAACGACGACTGCTCAGGGTCCCAAGGCGTGGCGAGCCCCGAACTGCTCTTGGACGCCGTCGTCACCACGCCCTCGGCCGCGTCGACCCGATCGATCTGGAACCGGTACGAGCGCAGCACGTCGCGCGTCGCGGCGATGGCGTCGGAGTACTCGTCTGAGGCGATGCTCAACTCGGGCTTCGTCATCGTCGATCCGCACCCATGGAGCATCGTCTGGACCGCCAGCAGGGCACCAACGATCAGAACCAGCGGCCCGGCGTATCGACAGCGTGAGATTGTCGCCGAAGAATTCCGGAGCTTTTCTGGTGCAGAAACGATCGTGGATGGCGGGGCGTTCATGTGAGCAGGATACAGCCACGAACTCGCGGTGTCCTGCCCGAAGCAGATGCGGCCGGTATTTTCACGATCGGCACCTTTTATTCTCTGTGCCTTGCGCGCCGGGGCACGCTCGCGCTCAGCGATCAATCACACACTCGCGGGCCGTCGTCGAGATCAGATCCCACGCTGATCGCACGTGAATCTCCTGCGTTTGCGTCGCGCCGATCGCCATCCGCAGCGCCACTCGCCCCGAGCTTTCGCCCGAGATCGACGCGGGCAGTTGCGTGTGCGTGAGGAAAAGCTCTCCGCTCGCGTTGAGGCGGTTCATCAGCGCGTGGTTCCGTGCGTCGCTCTCGAGGCCCGAACCTCGAAGGCGGAAGCACACGAGGTTCATGGTCCGCGCCGTCGCGACCTCGAAGCGCGCGTCGCTGCGTACCAGCTCTTCAAAGACTTCGGCCAGTCTCACGTGCTCACGCAGATAGTTCTGCAAACCCGTAAGCCCGTAGTGCCGCAGCACGAACCAGAGCTTGAGCGAGCGGAACCGCCGGCCCAGCGGGATCTGCCAGTCGCGGTAATCGATCACCGACCCCGAATCGCTCGCCGCATTGCGCAGGTACTCGGGCGTGACCGAGAGCGCGCTGATGATCGCGCGCCGATCGCGCGTCCAGAAACAGTTGCAATCGAAGTTCGTCAGCATCCACTTATGCGGGTTGAAGCAATACGAGTCGGCTCGTGAAAGCCCGTCGAACATCCAGCGGAACTCGGGGCACAGCGCGAGAGGCCCGGCGTGGGCCGCGTCAACGTGCAGCCAGGGGAGCGCCGGCGAGCCCTCATTCTCGTGATCGCTCGCGCCAGAGGTTGCGCTCGATCCATCGTCACCGATCGCCCCCGCGATCCCGGCGATGTCGTCGATCGCGGTCGTGCCCGTCGTACCGATGGTGCCGCACACGAAGAATGGAACGCGTCTTGCGGCCCGATCGGCGCGAATCGCTTCGGCCAACGCGGCGACGTCCATCCTGCACTCGCGGTCCACGTCGATCACGCGAACGTGCGTGCGATCGTCCGGATGCCGCGCCAGCCCGGCGATCATCGCGGCCTTGGTGATCGACGAGTGCGCTTGCGTCGAGGTGTACAGCGTGAGATGCGGTGTGACCGCCGGGGCTGGTCCGCGGTGTACGCCCGTGGTACCGTCCGCTCGCCGCGCGGATGTCATCGCACGCTCGCGGGCCGCGACCAGCGCGACGAGCGCGGCCTCGCTCGCGGTCCCTTGGATCACTCCGCCGCCGGTCTTCGATGTTGAAAGGAACTCGTCGGGCAGGCCGCAGGCTTCTCCGAGCCAGTCGAGCACTTTCGTTTCAAGTTCCGTGCATGCGGGGCTTGTCTGCCAGAGCATGCCCTGCACGCCGAGCCCCGCCGCGAGCAGGTCGCCCAGCACGGCCGGGCCCGAGATATTGGCCGGGAAATAGCCGAAAAAATTCGGCGATTGCCAATGCGTCAGACCCGGCACGATCACGTTATCGAGATCGCGGAAGATCGCATCCCACGCCGGGTTTGCGCCTTCGTGGTCGGCTACGGCGTGCGAAAAGAAATCAGACGCCGACCCCGGCAGCTTGGCCGCGGTCTCGCCCGGCTTGACCTGCGCGAGCACCGGCTTGGTCTCAACGTTTTCCCAATACGCGGCGATCCAATCGACCATTCGGTGGCCTACCGCGCGAAACTCGTCGAGGGTCATGTGCGGCACAGCAGGGCGGTCCATCGGTGCTCCCAGCGATTGCTCGGTGATCCTGCGTGGCTCGTGCCGTGTGAACGAGCACGACGCGAGCTGGTTGAAGGGTCATGATCGTGTGTTCGATCGGCGCTGCGTGTTCATTTCGCAGAGTTGGATCCAAGAGTCGGCTCGGAGAGCCGATCTACCTTGAAGAGCTACATCGGCAGTGTTTCCAGCTCTTTCTGCACGCGGTCCACGAGTCGCTTGACCATCTCGGGTCCGAAATCGAACGTCAGGCCCGACGCTTTGAACAGGTCGGGCAGTGGCTTGGACCCGCCCAGCCGTAGGCCCGCGAGGTACGCCTCGACCGCCGACTGGTCGCCGTGCTCGGTCGCGTGCAGCCAGAGCTGCAAGGCTCCGAGCTGCGCGATGCCATACTCGATGTAGTAGAACGGGCTGCCGAACAGGTGCATCTGCCGCTGCCACGCGTGGGCACGCGAGGCCTCAAGCCCGTCCCACTTCACGTCGTGGCCGAACTCCTCATCGAGCAAGAGCCACCGCACGCGACGTTCATCGCGAGTGTGATCTGGCTTGGAATACAGCCAGTGCTGGAACTTGTCGATCGTCGCGATCCAGGGCAGGATGCCTACCGCGCCCTCGATCTGGTGCCGTCGTGCCCGCGCCAGCTCGGCCTCATCGGCGTAAAAGCAATCGTCCTTGCCAGCCGAACCTCTCGATCCGTTCTGCGGTTGACCCCAGTAGGGCATCGTGAGCAGCTCCATCGACATGCTCGCCACCTCGCAGAACTCGATCGGGGCCGTGCGATAGTTCACGAGCGGCTCGTCCACGCACAGCATCGAGTGGAACGCGTGCCCCGCCTCGTGCAGCATCGTGGACACGTCGCGCTGCAGCCCGGCCGCGTTCATGAAGATGAACGGCGCCCGGCTGCGGTCGCGCATGTACTGGTACCCGCCCGGTGCCTTGCCCTTGCGCGAGTCGAGATCGAGATACGCGACCGAGCCGTCGGCGTGCCGAGCGCCGAGCGTGTTCGAGCCGTCGCCCATCGAGCGGAGCATCGCGCCCAGCCGCGGGTCTAGCCGATCGAACGTCGCGACCGCCTTGGCGACCAACTGCCGCCCGCCCTCGAAGGGCCGCAGCGGGGCTCGGCCCTTGGGGTCAACCGCCAAGTCCCAAGGCCTGAGATCCTCGAGCTCCAGCGTGTCCTTCCGCTCGCGGTCGAGCCTGCGCACCAGCGGCACGATGTGCTCGGCACACGCGCGGTGAAACGCGCCGCACTCGCCCACGCCGTAGTCGAAGCGGTGCTTCTCCTTGAACGCGTAGCCGACAAAGTCCGCAAACCCTGCGTTGCGCGCGACCACGTCTCGCTTGGCGATCATCTCGTCATAGATGTCGCTGATGGCCTCCGCGTCTCTGAGCCGCCGGTCGGACATCGTTCGCCACGCCCGCTCGCGCAGGGCTCGGTCGGTGGATTCCATGTACCGCGCCATCTGCGGCATGGTGCGCTCCTGGGCGTCGAACTCGACCGTCATCGCGCCCACCGTCTGGTCGTACCTCTGAGAAAGCAGCGACAGTTCGGTCTGGATCGGCACGTTCTCCGCACGGAAGAGTTCGAGCTCGACCGCCACGTCGCGCACCAGCACCTTGTACCGGTCGCCGCGCCCCGGCGCGCTGTCCAGCCCCAGCTCGCGCGACAGCGTCGTCTGCTTAGCGTCAAGCTCGAAGGCCAGCGGCTTGACCTTGGGCGGGACGGTCTCGATGTACGTCGTGTATGCCTGTTGCGCGGCCTTGTCCTCGGTGTTGCAGGTCATGTTGATGTACAGGATCGCCTGAGCCTCGGAGCACGCCGCGTCCAGCTCGCTGCGGTCAAGCAGCCATCGCTCCAGCTCGGCTCGATCGCGCACCGGTCGTTCGCGCAACGCCCGCAGCAGCGGCTCGATCCCGGGCCACGCGGTGCCGTCGAAGGAGTTGGGAACAAACTCGGAGTTCGTGACCGCTGGGCTCGTGGCCATCGTGGTTCTTTCTGAAGATTCTGTCAATGGTGAGGAGATCAAAGGACAGCACCGACTGTAGGGATCAACGCTGGCGTACAAAAAGAACACGGGCCCGGATCGCTCCGGGCCCGTGATGAAATCGTGTTGCACGAGTTGCTGCGCCGTCAACAGCGTTCGCGGCAATGTACCTGTCTGGGCTTACTTGGCGAGCTTGCGCAGCATCTCGCGCTGCTCGGCGAACCAGTTCTTGCTGAGCCCCTTGAACAGCCCGAGGTTCGGCTGCTTCTTGACCAGGTTCTCGAGGAACTCGAGCGCCCGCGTCGCCTTGCCGATCCACATCCCGCGATCGGCCTTGTCCTGCGTCGCCTGCGCGGTCGCCACGCTGCGCTGATAGTCGTTGGTGTAGACGGTGAAGTTTTCATCGGCGTCGGTCGTGTCCTTGCGCCACTTGATCATCTTCTCTTCGGCCCGGCAGACGGGGTAGGGCACGCCCTTGACGTCCTTGCCCACCCACTCGATCTCCTGATAACCCATCAGCGCGCCCAGTTCCTTCACGTCCTTGGCGGTGCCCTGCGAGAACTTGAACTTCGAAGCCTCTTCGGCGTTGAAGGTCAGGATTCGCACGCCGCCCTTGGGGTTGAGCGTGTACTGCCCTTCCAGGCTCTGGTACCAGGTCACCTTGCCGGTGGCGGGATCGATGTCGGCCGAGAGCTGCCCGCTCGGGGGAGAGATCTGGAGGTTCGAAAGATCACCCTCATCAGAACTGATCTGCATGGCTCGCATGATCCGAGGATCGTGGCCACCGCGGTCGGAGTAGCCCTGCGCCGTCTGCAAGACCTTCTCAAGTTCGCGGCCCTTGACCGCGTTTAGAGCCCCGCTCCAGCCCGTGCACGCGCCATAGTTGCCCTTGGGCAGGAAATAGATCTCTTCGAGCGAGTGGGCCGACATCGCGGCCGCTGAGATCGCGGATTCAATCCACGCCACCGTGCGGAACTTGTCC
Source organism: uncultured Phycisphaeraceae bacterium (assembly GCA_964540295.1). GTDB lineage: Bacteria > Planctomycetota > Phycisphaerae > Phycisphaerales > UBA1924 > CAZCPB01. The sequence continues at coordinate 7,636 of CAZIMT010000107.1, forward strand.
TTGTACTTCAAGTGGATTAGGTCGCTCAAGAACTGGATCTCGTGGAGGTACCCGCCACCCGAGTTGATCTTGAGCACCACGATGCTGACACCGTCTTCCTCGAGCAAAGGGATTATGTCTTCGAGCGGCTTGGCCGCGAACTGAACACCCACCATGCCTTCGAGTGTGATCACGGCCGCGCGCGGGACACCCGAGTGGACGCGAGCCTTTCCTTCAGACTTGTTCTCGTTTTTGGCCGGGGCCGTCTCGGGCTCGCCCTTGGCGGCGGGGGTCGAGTGAGCCCTCTCGATCTTGTCGATGTCCTTGGGGTTGAGGATGACCTCGGTCTCCACGCCGCCCTGCACGCGCGTGAACCAGACCCAGCCCTCAACCTCTTTGGTGATCTTTCCTTCAAGGACCTCGCCGTCTTTCTTCGTGATCTTGTCGGTCGCTGCCGCGAAGGACGCGACAACGCCAGCACGAGCGACGGGGGCGGCCGGGATCGCCACGCTCACCACAGCGGCCGCGGCGATCCCAAGGCAAACGGCGGTCAGTAAACGGCGAACAGGGCTTGATTTCATAAGAATGCTCCGTTGAGAGTGATGCAAGGCCGGACCTCGGCTGATGCGGTGTGCCGTCTTTGAGTGCCAGAACACAAAGCCAGATCAGGAAATCATGGTGGGAGAATTACGAGGTGAGGCGCCATCGAAGAACTTACTTCTTGCGGCTTGCCTGAACGTCCCTCTGCTGCTCGTTGTCAATCGACTTGATCCGATCAAGTGCCTGAGGCTTGAGGCCACCGGCTCTCGGGAGCGCCTCGCCGTAACGGTCGACCAGCCCGATGATCTTGAGCCACAGGTTTTTCTCGATCCCTCGCGAACGCGAGCGCTCATTGAAGGTCGCGGTCGGGCGCGCGTCGCGCGTCTCTTCGAGGAGCCGCTGGATGTCGCGCTCCGCCTGATCGACGTTCTTGCTCCAGGCCTTGAGGATCTCCTTGGACCGGCCGTACGACTTTTCCACGTTTCGCGCCAGGCCCAGGTCAAAGAGCAGGTCTTCTTCAGTGTCCACGATCCCCTTGGCGATCAGCAGGTCCTTGGCGAGCTTGGCGTTGAGCGTCAGCGCGTCGTTGCCCTCGCCCGCGACAACCTGCTTGTCGGTGTCCTGGTTCGTCTCCTTGCCGTCGTCGGTGAGCAGGAACTCGTTGGGGTTCTCCGGCATGCGCTGGAAATAACGCACCTGCCCGCCCTCGATCGAGTAACTCAGCACGAACTCCGGGACCGCCATCGCACGAACGATGAGGTCGGAGTACCCGCCCTCAAGAGCCTTGCCCTCGGCCCGGCTCAGACGCAGAGAGTACTGCTTCTGCTTCACGACTTCGTCGCCCTGATCGAACAGCTTGGTCAGGTTACCGATGCCGCCCATCTTCCCGTCGCTGCTGAAGTAGATGTCTTGGCACAGCAGCGGCAGGAAGGCCGCACCGCCCATCGCACGCTTGACCCAGAACACGAGCTTCGGCGGCTTGGACCATTTGCTCAGCTCGACATCGAAGACCGGGTCCATGTCCGCCGCGCGACTCAGTCCGTCAAACTCCGCCGCGTCGTCGTCGAGCTGTTCTCCCGAACGACCCGTCCACTCGTTGTTCATCACCACGATCACGTACTCGCTGCCCGCCTTCTTGGCATCTTCCATCGCCTGGCGAATCGGGGTCTGCGAGATATCGCGCCCAAACTTGCCCGCGAGCTCCATCACGTAAACCTTGGACTTCACATCGCCCGAAGAATCGCTCGAGCTGGGTGAATCGCCACCGGCCTTCATAGCGTCGCCAGCCTTGCCGTCGGTTCCCTTGCCGACGGTTCCCTTGTCGTCAAGCGCCTTCAGATCCTTCGGCTTCGCTCCCGCGGCAGGCTTCTTGGGGTCGCCCGTCTCAACTTTAGCGCGGCGATTTTCGAGGATGTTGCTCTTGAGGTAATCTGTCTCCACTTCGATCCCCGCGACCTTGCCGCGGAACTTGATCGAGGTCTCGGTCTCGGAAATAAACTTGCCCTTGATCACACGCCCGTCGCGCAGGATCAGTGAGTCCTCCTCGGCCACCTTTGTCGCCACGTCCTTGGCGGGCTGGTCCTTGGCGGGCTGGGAGGCGTGCGCCGAAGAGTTGTAAGCAAACGCCAGCGTGCTGGCGGTCAACGCCAGCGCGGCCCCAAAGACGGACCAACGCCTGCGCAGCTCGCCCGAGGTATCGCGATGAAGTTGAAGAGGCGTTGTGTTCGTGGTCAAGCTGCTCATGGTCAGACTCCAATTTTTCCAACGAGACGATCCGGGCGATCAAACCGGGCAATCAAACAGGACGCATCCCAGGTTCCGGTGGTCGATCTATCGTCGCGCGGACTGATCCCGGCCCCAGCGAACGCTCTGGAAGTTTAGACGCCGCTGAACGGCACCGGTTCCACCAACCTCGATCGACGACCCCCACCCACCCAGCCAGACCGAGCCTCACCCTGTTGTGATACGGTCAGGTCGTCGTCAGGTTCTCAGTTCCTGGGCGGCCTGGAACGCCACGGTCAATGCTTGAGCGACGTTCGTCACCCGCCCTTCCAATTGAGCGTCGTACACCCGCTCCAAAATAGCCTTGAACGCTGGGCCAGGCTCGAAACCTTGAGCCACGAGGAGATCGCCATCTACCAGGGGAGTCGGCGCGAGCCCTCCCGCCGTTGCCCCGAGTGCCGCCACTTCCGAGTCAACCTCGGCCGCCAGTCTGAGGTTCCGCGCTCGCAAGATCCTCATCGATTCGGGAAATACTTGGGTCGAGGCCAAACGCTTTTTCTGGGCGATGCCGAGGGCACCCCACGAGTGCTCCACGCTCGCGAGCGCCCGCAGCGTGCGCCCGAACTGGTCCGATTCATCGTTGGACAAGCACAAGGCCGACCGCCAGCGGGACACGAGCAAATCGATCGCACTCGGAAGTCGATTTTTCTTCGCTCGCGCAGCGTTCAACGAGGGAAACGGAGCCGGAAGATCGGTGGACAGCTCACGGTCCAAGGCCCAGGCGGCAAGAACCGTCGAGAAGCTCGCGCCTTGGGCGGCTCGCGCGTCCCCGAGCGCCGCCACCAGCGTGGGTTGGCCGGTCCAGTTCGATTCCTGAAGCACCGGAGCGTCCAGCCTCAGCGACTGCAAGAGCGTGAGCGCGTGCGCACGCCGCGAGTCCAAGAGCATCCGCCGGAGTTCTTCGCCGATGCGTTCTCGGCTAACGCCTTCAAGCCCGCGCGCGTGACGTTGCAGGGCGCTCGCGGTCGCCGGGTCGATGGTCAAGGAAAGCCGGGCCGCGAACCGCACAGCCCGGAGCGCGCGCAGGTGATCCTCGGCCAAGCGCTGGTCCGGATCGCCCACCGCCCGCAGCACTCGATCGCGCAGATCTGCTTGCCCGTTCACAAAGTCGATCACACGCCCCAAGCCAGCAGCAGCACCAGCAGCAGCACCAGCACCGGCACCGGCATCGGCATCGGCATCGGTCGTTTCGAGCGGGTCGAGGAAGAGCGCGTTGATCGTGAAGTCGCGGCGCAGCGCATCGGACTGGGGATCGCTGAAGCGGACCG
>CAZIMT010000108.1:0-8634 GCA_964540295.1 uncultured Phycisphaeraceae bacterium
ATTCTGCCCCTGCCCCTGCCCCCGCCACGCACACGCTCAGCCTCACGTTTCGCCGAGCCGCTTACGAAAATCCATCAGCCCTACTCGAACAGCTTCACCTTCTCCAGCACCGGCGACAATGCCGAGCCTTATGTGCTGTTCCTCTTGAGCTTCTCCATCACGCTGGTGAACCTCGAGTTCGCCGAATCGAACTTCGGTCCGAACGCGCTCACAGGTTCGCACGCTCTTCCCGTGTGGTCGCCGACAGAGCCTGATAGGACGATGAAAGCTGCTTGATCGTCGGCTCGACCTTTTTCACAAGCTCCAGCACGCCAGAAAAATCCTTGACGTCGCCCAGCGAGCTGGTGAGTCACGAGAGGTTGCTCACGCACGAGTTTGCGGCGTCCTTGACCAGTGGCGACAGCAACTTCATCGCGCTCGTGGACCCGAGCAGCCCACCCAGCCCGCCGCCCTCGCAACCACTCAGCGACGCGAGCGTCGCCACGCCGCCAACCACGAGCTTGGCCCCAACCACCACACGCCCAAGCAGGTTCTGGTTCATCTCAAGGCCCCCTCTGTCTTGTCAGGAACGATCCGCAAGCAGATCTGGCCCGAGCGCCGCCCAGCCGGAACACCATAGCCCACGCTTCCCACACCTCAACAATCATGCCCCGCATCGGCGTACCCTGTTCTCCTAAGAAGCTGGTTCTTCCCGGCTCTGACGAAAGATCTCGGGCCACGCACTAAGGGGTGCGCGGTCACCCCTTTTCTCTGAACATTCCCTCAAACATCGAGCCCAGCCCGGATGCCCAAACCAACCAATACCCTGCTCCGCATCGTCATTCCCATCGCCCTCGGCCTCGCTGGCCTAGGGGTCGTCTGGTCGGTCACGCGCAACGCCACACCCGCCTCAGCACCCAAAACTACCGCGGCGGGCAGTTCTGCGGCCGCCCAACCCGGCGCCGCACCAACCACGACCAACCTCGCGACCAACCTCGTGGCACCAGCCATCGTCGCTCAACCTCTCGTTCCCACCTCTGCCGTGGCCGTGACCGCCCTGCGCGCCCGGGTCTGGTCGAGCGACCCCCTCGTCTCCAACTTCGCGCCCATCGGCTCGATCGACCTGGCAGGCACCGATCTCATGAAGGTCGAGTTTTCCCCGGCCGGGGCGGGCGTCCGGTCCATCGTCCTCACGCGCCACTTCACCGACCTTCTGAACCAGACCGCCGTTGAAGTCCAACGCAGCGTCGAGCCAGCCGACAGCGCTTCTCTCGTCCCCATGGCCGCCCTTGGCCTCTACGTCAACGACACCTTTGTCAACCTCGTCAGCGGCACCGAAGGCCCGGTCTGGCGTCAGGTTTCGCCCAAGCGCCCCGGTGATTTCGAGGCTTTCATCGTCAACGACAAGGGCGAGGATGTCGTCCGCCTCAACCGCCACTACACCCTCACGGCCAACTCGTATTCTCTCGACCTCGCCCAATCCGCGATCAACCTTACCACCACACCTCTCAAGCTCCGCTGGTTGCAGCTCGGGCCGATCGATCTGCCACCGGAATCCTCTAACTACGGCGGCGACAAGCGCCGCGTCCGCTTCGGCTACCTCCACAACGCGGTCGCTGACCCCGTACGACGGATTATTCTTTCCAACGAGTTTTTGCAGGACCACACGGACGTGCTGGGCACGAACAAGACCGGCAACTACGAGCCATCGATCAAACTCTGGCCCAACGAAAAATCGATCTCCGCTCAGTACGAGCTAGTCTGGACCGCCTTCACCAGCCGCTATTTCTCGATCGCCATGCACCGCGCTGGCGACCCCACCACGCAAGCACTCCCGCTCTACAACTACGCCAGCGTCGATCGTGTCGTCCTCATCCAGCCTCCCGCGCCGGGTCATACCGACGCCATACCGACTCTCGCGCTCCGCCTCGCCACCGCCGACATGCTCATCTCTCCCGGGCAGGCCGCAGACCTGAGCCTAGGGCTGTACGCTGGCCCGCTGTCGCGCCCCGAACTTCGCGCCGACCCGGGAACCCGAGCGCTCGGGCTGGACGGGCTGGTCGTCTACAACTTCGGTGGGCCCTGCGGCTTTGTTACCTTCGACTGGCTCACTGGAATGCTCTTCTGGCTCCTCCACACGCTGCATGATTACATCACCCGCGACTGGGCGATCTCCATCATGCTCTTGGTCGTGGTCGTGCGCACCATCCTCCACCCGCTCACCAAGTGGTCGCAGATCCGCATGCAACGCTTCGCCAAGCAGATGCAAGCGATGGGCCCCAAGCAGAAACAAGTCCAGGAACGCTACAAGGACGACCGCAAGAAACTCCAGGAAGAAATGGCCAAGGTCTGGCGTGAGGAGGGCGTCAGCCCGCTGGGCGCGCTGGGCTGCCTCCCCATGTTCCTGATGACCCCCATCTGGATCGCTCTCTATGCCACCCTCTACTTCACCTTCGAGCTCCGCCACCAGCCCGCGTTCTACGGCCTATTCCAGAAGCTCACCAACAACTCATGGACTTTTCTGGGCGACCTCAGCGAGCCCGACCGTCTTTACTTCTTCAACAAAACCCTCGTCACCATCCCCTTGCTCGGGGCCGTCACGTCGGTCAACATCCTGCCGCTGATCCTCGGCGTGGTCTTCTATATCCACCAGAAATACCTCACCCCACCGCCCACGACCGCGCTCACCCCCGAGCAGGAAACCCAGCAGAAAATCATCAAGGTCATGACAGTCGTCATGTTCCCCGTCTTCATGTACAACGCCCCCAGCGGCCTGTCGCTCTACTTCATCACCAATTCACTGCTAGGCATCATCGAGAACAAGTACATTCGCGCCCACATCGACGAGCACGACCTGCTGAACGTCGACAAGCTCAAAGCAAAGAAGGCCGCAGGCGGCGGCGGGTTTATGGGCCGGCTGCAGAAGATGGCTCAGGAACGAGCCAAGCTGATGGAGCAGGGTAAGGCGGGGCAAGGTAAGGGTGGGTCCGGGAAGAAGAAGTAATTGGTCTTCCCGAGAAAGCATTCGCTTTGAGTACCTCCACCCTCCGAGCGAGGCTCTTGTCTTTCACACGATGAACTACGCTTTGAAAAAGTACAACCTCGCGCGTAGGAACAAACCAGAACCCGTATGAGTTCGTTGAAGTCGATGAACGCGCCCGAAAAATCTATAGCGAGGCTCGTCTTGAGCGGACGTTTCTTCGCCACACGGACGGCACCACTCTTCATGTATTATACTTACGAACAATCAATGTATCATTCTGCCCCCCAAACCCAAACGAGTTCGACAAGCACGTCTGCACGCCGCCCATCGGGTTGAGGTCTCGGGCTTGGTTGGGGACGTAATCCAGGTCGCAGTCCGGGTCGGCGTTCACGAGGTTCATCGTTGGCGGGACCCAGCCGGTTTTGATAGCCATGACGCACGTAATAAGTTCCACGGCCCCGGCGGCCTGGATCAGGTGGCCGAGCATGGACTTCACGGAGCTGAACGGGATCTTCCCGGCCAGCGGACCGAAGACGCCTTTGACCGCCAGCGTTTCGATCTTGTCGTTCTCTTTGGTGCCCGTGCCGTGGGCCGAGATGTAATGAACGGCGGGGCGGCCGTCGTCGCCGATCTCGCGCGGGCTCAGCCCGGCCTGACGCAGGGCTTGGTGCATCGTGGCCTGGGCGCCCTTGCCTTGCGGTTGGATGTCGGTGATGCGGAAAGCGTCGGCGGTTGAGCCAAATCCGACAACCTCGGCCAAGGGTGTCGCGCCGCGAGCCTTGGCGTGATCGAGTTCTTCAAGCACCAGCATGCCCGCGCCCTCGCCCATGACGAAGCCGTCGCGGGTCTGGTCGAAGGGTCGGGCGGCGGAGTTGATAGAGTCGGTGCGCTGAGACATCGCGGTGAGCCGGATAAAGCCCGTGAGCCCGAGCGGGTGGATCATGGTGTGGGCCCCGCCAGCGAGCATGACCTCGGCGTCGCCGCGGCGGATGATCTCGTACGCCTCACCGATGGCTTGGGTGCTGGCGGCGCAGGCGGTCATGCAGTTGATGGCCGGGCCTCGGCAGCCAAACTCGGTGGCGAGGTGAGCGAGCGTGAGGTTGGGCTCTTGCTCGATCTCGGGCGTGAGGTGCAAGCGTTGGGTGGCGGCCTTGAGCCATCCGGCGGAGTCGAGTTTTTTCGTCTCGGCGTTCCAGCCAGCGAGGTTAACCGCGAAGAAGGACTCGTGATCGACCGATCCATCACCCGCGCCGAGGTAGAGCCCCACGCGGTTGCGGCGGAGCTTGGAATCGGCGCCCAAGCCCGACTGCGTCCAAGCCTGCTGGGCGGCGGCGAGAGCGAACTGGGTGCTGGGGCCGGATTGGACGTGAGGCGTGGGATCGCGGAGGAAGTTTTCGAGCTTAAAGCCGCGGACCTCGGCGGCGAAGTTGGTGGCGAAAGTGGAGGCGTCGAACTGCTCGATCGAGGCAACGCCAGAATCACCCTTCAGGAGGCGTGACCAGACGGTGTCGATGGAGTGGCCAAGAGGCGTGATCCAGCCGGTGCCGGAGATGACGACGCGACGGGGAGTGGGCATGTGGAAAGGATAGGAACTGTCTTGGATGTCGAGCGAGAATGAAGATTTGCAAAGGAGTAGGCGCAGGCGATGAACGACCGCGGCCAGTCCTATTTGGGATGATTGCCCCCGGGCTGCATCTCGGCCGGTCTCTCCACTGGCTTCTCTGCCGTGGTCACGCGCGTCGGCCGCAGTTTGGCGTCCTTGATCGCGGCCTTGCCAGACATGGCTCTGGCTCGGCGAAGGGCGTCTTCCACCAGCATTTCGGTGGGCTCAGTGGCAAGAGGGTTGGAGGACCACTCGGCGGAGGGCATTTCGTCGGCGCGGCGGACAACAACGCCGCGGAACTTTTTGAGGATGGCCTTGAGAGTTTCGGGCGCGTCGGCCGCGGCCTTGGTGTTGGTCGCGTTCGCGGTTGGAGCGCCAGCGTTGGCGAGAGTCGTCCTCGCGTTGGTCGTGCTTGGTGTTGCGGTGGCGGACGGGTTGGTGTTGAGCTGTGGCTTGGCGGCGAACTCAGGGGCACCCTGCTGCAGATCGGTCGGGATTGTTGATTCCCACGTCGCGCTGGCCGTCATGGTCGCGTCAACATTGCGATCAACAAAGAAGCACGGGACATAGCCGTAGCTGGCGTAGGCCTGCATATCGCTGATGATGCGCGCGTCGTCGGGCTCGGTGTTGAAGAACTGCTTCATCCCGCGGTAGTGGAATGTTGCCCAGGTCTCGTGGCCGGGGACGAGGAAATCGGCCATGTAGTTGGGGTGGGTGATGGTGTACAGGTCCGCCTCGCGCGCGGGTCGGCCCTGATCGGCGACGCCTTGCACGACGCTGGGGGCGATCGTGTGCATCACGTCGCACGCGGCTGGCTCGATGACGAACTTGATGTTGGGGTAGCGACTACCAAGGTCCTGGACCCACTGGTATTGCTTCCAGATCGGTGTGCGGTCGTGGGTGAAGTTGCCGAGCGTGATCGTTGTCGCGTTCGTCTGTACCGCGGCATCGAGTTCGGCCAGGGCGGCCTTGACGTGGTCGGTCTTGGCCGGGTCGAAATCGACCGCGCCAGCAGGGTCCCAGTCGGTCATCACGCGAGCGGAGTTGCCCCACCAGAGGCCGATCTTTTTGCCGGTCTGCGGCACCGAGGGCAGGCCGTTACGCACTTCCGTGGCGGAAGCTAATAGAGGGGTCGAGGCCCACATGGAGGCGAACTGAAAGGGCGGGTTGAGGTCGCGATGAGATTTGAACAGGCCGCCGGTGTTGGTGAGGGTGATCGAGGGCCAGCCGCTGTAATTCATGCGGAGGGCGCGCGAGAGCTTCGAGAAGCCCCAGAGGTCGGGACGCCACTGCGTCCAGCCTTGCGGGTTGTCGGCGGTGATCTGCGAATCATCAGCGAGCGAGAGAGCGAGCGTCGGGGTCACCGAGCGTTCGTAGCGAGCCTGCCCGTAGGTTTTCTGGAAGAACTCGCGATACGGGAGGAGCGTGCGCGCCCACTGGTCGCGAGCGCGAACGACGCGGATGGAGACAACATACGTTCGCGTTTCCTTGGGCCGGAGTTTGGCCTCGTTCTTCATGGCCTGGGTCTTCGAGGCGGCGAACTGGAGCTTCACAGCCCAGCCTCGTCCACCCTCTCCCGCGGCCAAGGGGCCCGAGGGCGACATGAGCCCGATGCGAAGATCGTGGGCGTACTCGAGGACCGGGTACTGCACGCTGATACCGACGGTGGCGTTGTTGCCGCTCAGGACCATGGTCGGGGAGTAGAACTCGCCAGGGTAGGAGAACGATTTGCCGACGAAGGTGTTGGCGTCAACGGGCGGAGTTTCGGAGGTTTTTCTGAGGTCGGTGTACGTGATGCCGTTCCCGAGCGTGAGCACGCCGAGGTTGATGGAGCCGAGCGGTTTGAGCGCTGCGGCGGTGTTGGTGAACTCGAAGGTGAGATCGGCGCCGTTGACGACCTCGCGCATCGTCAGGTTGAGTTTCACGGCCGGGTCGAGCGACTCGATGAGCGGCATGCCGCGCTTCGAAAGGATCGGCGCTCCGGTGATAACCTCGTTGATCTGAAGCTGGTTCTCGACGAGCTTGGAAGACGTTGCGACCTCGTCGAGAGAAGCCGCAGGGAGCGCGGCCACGTCGTCCTTGGTCAGTGCGTGAACGGAGAGCTGGACCTGAGGCTGGTTGGCGAGAGCGGCGGTGTCGTTGGCTGGCGCGAGCGTTCGCTTCTTGGGAAGTGGCGCACCAGCCTTGTGCGGTTGCGCGTGACGGACGGCGGCGGGCTGGGCCTGAACTTCGACTTGAGGTTGGGCTTGAGATTGAGGTTGATCGAGCGCGCGCGCCACGCCCGGTGCGAGCGCGGCCAGGCCGCACGTCAGGAGAACGAGCGCGAGGGTGCGAGAGCTTTCTGACCAGATCATGACACGCCTTTCTCGGACGCCAAACACAGCGCCTATGTGGTGGATCGTCCTGATCGCGACCAAGGTCCAGCGAGGCGGATCGGAGCTTGGCCAGGGGTTGCGTGTGCAGAGCGCGCAGGCGGAATGATCGGTCTGTTGTTGCGAGGCGGTCCGGGTTATGGGCGGAGTGCGCGGCCGTGCGTGGCTCCCGCTACGCTTTCCTCGCGTGAAAGATTCGAGCGACAAAGCGAGCGGCGTGGCGGACTCTGGGCCGGCAAGCGGCTCGGCGCGCGCCCAGAGCGGCGCGCCCGTTGAAACCAAACTGGGGCCGCAAAGCTGGAACGAATTGGCGGAGACCTTGAAAGAGGTTCTGACCCGGCTTGGACCCGCGGCGGTGCTCGGATTTATCGCCGCGACGCTCCCGCCGCTCGGGTCGATCGCTCTTTTTTATTACATGAACGACCTGGGCGCGTGGCTGCGTGGTCACGGAACGCAGGGGCTGGTCTACTACGCGCTGGGGTTCGGCCTGTTCGCGGGCCTCGCGTTGTTGCCGACCTATGCATCGGCGGCCTTGGGCGGATGGGCGTTCGGGTTTGCCAACGGTTTCCCCGCGGCGATGTCGGGCTTCGTGCTGGGATCGCTGATTGGGTACGCGATCGCCCGGCCCACGGCCAGTTCGCGCGTCGAAAGCCTTATCAACGAGAAGCCGAAGTGGAAGACGGTGCGCGATTCGTTGGTGGGGTCGGGGTTCTGGCGGACGTTGATGATCGTGACGCTGGTGCGTGTGCCGCCCAACTCGCCGTTCGCCGTGACAAACTTGGTTTTGGCGTCGGTGCGTGTGCCGGTGGTGCCGTACGCGCTGGGGACATTGCTGGGCATGGCCCCGCGGACGGCGGTGGTGCTGTGGGTGGCCTCGCACTTGCAGGGGCAGATGGCGAAGGATGCGTTGAAGCAGACACCGTGGTGGTTGATTGCGGCGGGGATTGTGCTGTCGCTGACGGTGCTGGGGGTTCTGGGGTTGATTGGGAATCGGGCGTTGGCGCGAGTGACGAAAGCGGAGAAGAAGAAGAAACAGGTTGAAAACCTGTCCCACGAGATTCAGTAGGTAAAGACGGCGGATGAAGGCGGTGGATGAAGGCAGAAGAGGCGGGCGAGGCGCCTGCCTCGCGAGCTGAAGTGAGGGACTCGGGCTCGCTGGGCCCTATCCTTCCGGCCTATGACGACGCCATCGAATAGTGCAGCAACGAACGTGGCGAGCTCTTCGGCAAGCAGGCCTCGGATTTTGACAGGCGACACGCCGACGGGCCGCCTGCATCTGGGCCACTACGTCGGCTCGCTCGAAAACCGCGTGCGCCTGCAGGACCAATACGACTGCTATTTTCTGCTCGCCAACATGCACGCCTTCACGACCCGGGCCGACCGACCCGCAGATATCCGTCAGGACACGATCGAGATCGTCAAGGACTGGCTGGCGGCCGGGATCGATCCTCAGCGCGCAACGATCGTGCTGCAGAGCGAGGTCCCCGCGATCGCCGAACTGACGTGGTTCTTCGCCATGCTCATCCCGTTCAACAAGGTCATGCGCAACCCGACGCTCAAGACCGAGATTGACGCCAAAGGGCTCGGCGACACGTACTCGTTCGGGTTCCCCATGTACGCCGTCGGCCAATGCGCGGACATCTTGGCGTTCCGGCCCGAGCTGGTGCCGGTGGGCGAGGACCAGGAGCCGCATATCG
>CAZIMT010000108.1:8644-11196 GCA_964540295.1 uncultured Phycisphaeraceae bacterium
GTGCCGAGACGTGGCGGTAAAGTTTAATCAGCAGTTCTGCGGCGTCGGCAACCGCGTCGAGCCAGCCGACCACGTCAAGGGCGGCGGGCTGTTCCCGATCCCCAAAGCCCTGTTCGGCCGCGTGGGGCGGCTGCCGGGGATCGACGGCACACAGAAGATGAGCAAAAGTTTGGGGAACGCCATCATGCTCAGTGATTCGCCCAAGGAAGTACAAAAGAAAATCGGGAAGATCACGACCGGACGGCAGAGCACCACGGAGCCGGGCGATATCAACAACGTGCTGTTCACGTTCGTGCGCGCGTTCATTCATGACGAGGCGCGCGTGAAGGAACTGGAACGCCGCTACAGCACCGGCGATAACATCGGCGACGGGCACGTCAAGCAGGAACTGGCCGAGGCGATCAACGTGCTGCTGGAGCCGATGCGGGCACGGCGAGCGGAGTTTGAGAAGCCGGGCGGAGATGCGCTGGTCGAGGACGTGATCCGGGCGGGAACCACGCGAGCGAACGTGGTGGCGGAGGAGACGTTATATTTGGCGAAGAAGGCGATGAGGCTGGACTTTGGGGCGCGAGTGTTGAGGTGAGTGGGAAGAGGCAGAGAAAGAGAAATACGCAGAATAAGTACAGGCGAGTTGAAAACCTGCCCCACGAGATGGGTTAGAGGCTGAGAATATTAGGTTCCAAGTTTTTCGGTGAGAAACCCGACCACCTTATCCAGCGCGATCCGGTCCTGTTTGCCGGTGTCGCGGTCGCGGATGGTGACGGTCTGATTCGTCAAGGTTTCGCCGTCGATGGTGAAGCAATACGGGCAGCCAGCCTCGTCCATGCGTGCGTAGCGCTTGCCGATAGATTGCTTTTCGTCCATCTCGATCGCGCCAAGTTTCCAGAACTTGGATGTAAGTTCAGCGTGCAGTTTTTCAGCGACTTCGGGCATGCCGTCTTTGGCAACGAGGGGGAAAACGGCGGCCTTGATGGGGGCAAGCCGCGGGTGGAACTTCATGAACTCGGGGCTGGCGCGAGAGGCGTCCTTGGTGTAGGCCTCGCAGAGGATCGCCAGCACGCCACGGTCGAGCCCGGCGGCCGGTTCGATGCAGTGAGGCAGGTAACGCTCGCCGCGTCGGCCGCCGTTGGGAAGGATTTCGCCGCGATCGGTATCATTATATTCAAGTTTGACGCCCGAGTGCTTCTGGTGCTGCGTAAGGTCGTAGTTGCCGCGATGAGCGATGCCCTCGAGCTCGCCGAAGCCGGGCGCGGTGAAGGGGAAGCGGTACTCGACGTCGCTGGTGCCGCTGGAGTAGTGCGAGAGCTCGTCCTTGTCGTGCTCGCGAAGGACGAGGTTGTCGCCGGACAGCCCGATAGACTTCCACCATTCCATACGGAAATCACGCCAGAACTTGTACCACGCCTGCGATTCGTCGGGGTGACAGAAGAATTCCAATTCGGCCTGATCGAACTCGCGAGAACGGTAGGTGTAGTTTCGCGGTGTTACTTCATTGCGAAAACTTGTGCCGGTATTGCCGATGCCAAAGGGGATCTTCACGCGCGTCGTATCAACCACATTCTTGAATTGAACGAAGATGCCCTGTGCGGTTTCGGGGCGCAGGTAAGCGATATCATCTTCGGTTGCAGTCGCGCCGATATAAGTTCTAAACATCAGATTAAACTGACGCGGCTCTGTCAAGCACCCCGATTTGCCTGAAAATGGGGAAGGGATTTGATTTGCCACCTCCTTCATGTGAGAAACGTCCACAGGAAGAATGGCCCCATCCAATACTCGACCATCTTTGTGTTTTAGGACGACCCGAATTCCAACATGCCCCACCTCCTTGGTTTCTACAGACCAAGGTTTAATTGTGGCTTTCTTTGATACAATTAGCTCTAGAGCTTCAGATGGCGAAGAGGCGATAACAGTTGCAACCGGGAATGTGCAATGCGTGCGTTGGCCATTTGCCCATCCGGTTCCCCATCGAGATTGTTGCGGAATAGGGGTTGAAACCGAGTCGAAAAGCTCCCACACACCTTGAAGGTGATCCGCCCGAAACCTCTGCTTCGTTTCTTTATCATCCACCATCGGGTCATTGAACCCCGCGACGTGCCCGCTCGCCTCCCAAACCTTCGGGTGCTGCACGATCCGCGTCTCTATCGGCACGCACCGCACCGCCTTCCCGTCTGGCCCCTTCCGGCCCCAGCACGGCCGCATGATCATGTCCTGCCACCACGCCTCGCGCAGGTTCTTTTTGAGCTGAGCTCCCAGCGGCCCGTAATCCCAAAAGCCGTTGATCCCGCCGTAGATCTCGCTGGCCTGGTAGATGAAGCCGCGCCGCTTGCACAGCGACATGATCTCGTCCATGGACTTGGCCGGGGTGATAGCCGGCGTAATGGCCGGGGCCACGGCGGAAGGGTCGGGTTGGGCGGCGGCGGGGTCGGACATCGGGGGCTCCGGAGGTCGTGAGGAAGGTTGGGCGGAGAGTATAGGGAGAGGCCGAGCTTTATGACCGTCGAAACGTCCCGCAGGCGCTTCGGTTCTCGGCCTCGCTCGGCCTCTCCCTATAC
>CAZIMT010000109.1:0-10806 GCA_964540295.1 uncultured Phycisphaeraceae bacterium
GTGAACGGCGACGACTACGACGCCTACGTCGATCAGTTCGTGGCTGGTTGCTAAGCGAAAAGTCCGCGATCCAAACACCAAGCCCCCGCGTGAACAACGCGGGGGCTTTTTCGTGGGGAACGCAGGGCGTCACGCGATTAAAAGAGAGATCGCCTTCTCTACCCGCGCGGTTGGGCGTGGTTGGACACCGCGGGCTCGTTTCGCTCGGATCGGGAGGTAGGAACCTGAACTCGCGCTTCGAGGATCTTTGACTCGCGCAGAGGTTCGGCTGGCGGCGACGACGAGGCCGACTCGGTCTCGGCGAGGATGGGGCCTGTACGCTCGTTGCCGCGTGGTTCGGTGCTCGCCCCCACTGCTTCGAGTTTCACGCGAGTGACGCGCGTTGGCTCTGCTTCAAGGACCGTCACCAGCGCGGACCCGACTCGGAGCTGTTCGCCCGCCGCAGGGATTCGGCCCAGCGTGACCGTCACGCAGCCGCCCACGGTGTCGTAGTCCTCGCTGGCCGGGAGCGTGATGTTGAGCGCACGCATCGCGTAGTTCGCGTCATCGACATACGCTCGCGCGTCGATCTCGGCCGATCGGGTGTCGTGGTCGACGCGGATCTCGGGCTGGCCGTCTTCGCCGTGCTCGTACTCGTCCTGGATCTCGCCGACGATCTCCTCGATGATGTCCTCTATGGTGACGAGGCCTGCGGTGCCGCCGTACTCGTCGGCAACAAGCGCCAGGTGGACTTTTTTCTGTATCAGTTCTGTCAGCAGCTCGCGGATGGTCTTGGTCTCGGGCACGAACATCGCGGGGCGGAGGATGGCCTTGAGCTCGAAAGACTTGCTTCCCCGGCCCTCGCCAGCCAGCCAGCGCATGAGATCCTTCACGTAAAACACGCCGACGATGGCGTCGGGGCTGCCGTCGTACACGGGGATGCGGCTGTGCCCGCCCTTGCGGATGATCTGCGTCACCTCGCCTAGGTTGTTGGTGAGCTGCATCGCTTCCATCTCGGTCCGCGGCGTCATGATCTGGGCCACGGTCTTGTCGCGGAAACGCATCACGGCTTCGATCATGTCGCGCTCGGTCTCGTCGAACTGCCCGTCCTGCTGCGCGTCCTCGACGACCGACAGAACCTCGGCGCTGGCGATCGCGGCCGGGTCTTTGGTGGAACCCGTCAGGCGGCGGACGATCTCGTCCACGGCGTTGATGATCGGCTGGAACGGCGTGCTCAGGATAAAGCACGCACGGATCGTGCGCGACCACGCGTACACCGTCATGGCACCCGCGTGTCGCGCCACGCTGTGCGGGATCGCCACGCCGAAGACCCACAGCACCAGCGAGGTGATCCCGATGCCCAGCGAGACCGGCACCCACGTCGCCATCGCCGTATCAAACACGGCCCGGAAGTGAAACACGATCGACACCGCCAGCAGAAGATTGCACACGATCCGAGGCAGGGCCACCGCGTCGGCGTGAGCATCAATATCGGCGAGAATCCGCTCGACGCGCCCCGAGGTCTTGGGGTCGCCGCGACGGTCCGCGAGGCTCTCCAGCGACGAACGAGAAAGATCACGAAGCGCGTGATAGAGCGTCGAGAAAAGCGTCCCCACCACCGCCGCCACGAACGCCAGCCAGAGCCATCCGCCGGTCATGATCGGCCTCCCATCGCCGATTGAGCGTCCGACCTGAGCCCGGGCGCGAAGGTCGGGCCGATGCCCGAGGCCGCGAGCACGCGATCCTCGGCCGCGTGCATCGCCGCGTGCGCGGTCTCGTCGTGGTCGTCGTGGCCCAAACAGTGCAGCGTGCCGTGGAGGATGTAGAGAAGAAGCTCTTGGGCGACGGAGTGGCCGTGCAAACCCGCCTGGCGGGCGGCCTCGTCGGCGCAGACGAGTATGTCCACGTCGAGGGTCGGTAGCAGAGGCACCAGAGCGAGTCGCCCGGTGGTCTGCGGCACGCCCTCGCTCACGCCAGCTTCATCCGGGTCAACCTCGGTCATTTCGTCCTCGGAACTCTCCACTTCCGACATATCAAACGTGAGCACGTCGGTGGTGCCCTCGATCTCGCAGTATTCGAAATGGGCGGCCGACATCTCAGAGTCGCTCACGATCAGGACCCGCACCTCGCCCGATAGAACCTCATCGGCGGGCGATCGACCGACCAAGGACAAAGCTCCGAGTTGCCCGCCTAGTAGCCCGCCGCTGGCAGGAATAGCCTGGATCACCCGGGTCGACGAATCCAACAGCCAACGAGCGTCGGCCTCGGGGAGCAGGGCGTTGGGGTCGGCGATCTCGATGCGGAGAGAAGGCCGCGGCAAGCCGCAAGGCGTCGAGGTTGTGATGGCGTCTTCCATAATGGTTTGAGAGTCGTCGGTGCCAAAGCTCACCAGCGAAGTGGCGATGAGCTGGAGCGCGGCTTCGTACAATCACTATATCGGGAAACGATCGACCAGACCATGCGTTCGTACTTTGCACGGGCTCACACGAGGCGATTAAAGTGCGGTTGGTCCAGATTCGCCACGAAACACGCTCATTACTGGACCTTCGACGGTGTTCCTAGTGCCTTTAGACTTTCCCCCTCGCCATGGACCAACCAACGCCCCACAACCTCTCTTCCCCGCGCCGCGATCGGTGGCTGGGCGTCGCGATGGTCGTCGTGGCCTCGATCGGCTTTGGGTTCATGGGGCTGTTCAGGCACTGGGCCGACTTGGGCGGCGTGACGTCGGCCCAATCGTTGCTGTTCCTCCGCTTTGCGATCGCCAGCGCGGTGTTCGCGGCGGTGATGATGATCCGGCGCACGCCCTGGCCGCGCGGGCGGACGCTGCTCTGGTTATTAGGTTTGGGCGCGATCGGTTATTACGGCGAAGCTCTTTGTTACTTCAAAGCTCTCGAGCTCGGCGTGCCCTCGGGGCTGACGGCCGTGTTGTTATATTTATATCCCGGCATCGTCGCGATCCTTTCGCGAGTGTTCTTTAAAGAGAACCTCTCGCTCGTGCGCATCATCGCCATCGCGGCCGCGTTCGCGGGGACGGTGCTGGCGATCGATCCGTTCGGAACCGGCAACGCCGCGAGCCCCGGCGGAACGCACCAATCGCCCGCGAGCAATCTCGTCGGCCTGGCCTTCGGGCTCGGCTCGGCGCTCATGTACTCGCTCTACATCGTCGTCGGCTCGCGCGTCATCAGGGGCGTCGACGCGGTCGCCTGCTCGGCCGTCGTTTCGCTCGGCGCCACCGCGGCGTTCGGAGTTACCGCGCTGGCGACCGGCCCGACCTGGCCGACAGCCCCCATAGGCTGGCTCGGCGTGCTGGCTCTAGCGCTCCTGGCGACGGTGGTGTCGGTGCTGGGGATCATCGCCGGCATGCAGAGGATCGGCCCGGTGGACACCTCCACCATCGCCACGCTGGAGGCCATGACGACCGTCGCGGTCGGGGCGATCTTCCTCCACGAGCAATTGGGCGCGGTGCAATGGATCGGCGGCGGGATGATCCTGGCGGCGGCGGTGGTGATGGCGCGAGCTCGAAGACCTTCACTCACGACACCCGGGCCCGAAATATAAGTTTCGAGAAGACGTCCCGCGGCCGCGGCGAGCAGCAACGAGCGCGACATTTCAAGGCTGGCGATGATCCGCCAGTGCATGGCCAAGGTCTTATGGTCAAGGTCTCATAGCCAAGATCTCATAGCCAAGATCAAAGCCAGCGACCGCAGGCTTGTCAGTCGAGGCTGGCTTTGGCCGCTGCCGCGCGCAACTTGTCCGCCACCCTCTCCTTGGTCGGCTGCCTGACCTCCGTCGCTAGCCCCACCAGTTTCATCGCCTGAATAATCATGTACGTCACGTCCAGCTCCCACCAGCGCAGCCCGTGGCGGGCGCTGCTGGGGAAGGCGTGGTGGTTGTTGTGCCAGCCCTCGCCCATGGCCAGCACGCCGACAAGAGCGTTGTTGCGGCTCTCGTCGTGGCTGTCGAACGGCTTGGTGCCCCACAGATGGCAGATCGAGTTCACGCTCCAAGTGACGTGGTGAACGTAGAGAATTCGGACCGGGCCGCCCCAAAGGAAGCCTAACAAAACTCCCATCCATGACATGGTGAGCAGGCCACCCAGCACTGCGGGAAAGACTAGACCAGCGATCACCCAGAAGTTGAACTGAGAATCAGCGAGGCAGAGGGCGTCGTCGCGGCGAAGATCGCGGACGTACTTGCCTAAGCCCTTGGTACGCGGCGCGAAGAGCCAGCCGACGTGGCTGTGGTACGCGCCGCGGAGCGTGGCCCAGATTCCCTCGCCCCACGAGCCGTCCTTGCCCATGTGCGGGGAATGCGGGTCGCCCTGGGTGTCGGAGAACTCGTGGTGGCGGCGGTGCTCGGCGCACCAGCGGATCACGGGGCCTTGCACGGCCGTGGAGCCCGCGACGGCCAGAAGGTAGCGCACGGCCTTGGGCGATTTGAACGCGCGGTGCGTGCAGAGCCGGTGGTAGCCGACGTTGATCCCGACGACCGAGATCGTCGTCATCGTGCAGAAGACCGCGAGGTAGATCCAGTTGAAGGCCGTGCCCCAACTCAGCACGAGCAACGCCGCCAGCCCGACGAACGGGATAACCACGGCGAAGATATTGATCACCGCGAGCTTGCGATCGGCGGGCGATCGCTCGGAAGAAATCGCGTGGATTTCCCCAGAGAACTCGAGCTTTGGTTCGATCTCTTGAGGTTCAGTGATCGAGAACGCATCGTGCTCGGGCGGCGCAACCGGAACTTGCCCATCAAGTTGCCCACCAGGGGGCCCACCTGCCGACGCGCCAACGTGCTCACGAACTTCTCTCAGAATCTCAGACTCAACAGCCATAGGCGTCCTCCTTGGTACGACCACACAGGTCGAACGTACGAAGTGGTTTTCACGAGCCGCGGCGTGCGTTCTTAAGAGAACCGTAGGCCGAGAGATGCGGCAATCGCAGGGATATTTCCGCGATTTAATGCGAACCATTCTCAGCGACCTGCCAAGTTTAGACTTCAGGATTTTTGATCCACGACAGGTGCTGCGCAAGCTGCTCCATCGTGCCACCCCAACCCTGATTCATCGATGTTCGGCCCGCTTCAAATGTCGCACGCTCGATGGCGCTGGCGTTGATCGGAAGCCACTCCACCGTCACTACCGTGCCGCCACCGATCCACGCGTGCTGAACAAAGGTTACCTTCGAGAGTGTTTCCAATGGCCACTCGGCGCTCCACGGGTTGCTAATCACGTTCCCCTCGGCGTCGGCGAAGGTCGAGACAAAGACCAGCAGGTCTGGCGTGCTGATCTCACGAAAGACCAACTTCCCTCAGTTCTCTTTACCGTCGGCCATGCGCATGCAGCACTGGAAAGCGCCGCCGACGCGCAGATCGAGCGTGCAGATCGGCAGCGTGACGCCTTTAGGCCCGAACCACTGAGCCAGATGTTCGCGCTCGGTTCATGCCTTGAAGACCAGCTCGCGCGGTGCGTCGAAGACGCGCGCGATGATGAACGGTTGAGATTCATTTCTTGCTGCGGTCATCGAACTTCTCCTTGGCTTGAAGTTTCTGCAGATACTCGTCGAGGCGGTCGAAGCGCTCTTCCCAGAACGTGCGGTAGCGGTCGATCCATTCCGCGGCGTCCTTGAGTGGCTTGGCGCGAAGGCGGCAAGGCCGCCATTGAGCAGTCCGGCCGCGCTCGATAAGCCCGGCCCTTTCAAGCACCTTCAGGTGCTTGGAGATCGCGGGCAGGGTCATTTTGAAGGGCTTGGAAAGATCAGTGACCGAGGCCTCGCCCGTGGTCAGCCGCGCCAAGATCGCTCGCCGGGTGGGGTCGGCGATCGCGGAAAGAGTGGTGCTCAGGGGATCGGGTCGCATTGTGTTGTACCGATTGGCTAAATAACTGGATGGTAAAATAGCACGACTTTTGGCCGTGTCAAGGCACTTTCTCTCCTTGCCAATTCGTTCCGCGCTCTAACCGCGTTCAGATCACCTTCAGTCAGGCTTCGTGCTTGGTCGTGCCAGCAAGGTTCACGGCTCGTCACCGCCCTTGACTCCGCCCGAGCCTGGTTTACTATCTCTCTCGCCCTTCACAGGGCCCTTGTCCGAAATCCTGCCGGGTTACTCCGGCCCGCCCCGCCCGGTAGGCGGCGAGCTTGATCGGATGCCTCGGCGTCTGGCTCTGCATCTCCGTCGATCAGATTCGGCGACGAGATTCGGCTAGATTCCCCGAAGCGCTCGCGGAGTTTTTCTCATGATGCGTCGCGAATCGTTCATCGCCAAGCCCAATGAAATCAAAGCCTCGTGGCGCATCGTCGACGCCGAGGGCGTGCCGCTCGGTCGGCTCGCGGCTCAGGTCGCCATCGTGCTCATGGGCAAGCACCGCCCCGAGTACACGCCGCACGTGATCACCGGCGACAAGGTCATCGTCACCAACGCCAAAAAGGTCGGGCTCACCGGTCGCAAGGCCGAGCACCGCATGAAGCAGCGCTACACCGAGTACCCTGGTGGGCTCAAGATGGAGTCCTACGGCAGCGTCCGCGAGCGGCGGCCCGAGCTGCTGGTCGAGGACGCGGTTCGTCGCATGTTGCCCAAGAACCGCCTGGCGCGGGTGATGCTCAAGAACCTTGAAGTCTTCCCCGCGGCCGAGCACCCGCACGCGGCCCACAACCCGACGGCGATCGTGGTTGGGTGAGTTTGAAGTTTCCAGATGCAGAAAAGGCCACAGGGCTACTTGAAGTTGTGTTTTTGACGTCGGCCTTGCGGCCGCATGTTGATCGAAATGAGAACCAGGTTTGGCGTCGTGATCGGGAGTGTTCAATCTCCAGTCACGAGCCGGGCCGCTTGCGAGAACTGAGGCGTTGATGGAATCGAATCTGAATGTAGGCGGGAGCACTTTGAGCATCGGTTCAGCGAGCGGCGAGGGCTCTGGTTCAGCTGGGGCCCCGGTGGTGGCGGTCAAGCCGCCGCGGGTTGCCAAGCCAGCCGACAAGCGCGGCTGGTGGTGGGGAACGGGCCGCCGCAAGACGGCCGTGGCTCGCGTCCGCATCCGCCCGGCCAAAGAAGGCGCGGGAACGGTCGTGGTTCATCGTCAGGACAAGTCAGTCAAGACGATCGCGGAATACTTCTGCGAAGAACGCGATCGCAACGACGCCGTCGCGCCGCTCACCCTGACCAAGACCGACGGCCGCTTCGAGGTCATCATCCGCCTGCACGGCGGCGGCCTGATGGGCCAGTCGCAAGCGATTATGCTCGGGCTGGCTCGTGCGCTGCGTGATTACGACCCGGCGCTAGACAGCCCCCTGCGTATCGCCGGGATGCTGACCCGCGACTCGCGCGCCGTCGAGCGTAAGAAGTACGGCCAGTCGGGTGCGCGTCGCCGCTTCCAGTTCTCGAAGCGTTAATCGCACAATCTATCTTGCACACAAAAGGCCCGGGCAACTGCCCGGGCCTTTTTTATTGTTCCGTACCAGGTTAGGCAAAGGAGCCTCACGCAAGAAAGGGAGAGGTCTCGATCATTTCTCACGATCGACCGTGTAGCTCCACTCTTCAGAATCGCGCGAGCACCCGGCCTCGGACGCGACCACGAAGGCATCAAAGTCATCGCCCGTCGCGAACTCGTCCTCGTTGTAATCGGCCCGGCAGCGCGGCGTGCGGTAGACGTAGAGCTTATCGATGCCAGCGACGATCAGCGTCCTGTCCTTGCCGATCGCGAGAGCGCCGATGTTGATGTTGAGGACCGCGACCGACCATCGCGGCGTGAGGTTCGCGTTGAATGAATAGCAGCGACCGTTGCTGAACGAGCCGTTGGAGAAGAACAACCGCTCGTCGCGGTCCACGGCCATCGGCAGCTGCGAGAAATTGGCCGGGATCGCAACGCTGGACGCGATGAGCGAGCCGTCGAGCGCGGCGCGGCGTGCGGTGACGTTGCCGGGGTCCATCACAACACCGAACCGTCCGGGCCGACCGCGAACTCTGACGTGGTGGCCCACTGGGCGGGCCTTGACCAGCGCACCGTCATCGCGAAGCCGCTGTGGTTGATCGCGTAGAAGAAATCGACGGTGGCGTTGTTCTGAACGCGCGCGAAATAGATCGTGCCGTCGAGCTCGACCATCGGCGGGTTCTAGATCGTGAATCCGGCGAGCGTCGGGCTGGCGTGCTGAAATGCGCCGGTGGTGAGGTTGAACTTCTTGAGATTGTGTCCAAGTGGCGGTCACGGTGGCGGCTGGCTAGCCGAGCGGGGGGGGTTCAAATCCTGTCACCCCGACTTTTTCGAATGATCAAGCTCTCTGACGAGCACATCGAAGAGCTTTCTCCTTCTAAACACGGCGATCGGCCATGCGACCCGCGGTTCAACAACCAGACGGCTTGAGGGATTCCTCGCTTTGTGGCGTACTCAGCAGAAATGAGCCGTGGATGGAGATTTGTAGCCGGCTGGTCGCGGCGTGATGAAATGACGGCTTCCCGGGTGTGGAGCCTCGCACGCGACATTTTTTATAACCGTGCATCCGGGGTGGCTTCTTGCTACAGTCTGGTCAGATCAAGCCATCGGCACTATCGGCGAGCGATCCCTTCTCTGCTGAGTCGAACGGCCTAGATGTGGGAAATGGCGCGGGCGGCCTAGGCACTGGACACCGCCGCGATGAAAAACAAGCCGCTTCAACCTCGCACCTTCATTGCTCCTCCTTCCGCCCAGAAGCTCACGGACACGGACATCGATCAACCCGCGGCCGCCCACTCTCGTACGCGCGTCCTGTGTGTTGACGACTCGGGCGACATAACCGACATGCTCGCGCAGCTCGTGGACGGCACGCCCGACATGGTGTGTGTCGGCACGCTCGACAGCGCCAAACGGATCGCCGAAGAAGTGATCCTGCACCAGGCCGATGTGGTGGTGCTGGACCTCACCATGCCGGGACCGGCTCCGCTCGAAGCGATCGGTCTGCTGGCGGAGCGAGCCCCGCGGTGCCGCGTGATCGCCTATAGCGGCTACGACGATCTCGAAACGAAGGAGACAGCCCGCGCTGCTGGCGCGTGGGAACTGGTCAGCAAGCGTGGCGAACCCACCGACATCATCCTGGCTATCCGCCGCGTTGCGAGTCAGCAGCGCGGGCCCACGGACAAAGTAGATTAGATCTGATGGACTCGATTTCTCCGGCATCCCGGGGCCTCGCAAGGCGGCTGCTCGCCCGGGAATCCGCGCGCGAGAAGAACTTGGGGACGGGTTCCGGCGCGGCGCCTAGGCCGCCCGCCGCGCGAGTCTGTGACAAGTTGCGCACGGTGCTGACGAGCTTCGCGGGGGTCGCGGGCTTCCGGTCCTTGCTGACGCGGACGCTCACGCTCGCGGCGGCGCGAGTTCCTGATCTCAAAGACGTCACGGTCAATCTCGACGGATCGCTGTCGGGCCTCGACAGTGTTGAGAGCGTCAACAACAAGGGCAGGACGCGGGCGTGGGAAGAGGTTCTTGTGGCCCAACTGCTGGAACTGCTGGTCACGTTCGTTGGCGAGAGATTGATGCACCAGTTGGTGAGGCAGGCATGGCCGGACCTGCCAACAACTCAGATACGTTCGAGAACCCAGGATAAATCATGAAACGCAAGACAATCTCAAAGAACGGGCGCGGCACGCTCGGCACGCTCTCCGGCAAGCCCACCGTCTCACCACGCAACACCGTCGTGATCCGCAAGCTCAAGACCGGCGTCCCCGGCCTAGACGAGGTGCTCTTCGGCGGGCTCCCCGAGTATTCCTTCAACATCATCGCTGGCGCGCCAGGGTGCGGCAAGACCACGCTGGCCCACCAGATCATGTTCGCCAACGCCACGCCGCGAAAGCCCGCGCTCTACTTCACGGTGCTGGGCGAGCCCGCGATCAAGATGCTTCGCTACCAGCAGCAGTACTCGTTCTTCGATCAGGCCAAGCTCGGCGGGGAAGGCAAGGGCGCCGTCCGCTTCGTCAACCTCAGCGACATGGTTTTGGAGAAGGACCTAGGCGAGGTGCTGGCCGAGATCATCAAGACGGTCGAGCAGGTTAGCCCCGGCATCGTCGTGGTGGACTCTTTCCGCACCGTGGTTCGCAAGGCTCAGGCGGGAGGCGGCGGGGGCGAGGTCGAGCTGCAGGGTTTCGTGCAGCGGCTAGCCCTGCACTTGACCAGCTGGCAGGCCACCACGTTCCTGATCGGCGAGTACTCCGAGGCTGAGCTGCGCGACAACCCTGTCTTCACCGTCGCCGACGGGCTCCTCTGGCTCTACCAGGCCGTGGAGCGCAACTCGGTGGTGCGCAAGATGCAGGTCATGAAGCTCCGCGGCCAGGAATCTGTCCCCGGCATGCACACCTTCCGCATGTCGGCCGACGGGATCCAAGTCTTCCCGCGCACCTACGGCCTCACCGGGCCGGTGGACAAGAAGAAGGGCACGCACCGGCTCGCCTGCGGCATCCCCGAACTAGACACGATGTTGGGCGGGGGCATTCCCAACGCGCACAGCCTGCTCTTGGGCGGCCCCTCGGGTTCGGGCAAGTCGATCATCGCGACTCACTTCATCGCCGAGGGCATCAAGCAAGGCGAGCCGGGGATCGTGGCGGTCTTCGAGGAGCAGCCTCAGCAGTACGCGTCTCGAGCCGCCGGGCTGGGCATGAACATGAGCAAGGCTCTCAAGAACGGCTCGCTAGAGATCATCTACCTGCGCCCGCTCGACCTCTCGGTCGATGAGACAGTCCACGAGATCGTGGCCGCGGTGAAGCGGACCGGGGCCAAGCGGCTGGTGATCGACTCTTTGGTGGGCTTCGAGCTCGCCCTAGCCCCCGGCTTTCGCACCGACTTTCGCGAGAGCCTCTATCGCATGATCGGCGCGC
>CAZIMT010000110.1:0-10802 GCA_964540295.1 uncultured Phycisphaeraceae bacterium
CGGGACAGCACTAATTTCGTGCCAATGAGACCGGTTCGCGCCGATCTCAGCGGCACGAAGTCAGTGCCGCCGCGCCGGACTAGAGTTTTGAGTAAGAGGAGAATCTCATGTCGAACCCCACACGCTCCCCCTCCATCGCTTCCATCGTCGTCGGCACCGACTTCACCCCATGCTCGGCGGTCGCGCTCGGGCAGGCGATCCGCATCGGTGCGTGGTCGTAGGCCAAGGTCCACGTCGTCCACGTCATCGACACGATCGTGGTGATCGAGTTCGAAACCGCCCTCTCGCCGATGCAGCAGGGCATCCGCGACAGCCTCGTCAAGGACGCCGAGAAGGCGTGGGCAGACTTTGCCAAGGACATTCCCGGCGCGGCGGGGCTGCCGATCGAAGTCTCCATCAACAACCGCATCGTGGGCATCCTGCGGCGTGCCCGCGAGGATAAGGCCGACCTGATTGTGATGGGCGCGTTCGGGCATTGCGCGCCAGATGTGGGCATGGGCACCGTGGCCACCGCCTGCGTGCGCAACAGCATGACTGATGTGCTGCTGGTGCGGGACACGTTGTCTCAGAAGGGGACCGCGCCCTTCAAGACCATCGTCGCGGCGGTGGACTTTTCGCCGACTTCGCTGCGAGCCGTGGAGCGGGCGGCGATGTTCGCCGCGAAGGACCGGGCGGAATTGCACGTTTTGCATGTGTGCCAAGATCCGTGGCAAACACTGCACCTCGGGGCACCGACTCCGCCGAACCCTGTGCCTGCGCAGAAGCAGTACCGCGCCGGGCTGGAGCGCCGGCTGGCCGAGTTCTGTCGCCCGGCGCTCGAGCCGCACGAGGCGCTGCAGAGCACAGTGGCGATCTACGACTACGCCGGGCACCGCTCGGGGATCACCGAGTTCGCGGGCAAGTTGAGGGCCGACCTGATCGTGCTGGGCACGCGAGGACGGACCAACCTTCGCGACCTGCTGCTGGGCAGCACGGCGGAGAAAACGCTGGCGGAATCCAAGTGTTCGATCCTCGCGGTCAAGCCCGACGGCTTCGAGCATCCGCTGGCGGCGGACGAAACGCCCGCGGCGGTGCCGATGCAGCAGATGTCGTGAACGAGACACCGCCAGCACGTCGCTGCGATGGACCAGAGGAGATCGTTCATGAAGGTTGCCGTCTTTTCCAGCAAGCCCTATGAGAGGCCCTTCCTGGACGGCGCGAACGCCGCGCCAGCTCGCGCGGGCACGCTCACGCAGCACGAACTGGTGTACCTCGACGTGCCACTGTCGGCGGCCACGGCGGAACTCGCCCGCGGCTGCCCCGCCGTCTCGATCTTTGTGGGCGACGACGCCTCCGCGCCCGTGCTGCAAGCGCTCTACGCCGGGGGCACGCGCGTCCTGAGCCTGCGCTCAGCGGGCTTCAACCATGTGGACATCGCCGAGGCGGATCGACTCGGGCTCGCCGTGCTGCGCGTCCCCGCGTACTCGCCTCACGCGGTGGCCGAGCACGCCGTGGGTCTGATGCTCACGCTCAACCGCAAGTTCCACCGCGCCTTCAACCGCGTCCGCGAGCAGAACTTCGCGCTCGACGGCCTCATGGGCTTCGACATGCACGGCAAGGCCGCGGGCGTGATCGGCACGGGCAAGATCGGCGAGGTGGTGTGCCGAATCCTCACCGGCTTCGGTTGCCGCGTGCTGGCGAGCGACCCGCTGAAGAACCTCGTGTGCGGGTCAATGGGCGTCGAGTATGTCTCGCTAGCGGACCTCTACGCGCGGTCGGACATTATCTCGCTGCACTGCCCGCTCAACCCCGCGACCAAGCACCTCGTCAACGCCGCCGCGCTCGCGGCGATGAAGCGTGAGGTCATGCTCATCAACACGAGCCGCGGCGCGGTGATCGACACGCGGGCGCTGATCGCGGCTCTCAAGCGCGGCCGGGTCGGCTCGGTAGCCTTGGACGTCTACGAGGAAGAGGGCGACCTGTTCTTTAAAGACCTCTCCGCCGAGGTGGTGCAGGACGACGTCTTCGTGCGGCTGATGTCCTTCCCAAACGTGCTCATCACCGCTCACCAAGGCTTCTTCACCCACGAGGCATGCACGGCGATTGCACAGACGACGATCACCAACGTGACGGACTTCGAACGCGGCGAGGTCAACGAGGCCAACCTCGTGAGCACCCGGCTGATCGCGTCGGCCGGAAAGAGCGGCTGAATGCCGCTGTCGGGCTCGAGAGGTGGCGCCAACTTTGTACCAACGAGATCGGTTCTCACCGATCGCACCGTCTTGGTTTCTTCCACACCCTCGACAGCGGGCTGACCCACTGACTCATCTCGCGTTCCGTTCACACAGCCCGCCTTTGTCACAACGACCCGGGCACGGTCGTGGCAACTGAACGTGCGAGGGGTAACTTGGCTTGATCGTTTCGCACCTTCATCAGCTTCTCTTTATATAGCAGCGTGATCATGTACTCATAGCTCGCCATGAGGCTCGCCAGGTGCCAGCCTGCGCCGCCGTCGAGGAACCCGAGCCGCGCGAAGTACATGTACACGAAGCGGATTGTGCCCTTGAGAGGCAGGCGTGGCCAGAGCTCGCGGCGGATCCACTGCCGGTAGCGCAGCTTGTCCTTGAAGAGCTTGGGCGCGGGGGCTTCTTTACTCTGGCCGGTCGCCATCTTGATCCACTCGTCGCTCTCCATGTCGGCGTAGCGGACGTGCTTGGCGAGGTACTCGCTGATGCTCTCGCGGCGGATGTGCAGCATCAGCTTCTTGAGGTAATCGGTCCGTCCGTCGCAGAGCATGTGCTCGTGCACGCTGCGGTCCTCGTAGCGGCAGGTGCCGCGTCGGAAGAAGCGAAGGTTCCACGACGGGAAGACTCCGCCGTGACGCACCGCTCGGCCCATGATGATGACCACGCGGTTCACGAAATACCCGCTGGCCGCGTCGGGGCGCGACGCCGCGTCGCGCAGCTCCGCCGCCAGCTCGGGGGTGATCCGTTCGTCGGCGTCGAGGATGAAGACCCAGTCCCCTGTCAGCGGAAGGTTCTCCAGCCCCCAGTTTTTCTGCTTGGAATAGTTCTCGAACTTGTGCTCAACGACCGTTGCGCCAGCCGCCGCGGCCAGGTCCTGCGTGCCGTCGGTCGAGAGCGAGTCGAGCACGAAAACATGGCCCACCTTGCGCGCGTTGAGCACCGTCTCGCGGATGTGCGACGCCTCGTTGAAGGTCGGGATGATCACGTCGATCTTGGGAGAGCCCGGCGGGGGCTGCGGGTTTGCCTCGGCGTCGAGAGAGACCGGCCCGAGCATCTTGCGCACCACGGCTTCGGTCGCCGACTTCCACTCTTGTCTTCGCTCTAGGATCTTAATCTCGATCCAATACTCGTACATCGAGATCATGAGCGCGTAATGAAGCCCGGCCCCGCCGTCGAGGATCGCGAGGCGAAGAAAGTACATGTACAAGAAACGCGCGAGAAAACGCAGGCGGAGGTAAAAACTCAGATCTTTGGCCGAGCGCCGTGCCACGCCGGGTTTGCGCGACGCGAGCATCCGCACGCGGTCCCAGAACGCGCCGGTCTCGATCACCCGCACCGCTTCCTTGCTCTCCATGTTCGAATAAGAATTGTGCTTGACGAACCAGGGCAGCAGACCCTTGTTGAAGGAATAGTGGATGAAGTGGTGTTGCAGGTCGCCCAGCGAGCCCTTCATCACCGGGTGCGCGTTCACCTCGCGGTCTTCGTAGCGGATCATCTCTGGCCTGAACAGGCGGATGATCCACACCGGGTACAGCCCGCCGCGGCGGATCCAGCGGCCCAGGAACATGTTCTTGTACCGCAAGCGGTACGCGACGTGAGGCTGGGTCGCGTCGCCGACGACGTGGACGATCTCGTCGCGCAGCTCAGGGGTCACGCGCTCGTCGGCGTCGGAGTAATACACCCAGGGGTGCTTGAACCGGATGTTCTCGAGCGCCCAGTTGCTGTGCTTGCTCCAGGTATCGAACTTGCGCTGGATGACGCGGACGTTAGGGAATGCTTTGGAAATCTCGCAGGTCGCGTCCGTCGAGTACGAATCGAGCACCACGATGTCGTCGCTAAACGCGAGCGACGCCAGACAGTCGGTGATGTTGATCTGCTCGTCTTTGGTGAGCACCAGCACCGAAAGCCCCGCTGAGCCAGACTGGCCCGAACTGAGACCGGGCGCAACAGGCCCGGGCCCATTAGAGCCCAGCGCATCAGGTCTGGAGAGGGCGGCACTGGACGGTTGAGGGCCGGTCATGGAGCGAGAACCTTTTCGGCCTGCACGCTCATGAGGTTGCCAATGGGGAATCGCGTGAACACGAACTCGTTGTGCCGGAGGCGTCCGATCTCGGCAACCCCGCGCAGCAGCACCGCGGTGAGGCCGTTGCGGACCTTGCGAACGACCCGACGAGCGTTGGAGCGCTCAAAGCAAGGGTCGAGCGTAAGGGCGTTGAACCCCGCGCGACGGAGCGTCTCACGCATCCCCGAATCTGAGAAGACAAAAAGGTGCTGCGGAGCGTCGTACCACTGCACGTGACCGGGCAGGAGGCGGTCCAGCTCGTCGTCGCCGATGCCGGTGTCCAGCAACAAGCGCCCGCGCGGCTTGAGCACCGTGCCGATATCGCGGATGGTGCCGATCGGGTCTGGAAGATGTTCGATCGTGGCCCAGAAGGTCGCCAGATCAAAGAGCCCGAGTTGGCTCTTGACGTGCGCGAGCAACCCGGCGGTTGCCTTGACTCCGAGCTCTTTTCTCGCGAACTCAACGCCCGTTTCGGACAGGTCCACGCCCTCAGCGTCAAGCCCCGCGTCGACGCAGGCGCGAACGAAGTAACCCTTGCCGCACCCGACGTCCAAGACTCGCGGAGACCCGATACCCATCGAAGCGGCGGCCGCACGGACCAGCGCGATCTTCGCATGAAAATCCGCCTGCATCCGCGCCTCGACCGCGTCGTACAGACCGCCAGCCGCGTCGGACAGGTGGTAGGTGTTGTAGAAATTCGCGAGAAACTCGTCCGACGGCACCGGGCTCACAAACGCGGTTCGGCACGACATGCAGCGGTAAAAGCGATGAGCCCCGTTCATGAACACAGGGACAGACCCCGAGCCGCAGATCCGGCAGGGCGGGTACGCGGATGATGCCGGGCTGGTCGATTCACGCATGAGGTTTCCTTGCCTCGCTGCCGGACGAGAAGACCGAACGAGCCCACGCCGCGGTCCTCGCCATGCCGGTTTCAAAGTCTACCACGGGGGCATACCCAAGGACCTCGCGCGCTCTGCTGATGTCCGCCTGAGAGTGGCGAACGTCGCCAGCCCGGACCGGACCGTGCCGCGGGACGGCCGACACGCCCAGCGACCGCGCGATCTGCTCCAGCGCCTGCAGCAGCGAGACGCGCCCGCCGCACCCGATGTTGAAGACCTCGCCCGCCAGAGGCCGATCGCTGCTCGCGGCCAGAAGGTTGGCGTGAACCACGTTCTCGACCGGGGTGAAATCGCGCGTCTGCTGCCCGTCTCCGAAGATCATGGGCTGGCGTCCGGCGATTAGCGCGTCAAGAAACGCCGAGATCACCGCCGCGTACGCGCTCTTGGGGTCCTGCCGGGGTCCGAAGATGTTGAAGTATCGCAGGCTGACCGTGCTGATGGAGTAGCTTCGCGCGTACGCGGCCAGCAGCAGTTCGCCCGCAACCTTGCTCGAGGCATACGGAGACCAGCAGTCCGGAACATGGTCCTCGCGGCTTGGGAGGAGCGGCGTGTTGCCGTACGCGGCCGCGGACGCGGCGAACAGAACGCGACGCACCCCGGCGGTCCGGGCCGCCTCGAGCACGCGATGAGTCCCGCGGATGTTCACTTCCAGGCACTCGTCGGGCTTGGCGACGCTCACCGGCACGCTCACCATGGCCGCCTCGTGGAACACGTACGAGCAGCCGCGAGCCGCCGAGTTCAGCGCGGGCTCGTCCAAGACCGACGCCCGGACCAGATCGGCACCTTTAGGGATGTTGGACTCAAACCCGCTCTCAAAGTTGTCCAGCACCCGGACCTTGCCGCCAAGGTTCAGCAGGGCTTGCGTCAGATGCGACCCAATGAACCCGGCCCCGCCCGTGACCAGCGACGTGGTGCCCTGGAAGATCTGGAATGAAGGGTGGTCGGTGGTCATCGTTTCATCCGAGCATGTCATCTGGGCGTGTCACCCGGGCGTGGCGGGCGTGGCGGGCATGACGGGCGGGCGCAGCGGGCAGAAGTTTAGACCGTCCGGGCTGGCTCGGAAGATTCGCCCGAAGGCCTTCCCCCCATCGGTCGCTCCTTGACGACCTTGGCCGGATTGCCCGAAACAATCACACCCGGCGGCACGTCTCGCATCACGCACGCGCGAGCCCCGACGATGGAATTGTCTCCCACGGTCACCCCCGGCCCGATGAACGCATCAGCACAAATCCACACCCCGTGACCGATTCGCGCGGTCGGACGAAGCAGCGGCAGGTTCGGCTGCGTGTAGTCGTGCGTCCCGTTGCAGATATGGACGTTCTGGGAAACAACCGTGTGGTCACCGATCCACAGCGGCCCGAGGTTGTAGACCACGACATCCTCGGCAAGGACCGTAAAATAGCCCATCTCCAACAGCCAAGGGTGCTTGATGTTGGTGCTGGATTTGGTCATGGCCGTGTCGTGCATCTTGGCGCCAAAGACGCGCAGCCAGAACCGCCGCCAACCGTGAGCCCGACGCAAGCTCAGGCGGATGAGTGTGGCCTGAACGACCTCCCACAGCACACGCTTGACGTAAAAGCTGGTCGGATAGGGAAACTTCGCGGTGGTGTCGAGTTGTTGAAAAATAAACGGCTTGGACCTCGAACCGCCCGCGACACGGTTGTCAGAAGAATGTTGCAACGTGTCTTCCAAACCAAGGACTCCTGTGAGACCACGTCAGACCCTCGCACGCTCGTGGAGGATGGTTCCAACGACCGGCCGAGCGCCGTGATCGTGCTCGCCGCTAAACTCTTGCACCAGAAACACTTCGGCCGCCAGCGATCGTCCGATGCTCGCCTCGCTCTCGCGCGAACACGAACGCGAAGAGGGCAGCGTCTACCTCCCCAGAGTAACACCATCGGCGTTTCGTTGGTTCCAGTGTATCGAGACCGCGCCGAGCGAGACAGGCTTTGATCTCGTCGTCGCGCGGGTTCTCGTACCGTCGCGCTCGCAGAAAATCGCGTGATTTAAAGCGTCTTCTGATGGCCGCGCTTGTTCGGCCGATACAATGAGTTCTCGATGCGGATCGCACACTATATCTCGCAGTTGCGTCACGAAGTTGGTGGGCCGACTCGCGCGGTCTTGGACATTTGCGGCGCGTTGGCGGGGGCTGGGCACGAGGTCGCGCTCGTGACCGGGGACGGCGAGGCTTGGCCTCACGAGTGGACCACAGATCTCGCGCCCGGGTGGTCCGAAGGCAAACCAGCTGGCACAGTCAGTCTCCCAAGGCTTTGGAAGGTCAACTCTCCCAACTGGCCCATCAAGCGGTTCTCTCCGTACGAGCTTCGAGGGCTCGAGAGCATGCTCGCGGGCACGCACGTCGTTCACCTGCACGGCCTGTGGGAGCCCTCCAACTCGCAACTCGCAACCCTGCTCCGGAAAATGAACATCCCCTACGTCGTGAGCATCCACGGCGTTCTGGACGACTGGTCCATGGCCCAGCGCGGTCTGAAAAAACAGGTCTACCTCGCGCTGATGGGGCGCCGCACGCTCGAACAGGCTGCGTTCGTGCACTGCACGGCCGAGGGCGAGCGCGAGCAGTCTCGCAAGTGGATGCCCGACGCGCGAGTAAAGGTGGTCCCGTGCCTGTTCGAATTGAGCCCGTACCACAGCCTGCCTGGTCCTGAGGCCGCCCGCGCCAAGTTCCCGCACCTGACCAACGGCCGACCCAGCGTGCTGTTCCTGTCGCGAGTGCACTATAAAAAGGGGATCGAGGTTCTGATCGACGCCGCGGCCATATTGCGCGACTCGGGCGTGGACGTCAATATCTTGATCGCGGGGGGCGGTGACGAGAACTATCTGGTCGAGCTGAGGCGGCAGGTCGCCACCCTCAACCTCTCCGACCGCGTCGAGTTTCTGGGGTTGGTCAAGTCGCCGCACAAGGAATCGCTCTACCAAGCCTGTCAGGTTTTCGCATTGCCGTCGAGCCAGGAGAACTTCGGGTTCGTGTTCTTCGAGGCCATGGCGTGCGAGCTTCCGGTGGTGACCACGTTCAGCGTCGATACCTGGCCAGAACTCAAGGCCAGCGGCGGGGCGGTGATCGTGCAGCGCGACGCTCGCGCGTTCGCAGACGCGATCAAGGACATGCTCGCTCAACCTGCCAAACTCAAACACATGGGCAGCGCGGGGCGGGCGTGGGTGATGGAGAACCTAGATACCACCAAGGTCTTGAACAGCTTCGAGCGGGCGTATCAAGAGGCGGTCGAGAGCCGGTAGTTCGCGAAAACAGATTCAAGGCTCGCTTCAGGCCGCACAGGTCTTACCGCTTGCAGAATATAGAGTTAAATCGTTTTTCGCACTGGCGGATGCGGGAACTGCCCGGTAATATGCGGCTCGATGCGCATCCTTCACTACATCAAAGTCCTCCGCCACGAACTCGGCGGACCGACCAGAGCGGTCATTGACCTCTCGGGTGCGTTGGCGGCGGCGGGTCACGACGCGGTGGTCGCCACCCGCCACTCCGAGGCTTGGCCGGAGGAATGGTCCAATAATAACACTACCACTGGGCCCGGGTTTCCGAAGCTCTGGAAGCTCGAATCGCGCACTTGGCCGATGCGTCTGTTTTCGCCGCGGCAACTCCGCGAGTTTCGCGCAAGGCTCCGCGGCTTTCAGGTGCTGCACCTGCACGGAGCCTGGGGCGTGTCCAACGTGCAGGTCGCGTCAGTAGCGCGCGGCCTAGGAATCCCGTATGTCATCAGCCCGCGCGGCATGCTCGACGATTGGCCGATGTCGCAGCGCACCCGCAAGAAGAAGCTCTTCCTCGCCCTGTTCGGCCGAAAGGTGTTCGAGATGGCGGCCTTTGTTCATTGCACGGCCGAGGGCGAGCTGGCGCAGTCTGGGAAGTGGTTCCCCAAAGGACGCGGAACGGTGATCCCGAATCTCATCGACCTCAAGCCCTACCACAACCTGCCGGGACCGGACGCGGCGCGCGAGCGGTTTCCGATCCTGACCAACGGCCGCCCGAGCGTGCTGTTTTTGTCGCGTATCCACTACAAGAAGGGCATCGAGGTCCTGCTCGAAGCGGCGGCCTTGCTGCGAGATTCCGGCGTTGAAGTGAACATCGTCATTGCTGGCGCCGGTGAAAGCAATTACGTCGAGGTGCTCACGCGAGAGGTTTCCAGCCGAGGTCTCGCCAGCCGCGTTGAGTTTCTGGGGATGGTGACGTCGCCCCTCAAGGAATCACTCTTCCAGGCGTGCCATGTACTTGCGCTGCCGACGAGCCAAGAGAACTTTGGCTTCGTGTTCTATGAGTCCCTCGCCTGCGGGCTGCCCGTGGTCACGACGTTCGGGGTAGACACCTGGCCCGAGCTTAAGTCCAGCGGTGGGGCGGTGATCGTCGATCGCGACGCCCGGGCGTTCGCGGATTCCATCAAGGCGCTGCTCAGCGATGATTCCAAACGCGAAGCGATGGGCCGATCCGGGCGAGCGTGGGTTATGGAGAATCTGGACTCGGCCAAGGTCTGCGGGCTTTTCGAGCGAGCCTATGAGCGGGCGATCGCGGAGAATCGCCGAGGCTGATCCCCCGGCGTTCGATTGCCCGTTGCGAACCTCGCGTACTATTCGCCCGACCTCCATCTCACCAAAGGACCACTCATGGCCTGGATCACCAAGCCCTCGGGCAGCACCAAGATCGAGACACGCGACGAGCCGTACTTGACGGCCGCAATGAAGGCTCGGCTTTCGTCGGTGACGCTGCCGCGCTATGAGACCAAGCTCGCGGCCCTGCTGCCGTGCCTGCACGAGGTCCAGCACGCCTACGGCTGGATCCCGGCTCAGGCGATGATGGAGATCGCGGCGTTCCTGTCGATCAAGCCCGCAGAGGTGATCGACACAGCCAGCTTTTATGAGGAATACTGGCTCAAGCCCAAGGGCAAGCACCTCATCGCGGTCTGCCGCTCGATCGCGTGCGAAGTCTGCGACCACCAGAAGATTACCGACGCAATCCGCGAAAAGCTGGGCATCGAGGTTGGCGAGACCACCGACGACGACCGCTTCACGCTGGTCGAAGTCGAGTGCCTCGGCTCGTGCGACACGGCCCCGGTGGCGCTGATCGATGAGAAGCTGTTCGAGCGGCTCACGCCCGAGGCGGTGGTGAAGGCGATCGACAGCACGCGAGATGAGCAGGGGCATCACTAAGAATTCTTCGCGCGGCATCTCATGATGATGCGGGGCGGGCGTCTCGCCTGCCCTCTCACTTTGTCTACGACGCCTGGCTTGAATTGCTCTTGAAAAGCAACACATAGAAGTAGAGCGAGCAGATGCAGGCGGGACGCCCGCACCACAAGCCGAAGTAGTCGCGCCCGGCCGCACGCGCCGACTATCCTTCTCTCGTGGATTCACAACCGCCAACCTCGCAAAAACCTTCGCCGCCGCCCAAGTCGATCATGCGCTCGCTCGGCGAGTTTTTCGGGCACGTTGCCAAGGGCGTGAAGACCGACCCGGCGGCCGGTCGCGCTCCGGCGCGTCAGACGGTTCGCAAGTCTGTTGAAGAGGAGCAGCGCGACACGCCGCAGGGGAAGGTCACGATCCGGCGCACGACGATCGAAGAAATTGAAGTGAACCGCGACCAGCCCAAGA